>CANJJI010000180.1 GCA_947474545.1 Beijerinckiaceae bacterium | reverse complement strand
TGACCTTGCCCCCAAGTTTTATCCAGTTGTGAGTTCGTATCTGGCGTTTGGTTTGCCCATTTGGGCGGGTTGAGCGCCGGGCTCTGGCGCGGAGCTTTTCATGTTGCGCAGCGCCTGAGCCCGGCGCGGTTCGAAGCGCATGGAGAACTCGATCGGGGTTTGCCACGCGAGTTGGGAGTGTGGGCGGGTGTTGTTGTAGTCCGTCCTCCAGTCGGCCAAGGCCGAGCGCGCATGGGTGAGCGACGAGAACAGTGTCTCGTTGAGGAACTCGTCCCGCAGACGGCCATTAAAGCTCTCGATGAAGCCGTTTTGCATCGGCTTGCCCGGCGCAATGTAATGCCATTCGACCTTCGCCTGATCTGACCAGGCAAGGATGGCATTGCTGGTGAACTCACTGCCGTTGTCGCTGACGATCATTTTGGGCTTGCCCCGTTCCCGTATGATCCGGTCCAGTTCGCGCGCCACCCGGATGCCCGAAAGCGATGTATCAGCCAGCAGGCTCAGGCATTCGCGCGTACAGTCATCCACGAGGGTCAATATCCTGAACCGGCGGCAGTCTGTCAGCTGATCGGACACGAAGTCGAGGCTCCAGCGTTCGTTGGGACCAAGCGGAACCAGCATGGGCGCCCGTGTCCCCATGGCCCGCTTGCGTCCGCCCCGGCGGCGTACGGCCAGCTTTTCCTCGCGGTAGAGCCGGAACAGCTTCTTGTGGTTCACCACATGCCCCTCCCGCCTGAGCAGGACATGCAACCGCCTGTAGCCAAAGCGTCGGCGCTCATGGGCCATTGCCTTCATGCGCGCGCGCAGTTCAGAATCGTCAGGCCGGGTGGCATCATATCGCACGCTCATGCGGCAACAGCCGATGGCTTTACACGCCCGGCGTTCGCTCATCCCGTGGCTGGCCTTGAGATAAGCGACCGCTTTCCGCTCGGCAGCGGGCGTTACCATTTCTTTCCCAGAAGGTCCTTCAGCGCCACATTATCCAGCATCGCGTCGGCCAGCATCCGCTTGAGCTTGCCGTTCTCGTCTTCCAGCGCCCGCAGCCGCTTGGCCTCCGAAACATCCATGCCGCCAAATTTGGCTTTCCACTTGTAAATGCTGGCATCACTGACGCCGTGTTTGCGGCAAAGATCGGCCACAGAAACCCCGGCCTCATGCTCCTTCAAAATCCCGATGATCTGTTCTTCCGAAAAACGATTCCGTTTCATGCTCTGGTCCTCTCGATGGGCCAGAACGAACTTCAAACTGGATTAGGCCAAAGGGGCAAGGTCACCCCCTACCCTCCATTCTGATTTTGCAGTTTTTATCCTTGTAGGACTTGAACGCGAAAATCGTCAGCTGATCATTCGTGTAAAAGTCTGCCACACTCGTCATGCTTGGTCTCTAACCAACACATTGGATTTCGAACCGATAAATCCCGGTTCGCACCAAGTTGTTTTATCACTTCTCCTTGTTACAATTAGCTGGAATCAACGAGAGCGATTTGCAACGGTGCCTGATAGTTTCTGCCTCGACTTTATGGACACTGAAATCTCACGGCGGATGCCGGCCTGGGAATGGCGGCGCCTGCTGGAGTTACGCGATCGCCCGACATTTCTGGAAGGCCTGCAGACTTATGATGCTTTGATTCCAAGCCATTTTTCGCACAATACCATCCTCAACAAAGTCGTCACGGAGGCGCAGCGTTTCGAAATGCTGGTCTATGCGCTGTACCTCTACGACACCCGCAATCCCGAAGATCCGCGCAGCGGCCTCACGCTGGCCAATCTGCAGCGCCTGTGCAAACAACAAAATTGCGCCAGCGCGGGCAGAGTCGCCGCCATTCTCGGCATCATGCGTCTTGGCGGGTATCTGAACAGCCGCCCAGCTGACAAGGATTCCCGCGTCAATTATCTCGCACCAACGTCCGAATTTATTGAGATCGTCGAGGCATGGAACCAGGCCATATTCGCGATTATCGACGCAGCGTCGCCTGGCGAACATCTGGCCAAGCGTCACGTTACCGAAGAACGCTTTGGCTGGAACATGCGTACGCGCGGCGGCGCGGAGGTCATCGCGGGATGGCATCTTCTGGATGCTTTCGAGGAAGTGGCCTATTTCGTAGATCACGACGGCGGCTGGATGCTGCTGCTGCGGTGTGTCGCTGCGAGCTATGATCTGGGCAGCGGGAAGGACATCGCGCCTGTTTCGATAGACCTGCATCAATTCGGCAAACAATTTGGCGTCTCGCGCTCGCATCTCCGCCGCCTGCTTGAAGACGCCCATCGCGCCGGGCTGCTCAAGGAACCGCCACGCAATGGCTCCAACATCGTGCTGAGCCAGAAACTCGTCGCCAGCTTTCTGACTTGCATGGCTTCCGAACTCAGTTTCTATCGCGCCAATGCACTGGGCTTGCCGGGCTGGATCGCAAACGAGGGCGAGACTAGGGTTGGAGGCATCCAGGCCCGCCGAAAACTGTTCGGGGCTGATTAAAACAGACCGCGGCTCCAGACTACACCGGTTTCCGGCTGCAGCCACTCCGTCCCCCGGAGCGTCATGATGGTTTTGTTTCTGCGATTTTGTCACCTGGAGGAAGAATAGCGTAAGCACCGCCGATTGGACTTGTCCCCATTTAATTCCGCATGCTGTTCTCATTCAGGCTGATATTCGTTCGAATTTGACGGGTGATAGGCCTCCTATGGCTGCGTGTTTGCGACGCGTGTTGTAAATGCCGTTGATGTATTGAAAGAGGGCATTGGTGATCTGCTGTTGCGTTGCTCAGTTATACCGCCAGACCAGCTCTGCCTTGATTGTTTTGAAGAAGGTCTCAATGGCGGCATTGGCGTAACAGTTGCCATTTTCGCTCATCGATACTTTGAACCCAAGATCACGCAACCGCGTCTGATAGTCGAGTGAACAGTATTGACTGCCCCTGTCGGTATGGTGAATGCAGCCCTGTGACGGGTTTCGAAGCGCCGCCGCATTGTTCAGTGCGCGCAAGGCCAGATCGCATTTCAACCGGTTGCTGGTTGCTCAGCCGACGACACGGCGCGAATGCAGGTCGATCATCACCGCCAAACCCGCAAAGCCAGCCAGGGTGAAGAACCGAAACTTGACGACAACCTGACCAAATCTCATCATCAACTCGGGTCACTTCTCAGTGGAAATCAACACCCTGTCTATAAGCTGCGCGAAAATGCCCACAATTTGTGAACCCCGTGCAGCAGCAAGGTTGCGCCCCATACGGCAAGCGTCAGTTTTGTCATACCAACAGACCACCAGGTGAAGGTGTCGTGCAAGGCCTGATCCAGGATCGCGAACAATGAAATTTTAGGGGGCGCATTAAGGATTGCCCAGACCAGCAAGAGGCATGCCGTTCCCGATACTATATTCGAAGCGCCAAGGACGATCGTATTCAACATTCTCATAATCGATCTCCCGTCAGGCCTTGGCCGCTCCTGGGGAGATGTAGTGTAAATCTTTCCGGAATTATGTGTGCCATCGCACCGGCATTGATTGTCGATTCAGACTTTTGCCAGACCAACCTGCGGATGTCAGAACTTCCACAGTTTGGTCATAAGCGTTTGCCAGTCCGGTCTGCTCCGGTCCGAAACATACTTCCCGGATCGCTTCTGCATCCTCAAAGCACAGGCGTCGGTCCGCCGCCGAGATAGCGTCCCTGCCCCGGTCCTGCACCTGCAGCGTTGATGCGTTCGCAGACCTTGGCGAACAATTCACGATTCATGGCGCCCTTGTTTGCGAAGTCGATATCGGCTTTCAGATGGCCCTCGTTGGTCGTTGCCACTAGCGCGACGTCGACATTCTCGTTGGCCATGGCGAAGCGGATCATGAATTCGATGGGTGTCATGCCTTCGAGACATTCGTCGAGGCCTGCTCTGTCCCAGAGGTCCCGGACCTCGCCATCCGCCGTGCCGATTGGCCGGGTGGCCCAGCCCTTGGCTGGTGCGCCGCGCCCCGTCACGCCGCGTATGACGATGGCCTTACCTGCATTACGCAGGGCTGCGATTATGTCTTCGTTAGCGCGTTGAAGGGCTGAATAGGGCACTTGCACGATAGTAAAACAGTCGACATCGACAAATTCGGCCAATAATGGCAGGCGCGAGGAAATGCCGAAATGGCGCACCTTCCCCTGCTCTTTCAGCTTGATCAGCGCATCAATGACACCGCCCTCTTCCAGCTCCTTGCGGGTGGGATTGCCATGTACCTGCACGGCATCGAGATAATCTGTCTTGAGACGGCGCAGGCTTTGTTCGATACCGGCAATGACGTTCTGCGCGGTATAGATATGTGTCTCGTGTTCTTGTGAATCCTCGGCAAGCCCTGCGACGCAGGCGCATTTGGACGCCAGATAATATTCGGCGCGCCGGTGCGAGATCGCCTTGCCGATAAAGGTTTCGCTCCGGCCGTAATCTATTGAGGTATCGATATAATTGATGCCGAGATCGAGGACACGGTTAAGAAACGAAATAACATCTTTTTCCGGAATATCGCGCGCTCTTGGCGCTCCCGACAATTCCATCGCGCCATAGCCGAGACGGCTGACTTCAAAGCCGGTCTTCCCCATCTGCCTGACGCCGCCCGCCAGTGCAGCCCTGGTCTCGTTTTCCATGCTATTCCCCGTTTGCTGTTTGTTGGGGTCAACATAGGCCAAGCGTAACGCAGCTAGCAAATGAGGGGGATTCAATTCACCTTGTTGCGATCCGACAGTTCACGGGCCACTTCGGTTTGCGGGCCGATAATAGTGGGAATGGAAGGACAGGCGGCTCCATTTGCAAGTCCGGATGCGGCTTTGTGCGCCTGCCCGTTGGCGTCAGCCGCCGCGCCATCGACGATGGCTGCTACACAGGCCGAACGTGATGAAAGTGCCAGAACGGCCAGCGCGCTTGCTGTCTTGCCGCTTTCGAGGCGGGTATGAAGGCGCACGACAGCCGCGAAGGGAGTCCCTTGCCCTGACATGTGCCATTCGATACGCGGGCCGATATCATAAGGCGCACTCAAGGTGAGCGCAGGTTTGTTCGCAGAAGGCGGCGTAAAAACGGCGTGGACATAAGTTCCAAAAGCCGTCTTGCGGATGCGCCAGCCGTTTACTCCGGCACAATAATAAATGACCTCGCTGTGATCCTCGCGTGTCGCAGCGGCATTGCCGGGTGCGCTTTTGCAACCGGGGGGATTGAGCGGAGTCAGCACCGCGCCCGCAGAAGCACTGCAGATGGGCAGCACCAGGCAGGCTGCGACAAGTCCAGGGACGGCAGATGGAACGCGCATGTTTATCCCTCGGTTAAACGCCGTTCAGTTCAACACCGTCCACCGGAGATAAATGTGCGGGAATGCACGCGGGATTATTCTAACGCCACTTGTCCACATCTACTGTGATGCGGTGATTGGCGCCCATTATCTGCCAATAGCCATTGGTCTCGCCGCCAACAACGACAACGTTAATGTCCTTGGCTTCCCAGATTTCGATGAGTTCATCCTTTGCTGCCTTGAGCTTTGTCGCCAAGGGCTCCTCGCCGAATGTGGCGCGGGGATAGACATAATTCTGGATCAGCTGCTGATCCCAATAGCGCCCCGCCGGCATTTGCGCGGTTTTCGCAAGCCATGTGATGAGGTCCGCTTTCTTCACAAAACCACCGCGATCGATGAACTGGCGCGCTGTGATTGGATCAAGCAGCAGACAGGGCGGCGTCAACGTATCGGTACCGACAAGCATGTCACGCACGTGCTCGCGCCAATAGTCTTCGCGCAGGCCGAGATTGAACGTGGTGGAACGGCAGCCATAGAAAATGCTGACCGTGCTGGATTTCGCGTCAAACCCCTTTTGCACATGCAGTGGCTCCCAGGGGCTGCGCTCCTCATTCTCGGCAAACGTGATGTTGGAATAGGTATAGGCGTTGCCGATGGAGCCCATAAAGGTTTCGCCGACGACCGAACCGCCCTGCCCGTTCTGCGAAATCAAGCCATAGGCCCGGCCGATCGCAGCGTTGGCATGGTTATAGGGACCCATGGCGCCAGTGCCCGCGTTCATGCCGATTTCGTGGCGGATCGGGCCGTTGACGACGACCATCGCGGAAGCGGATGACGACGTGGAACCACGCGCGGACACATGGCTTGAGGCGAGCGCCAGAATAACCGGCAGATGCTCGGGCAGCGCGCCCGCCATCACCGCGTTCACGGCGACTTTCTCGACCGTAAAGCTCCAGGGGCCGCGATTATGGGTCGGCTCCAGAGTGCCGACGATTTCATCGGGCTTGCGCGATGTGCCCTTGAGCATGGCAGCGACACGCTCTTCTGTTGGCAGGACGATAGGCAGGAAATCAGTCCAGCGGTTTTCCATGAAAAGCCGGTGCAGATTATCTTCTGTGTCAGTCGCAGCGATGCGCGGCGTTGCGGCAAAATCGGCGGCTCCCGATGCAGCAACAGCGCGCGTCAGCCCTTCGATCACTTCCTGCATCACGGGCCTGCCGGTATTGCAATCATTGCCGAAGACATAGGCGCGCAACTCGGCTGCCGTCTTGCCCATAACGGGTTGCGGCACAAAGGCTTTGGGCGAATGAGCGAGCCCTCCGACGCGGGCGACGCTCTCCACCACTTTCACAAACTTGTCGGTGTGAATAGCGACAGTCGGCACGCCCCATTTCGTGTCCAGCGTAATGGCGTGGGTCGTGACTGCCGGTGCGCAGGTGGAGCAATGGCCAACACCCAGAATGGCAGCATCGCCATTGGCTTTGATCTCTTCCCAGGTCTTGGGATCATCGTGCCGGTAGACATTGTTGAGCGAAACCATCTTCGTTTTCACCGATGGCATTTTTTCGGCGAACCAGATTTCGACCTGTTTCAGCAACTCGATGGAATCGTCGAAGCGGCAGTCGACGAGAAAAACAGTCTTGCCTTCAAGGCTGGCTGGCCGGGCCGCGGGATTTTTCGCTGTGATTTTTGGCGGGAAGCCCATGGGATTGAGGACCGTGACACGACTGGCAGCCTTGGTCTGGATATGGGGATCATCGGGCATGGCTTTTCCTCCGGATATTTGCAGGGATCATAGCTGATTGTATGAGCGGGGGCGAGGGAGGATCGATCACCGCACGTTGGCCGGCGCGTCATTCTGCCAAAGCGCTTTGCGCCAGTGATAGATAATCACCACCGTCATGAAGATGCCAAAGATACAATAGGCGCCCGCCACCGGCGCGTAGCCGAATTTCGGGATCAGATATCCGGCCAGCAAGATACCGGGCATGTTGCTGTAGATCGCGAGCATGCGCACGCCCATGATCCTTCCACGAAACTTCTGATCGGAATTACGCAGCAAAATTGCCGCCATGGGAACAAGCGAAGCTGCTTGCGCGACGCCGGCGAAAAACAGCACAGCCATGCCCAAAGGCGCTGTCGTGATCTGCGAATACACGAACAGAACTACATACCAGGAGATGCTCGCATAAATCATCAGCCGCGAGGGCTGTAAGAAGCTGCTGAAACGGGTCAGCACAATCGATCCGAAAAATGCGCCGGAGGCGGCGCAGGCCGTCAGATAGCCAAGCGTGGTCTGATTGGACTGGTAGACCGATTTTGCCACATAGGGCTGCAATCCGCCGAACACGGGAAAGGCCGTCATATTCAGCAGAAAGGCGAGGACCATTACACCACGCAGATAGGGCGTGTTCCAGACATAGGCGAGCCCCTCCTTCAGATCGAGCCATGGCGAGGGTGGAGCGGCTTCGCCTGCCTGCATTGTTTTGACAGGCCGTGCCGAGCCGGTTTGCAGAGTCAGCAGGCCTGAAGCTGCATAGAAGCAGACAACGACCGCATAGGCTGGCGCTATGCCCAGCGCGGCAACCAGTCCCGCTCCCGACGTTGCGCCAACAATACGCGCCGATTCCTGAGTGGAGCGCTGAATGCTCATCGCCCCCATCAACTGGGCATGGGGTACAGTTTCGCCCACCAATGCCGTGCGCATACCGATATCTGACGGCCGCACCAACCCCATCAGTGCTGCTGTGCCGAGTACAAGATAGGGATTCATCAATCCGGTGAAGGCCAGGGTCATGGTGGTCGACGCAAGCAGAAAATAAAACCCGCGCATCGCCGACAGGAGATTACGCTGCCCTACCCTGTCGCCCACTACGCCGAACATAGGCGCGAGCAGAGTGCCGAGATATTGCATGGACGCATAAATCGACAACATCAGCACGGACTGGGTTTCGACCAGCACGTACCAGCCGAGGATCAGCGTCTCCATCTCGAAGGCCCAGGACGAGCAGAGGTCGGCAGGCCACTGGAATCTGAAACTGCGGATCTTGAAGGGCTCAAGCGCGGAGACGCGGGGCGTGGCGTTCAATTTTGCAGCAGGAAGCGCTTTTGAGGGGCCTCCATCCTTTGCAGCCTGGTTTGGGACGCGGCGCAAGCGTTGTCTCGCTTCGAGCCAGTCAATGTCTTGTGCAGCCGATGAGCCATCGTTCCGCTTTTTCCCTGACGCATCGTCTTGGCAATGCCTGCCTGCTTGTACAGGGAATGAAGGGGTTTTGACAATGGAAGGTCAAGTTGAAGCAAGGTGCGTGGGCTGACGAGTCGCTATCATTCATTGTGCTGCCTGAACTCATGAGACGAGAACGCAACATCGCAACCCCGGATCGTCTTGCGCTTCCGGGTTGGCAGGTTTCGTAAAATTCAGCCGCACAGATCGTCAAGACGTATCGGGGACGGGCGGCAGCGCATTGCGGGCAAGCCAGTCGCATTCGCGCAATACGTGATCCACTTCCAGGCGCGGTTTTTGGCGATGGCCCGGCGGGCGTCCGGGGCGCAGGGGCGTTCTGAATTTCAGCTTTGGCACATTTTGCCGCCGGGCCAGTGCGCGGACGAGGCGTTTGGCCTGACGTGGCAGATCTTCGAGAGCGCCAATGACAGCCTCAAGACGGCGCAGGAGATTGAGGGGGCTGATATCGGCAGGTTTTTTGTCTGGCATTGAGTGGGCGTCGAGGCTCTCCCTGAGCCTGCGAAGGCCCTCGCTGTCGAGCGATAGAATGCGCGGCAGAGCAGCGGGGGCTTTTTTCGCCGGGCGCTGTCGCCAGAACCGCTGATGGGGATCGAAAAGCGCAAAAGACTGGCGCTTTATGCACTCTCCTGTGCGGGCAAGCCCCGGGGGTATGGAACGTGATTGCGCCAGTGTCCGGGGTGGCGGCGCCTTCATGCCTGTGATCGTCACCAGAACCACGATCAACCGCCGCACGGCGGATTCAGCGGGACGCAGGACCCGGACAATACTGCGGTGCAGATCTACAGAAATCCGCGCAGGCCCAGTCCCGCCACCCAACAAAGTGAAGAGCCCCGCGATGATGCGGGCGAGGAGGGTTTTGTTGAGATCGATGGCTGCAGAAATATCCATGGTTGCGTGATCTTGTGTACGAACAAAACATGAACATACAGGAAGGAGATCGGCTTGCAGGGCAATCGCATTTCAAAACAGGGTCAGAAGTCTTGACAGGTATGCGTCATCCCACCCTGCTTTTTTGATCTTGCCGCGCAGGGATACTTTTCCACCGTCTTTTTGCATGACGTTCAACGCCATGT
>CANJJI010000179.1 GCA_947474545.1 Beijerinckiaceae bacterium | reverse complement strand
TCAGCTTACCCATCAGCGCACCGCCCAGCATGGGGCTGGCAGGATCGGGCGCAGGCTCGTTGTCGGCAGGCTTGCGCGCGGTGCCAACGACGAGAAGCCGGTCATATGTGAGTCCGGCTGGAGCAAGAATATCGAGGGATGAGCCGGCATTACCTTTGAATTTGTTTGCTTTTGCGGCCCGGGCAACTGCTTCTGCCGCAGCGCCGAGCAGTTTTTGCGATGCTTCCGAATAGCTTCCGTCCTTCCCTGCAAACACAACCAGCACCGTTGGTACGGAAGCCGTCTTCGCGCCTTTTGTCTGCTTTGGGGCGGAAATCTGGCTAAGAGCAACAAAGCGGGTGGTCAAGCTCAGGGGCATGTGATCCTCTTGGGAAGAGAGCCGTGAATCGGCGGGAATGTGACTGGCATCATGGGTAGTCATGCGAGGATAGGCAAGCGGCCAACCCGCGTGAACGGGAAAAGAGTCATCAAGATGTTGCGAGATGTTAAAATTTCCGACGGATTCTTTCCAGGGTTTCGCGCGTTTGACGCGGCCCTCGGTGATGTGACGATCCGTTGCCGCACCGGTGGCATGGGGCCGCCGTTGCTGCTGCTGCATGGCTATCCGCAGACTCATGTAATGTGGCACCGCGTTGCGCCTTTGCTGGCGAAGCATTTCACCATCGTCGTTGCCGACCTGCGCGGCTATGGCGATTCATCCAAGCCTCCCAGCGATGGGCAGCACCTGCCTTATTCCAAGCGCGCCATGGCTGCTGATATGGTGCAAGTGATGGACGCGTTGGGGCACAGCCGCTTTTTTCTCGCGGGGCATGATCGCGGCGGGCGCGTGGCGCATCGCCTTGCGATGGATTATTCTGATCGGGTTGAAAAGCTCGCCGTGCTCGACATAGCGCCGACGCGCGAGATGTATCGCAATACAACAGAGGCTTTTGCACGCGCCTATTGGCACTGGTTTTTTCTCATCCAGCCCGCAGATTTTCCAGAACGCATGATACTGGCCGACACGGACGCCTATTGGTTGCGTAAGTCGACAACTGGCGCAAAGACGACAGAGGTTTTTGCGCCCGAGGCGCTGGCTGAATATCTACGCTGTTTTCGCGATCCGGCCTGCGTACATGCGTCTTGCGAAGACTATCGCGCTGGAGCTAGCATCGACATTCAACATGACGACGCGGATGGAGCGCGCAAATTACCGATACCAATGCTGGCCTTATGGGGCAAGAACGGCGCTATAGAAAAGTGTTTTGACGCGCTGGAACTGTGGCGTCAACGCGCCGGGCATGTTACGGGGTTTGCCCTGCCCGGCGCGCATTATCTGGCGGAGGAGCTTCCTCAAGAGACTGCCGCCGCCTTGAAGGATTTTTTCGGAAAGCCGTGACATGACCAACACAAACCGCCGCTACCGTATCGCCGTCATCGCAGGCGATGGCATTGGCAAGGAAGTCATGCCCGAGGGGCTACGCGTGCTGGAAAAAGCCTCCTCGCGCTTTGGTTTCTCGCTCGAACTCGACACGTTTGATTTCTCGTCATGGGATTATTACGAGAAGCATGGCCGCATGCTGCCGGAAGATTGGAAGGCGCAAATCGGTGGACATGATGCAATCTTTTTTGGCGCGGTGGGGTGGCCCGAAAAAATCCCGGATCATGTCTCGCTCTGGGGTTCGCTGCTGATGTTCCGGCGGGAGTTCGACCAATATGTGAACCTGCGGCCGGTGCGATTGATGCCCGGAGTCCCCTGCCCGCTCGCCGGCCGCAAGCCCGGCGATATCGACTTCTTCGTAGTGCGCGAAAATACGGAAGGTGAATATTCCTCCATCGGCGGCAAGATGTTTGAAGGCACGGAACGCGAAATGGTGATGCAGGAAACTGTCATGACGCGAAAAGGCGTCGACCGTGTGCTGAAATATGCTTTCGATCTGGCGCAATCGCGCCCGAAAAAACATCTGACATCAGCAACCAAATCCAACGGCATTTCCATCACCATGCCCTATTGGGACGACCGCGTGGCGGAAATGGCGAGGGCGTACAAAGATGTGAAAGTTGACAAATATCATATCGATATTCTCACTGCCAATTTCGTGCTGCATCCAGACTGGTTTGACGTCGTCGTCGGTTCGAATCTGTTTGGCGACATCTTGAGCGATCTCGGCCCGGCCTGTACGGGAACAATCGGAATTGCGCCGTCAGGAAACATCAATCCCTCGGGCGATTTCCCTTCGCTGTTTGAGCCGGTTCACGGGTCCGCGCCCGACATTGCCGGCAAGGGCATCGCCAATCCTGTCGGACAAATCTGGTCTGCGGCAATGATGCTTGATCATCTGGGCGAAAGGGAAGCGGCGGCGGGTATCGTTGCAGCGATCGAGCGCTCCCTGGCTATTCCAACCGGGCGAACGCGGGATCTTGGCGGAACGCTGGGAACGGCAGAAGCCGGCAAGGTGGTTGCGGGAGAGCTTTGAGCCCCGGTTGCAAATCCGGACAGGCCACCTCGTCGAAACTTTCGTGTCTCCGCCGTAAATTCGCCTTTTGGCGCGGGCACATGGGTCAGGAGGCGGGACCATTCGGCAACACTTGCCAGAAATATGAGCGGTTATCGCTGGAGGCACTCCATGTTATCTTGCACTTGCCGGGAAGACGTTGAAACCTGTCCATGTACAAGGGCTTGCAATCTCAGATTCGAGTCTGGCCAAAAGGGCGCGCTCGGCTGTTCGGAAACCGGAAATGGTAAGGCTTGAATTCCATCTTTTCCGGGACGCGGGTGATCACCTTGGTCGCCGCTCTGCGTTGCTGCGCCCAAGCCTGTTACCTGAGATTGTTTCTGCCCCGGGGCAGCCCGCATGATGGCGACGACGCTCGCGCGTTATATCGGGTGGCGGTTCCTGACAACGATTCTTGCGGTTTTTGGCTCGATCTTCGCGCTGATCATGATTCTGGATTTCGTGGAAATGCTGCGTAAATCTGCGGATCTTCCCGGCGGTACAACGCTCATGCTGGCGTTCGTCTCGTTTCTGCGTACACCTTCAATCGCTGAAAAAGTGTTGCCTTTTGTGATGTTGGGATCGACGATGATTGCGCTGGTCAATCTCACCCGCAGGTTGGAACTTGTGGTGGCGCGCGCTGCGGGCGTTTCGGTCTGGCAGTTTCTGACGCCCGTGGTTTTACTCGCGATCTTGCTGGGCATTTTGTCTACCGTAATTTACAATCCGCTCTCAGCAGCCATGAAACTGCGGGCGGACCGTATCGAGACCAAGATTGCCGGGCGGACGCTCAAGACCAGCGCCGAGGGCGGGATCTGGATCCGTCAGCGCAGCGTCGACGGGCAATCCATCCTGCGGGCCGAGAGTGCGAGCGATGCGGGTACAAATCTCGCCGCTGTCACGGTATTCGTTTACGACCGGGACGGGCATTTCCTGGAACGGGTGGAGGCGCCCCGGGGAAAATTCACGAGCGGCGCCTGGGAATTATACGGTTCCAGGGTCAATGCACCCGGCGAAAATCCCCGAGAAGTCGATACCTATCTGCTGGCGACAAACCTGACGATGGAACAGGTGACGCAATCGTTTATTGCGCCCGATTCTGTGCCGTTCTGGACGCTGCCGTCCGTGATCGCCCGGTCACAGGCGGCCGGACTAGATGCAAATAAATATCGCCTGAAATATCAAGAACTTCTGTCGCGCCCCCTTTTACTTGCTGCTATGGTTTTTATTGCTGCATCCTTTTCCTTAAGATTCTTCAGGTTTGGTGGTAATGCGCGTATGGTTTCAGGTGGCGTGGCAGCAGGCTTCGTGCTTTATGTGGCCACAAAAGTGACATCTGATCTTGGCGGCGCCGGCCTGCTGAGCGCTCCCGTGGCGGCATGGTCGCCAGCCCTCATCGGGAGCATGCTTGGCGTGCTAGTGTTGTTGCATCTGGAGGATGGTTAAATGGGGCGGCGTTATAGCCCCGCATATCGTCCCGCCCATCGTTTTTTTACAAAAGCGGTGGCGATCGGGCTTTTGGCATATGGCGCAGTGTC
Organism: Beijerinckiaceae bacterium; assembly: GCA_947474545.1. Classification (GTDB taxonomy): domain Bacteria; phylum Pseudomonadota; class Alphaproteobacteria; order Rhizobiales; family Beijerinckiaceae; genus Terripilifer. Next base: position 5,567 of record CANJJI010000179.1, on the reverse strand, counting down.
TGCGCTGTTGATGCTGACGGCTGCCCCGGCTTCTTCCCAGACGATCAACGAACGGCTTGCGCGCCGCAGTGGTGTTACTCCTTCCTCGAATGGCCAGAAAGACCGGATGCTGGTTGACGCCGCCGAAATGGCTTTCGACCGGAACAAAGATACTGTGGAAGCCCGCGGTGACGTCCAGATTTTCTATCAGGGCCGGGCATTGCAAGCCGATAAGGTAATCTATGACCGCAAAACAAGGCGCGTCTTTGCCGAAGGCCGGGTGAAAATCACAGAACGCGATGGCACGATTTCCTATGCCGACAAGGCGGAATTGACCGATGATTTCAAGACAGGGTTCGTTGACAGCCTGCGGGTTGAGACGCCGGAGAAAACCTATTTCTCCTCGCCTCGCACCGAACGCAATGAAGGCGAGACGACCGTTTTTAATAATGGCACCTATACGGCCTGCGAATCCTGCAAGGAAAATCCGGAGAAGCCGCCGCTCTGGCGTGTGCGCGCCAAGCGCATCATCCACCAGAATACTGAGCAGATGGTGTATTTCGAGGACGCTTCCCTCGAATTATGGGGCATGCCCATCGCCTGGCTGCCCTTCTTCTCGATGCCGGATCCAAGCGTCACACGCAAGAGCGGATTCCTGGCCCCCTCTTATATCGCCCGCACAAATCTCGGCGCCGGGGTCACCGTCCCTTATTTCTGGGCCATAGCGCCCAACATGGATCTGACGCTCGCGCCGACCTTGCTGAGCAAGCAGAGTTTGCTGGGCGACGTGGAGTGGCGCCATCGTCTGGTCAACGGCTCCTATTCAATTCGCGCCATTGGAATATTCCAGGCCGAGCCCGATGTGTTCCAGAATGCGCCCTATGGACCGGGCAGCCGTCAGATGCGCGGATCGATTGAATCCAAGGGCGAGTTCCTGATCAACGACAAGTGGAAAACCGGCTGGAATATAAAACTGCTGAGCGACAAGTTTTTTCAGCAAGATTACCGCATGCCCTCCGGGCAATTGTCGCAGAACTATTTCCGGGAATCGACATCGTCTGTCTATTTTACTGGCCAGGGAAATACAGGCTATTTCGATTTGCGTGGGTTCTACTTCCAGGGCCTGTCACGCGCCGATATCCAAGGCCAGCAACCCGTCGTTGCGCCAGTTCTTGATTATAACAAGACCATCAGCCTGCCGCCAGCGTTGACCTGGGGTATTGGCGGTCAGGTGACGCTCGACTTCAACTTCACAAACATCTCACGCGAAATAGCGTCATTTGAATCTATCGGCGGGCGCAGGCTTGATCGCGCCTATGGATTGTTCGACGTTTGCGAAGACGCAAAGGGCGTTCCAACCTACAATAACCGTTCGCAATGTCTCTTGCGCGGCATGGCCGGAAATTATACGCGGGCGACGCTCAACGTCGAATGGAAGCGCAAGTTCATCGATCCCATCGGCCAGGTATGGACGCCTTTTGCGTTTGCCCATGTGAACGGCTCGTGGCTCAATGTTGCCGACGGCGGCAATCGGACGTTTAACAACCCTGGCTGTGCATTTCCGCCTTGCTCTTCGACGATCTCGAACAACGACCAAACAACCTTCTTCAACAACGGCAACAAGACTTTTTTCAGCCAGGCAACACCCGGCGCTGGTCTTGAATATCGATATCCCTTCCTCGCGTCGGATTCGCTGGCCTGGCATGTATTTGAACCGATCGCCCAAATCATCGTGCGCCCCAATACGTCGCGAAATGCGACGAACGTGAACGAAGATGCGCAAAGCCTGGTGTTCGATGAAACCAATCTGTTCGATTATTCGAAATACTCGGGATATGACCGTTTCGAAGGCGGTACGCGCGCCAATTATGGTTTCCAGTACACTGCAACATTCAAACAGGGCGGCTATCTGAACGCAATGATCGGCCAGTCCATGCAACTGGCCGGAAGCAATTCTTACGCTTCTCCTGATGCTGCGAATGTCGGCTTGAGTTCAGGCCTCGACAAAAAGCGCTCCGATGTAGTGGCGCGCCTCGCCTACGCTCCCAACTCGATGTTCTCCTTTATCGCCAAGAGCCGTATTGATCCTGATACGCGCGAGGTCAAGCGCATAGATCTCATGGCGAACATGAATTTCGGGACATTTGAAACGAGCCTGCAATATGCGCGTTATACGGCTCAGCCTCTGATCGGTTATGACCAGCGGCGCGAAGGGCTGGCGGCTGGCGCAAAATACAAGATAACGGACAAGGTCGCGTTAAACGGCAATGTGATCTTCGATCTCTCACGCCACCTTTATAACGGGGCAGCGACAACGGGACCGGCGATCAGGCCGGCGCCATTGTTCTCCATTGCGGGATTGGGTCTGGGCGCGACATATACCGACGATTGCACGACATTGGGCGTCCAGTATACTTCGGTTCTCCAGGCCAATGGCGCGGGACAATCCGTGCGCAACCAAACGCTCCTTCTCTCGCTGCAACTGCGCACCGTTGGTGATACAAAAGTGCGCTCAAGCCTGGGCGAAACACCGGTTCAGGATGGCCTGGGCGGCGGCGCAATTCGATAAGACTGAAAACAGGGAAGAAAGACATGAAGCCTGGTTCTATCCAGAATGGCCGTTGCATCGCGGCCGGGCGCCTGATTGCCGTCTGCCTTGTGGCGGCGACTCTTTTGACCACGCCTGCTCTGGCGCAGAATGTCGTTCTCACGGCCAACGACAGCCCAATTACGAATTACGATATCGCGCAGCGCATGAAGCTGTTGTCCATTTTGCGTATGCCAGCCAGCGCACAGGCAGCAACGGAAAGCCTGATCGAAGACAGGCTGAAGCTTCAGGAAACCAAGAAATACGGCATCAATGTCAGCGAGCAGGAAATCGGCAACGAAGCTACCCGCGATGCTGGCGAGCGCAAGATTTCCCCGCAGCAACTTTCGGCTGGAATCCAGCGGGCCGGGATCGACAAGAACCACTGGCAGGAACATTGGCGCGCCTCCTATTCATGGCGCGGGCTTGTCGGCGCCATCAACAAGGCTGTCAGCGTCAGCGAGGAAGAAGTTCGCGCCGAGATGCAGAAAAAGGGCAGCACCATTGGCGCGCAGGAATTTACCATTCAGCAGGTCATTTTTGTAGTACCAAACAGCGCTTCTGTAGCAACCTATAATTCCAGATTTTCGGAAGCTTCCAATCTGCGCAGCCGATTCCGCGATTGCACTGCCGGTCTGCAACTGGCCCGCGCCTTGCGCGATGTTGCGATCCAACCGCAGATCAGCCGCCGCGCCAACACCTTAAGCCCGGAGCTGGTCGCCACGCTCGACAGAACACCGGTTGGCCAACTCACACCGCCATCGCGGGGTCCAACTGGCGTCGAGATGCTGGCCGTGTGCAAAAAATCCGATTCCGGATCCGGGACAGCCGCCAGCGAATCTATCCGCGATACTTTGCTGGCGCGAAAGCTTCAGGCTGATGGCGACAAGCGTTATGCCGAGCTGCGCAAGCGCGCGGTTATCGTGAAGAAGTAAACGGGATGAACGGGCGCGCCACGACTATACTGCATAAAGCAGCCCCCGTGGCGATGACCATGGGCGATCCCTCCGGTATCGGGCCGGAAATTGCTTTGAAAGCCTGGCTTGCCAATCATCAAAGCGGCGCGCAGTTTTTCCTGATCGCTGACCCAGCCCATATCGAAAGATTGGCGCGCAGGAGCGGTCTGGCTGTGCCTGTGCAGACGATCGATGAAGCTGGCCTGCGCGGCGCTCTTGCGCACATCTTCCCCAAGGCGCTTCCCGTGCTGCCTGTCGGCTCTGCCGTAACCGGGGAGCCTGGGATAGTTTCCGCGCAAGATGCGCGGCCGACGATTGCGTCCATCGAAAAAGCGGTGGAGCTTGTTGCATCCGGCGCTGCAAGCGCGATGGTGACCAATCCGATCACCAAAGATGCACTCTATCAATCGGGTTTCGCACACCCCGGACATACCGAATTCCTCGCCGAACTGGCCGAACGCTATTTCGGCGTACACGTCCGCTCGGTGATGATGCTGTGGTGTGATGAACTGGCAGTCGTGCCCGTGACAATTCATATTTCATTACAAAAAGTACTGTCCAACCTTACTCGAGAATTGATTGTCGAGACCGCGCGCATCACGGCGCATGACCTGCGGACGAAATTCGGCATTGCGAAGCCGCGCCTGGCTATATCAGGCCTCAATCCACACGCGGGCGAAAACGGCTCCATGGGGAGCGAGGATCGCGATATCATTGCGCCTGCCATTGCTGATCTAAGAGCCGATGGTATTCTGGCGCGTGGACCACTGCCAGCCGACACCATGTTCCATGCGTCCGCCCGCAGAACCTATGATGCAGCCATCTGCATGTATCATGACCAGGCGCTGATCCCGATCAAGACGATCGCTTTCGACAGCGGCGTCAATGTCACGCTGGGTCTGCCGTTCGTTCGCACGTCACCCGATCACGGCACAGCCTACGATATTGCAGGCAAGGGCATTGCACGCGCCGACTCCTTACTCGCAGCACTCACGCTCGCCGCCAGACTTGCCGGCGCGCCCATGGACAAGGCTGCGTGAGCGCCGCCGACGAACTTCCACCATTACGCGAAGTGGTTGCCGAATTCGGGCTTGCCGCAAAAAAATCGCTGGGACAAAACTTCCTCTTTGATCTCAACCTGACAGGTAAAATCGCGCGCGCCGCTGGTCCGCTCGCCGATGTAACTGTTATCGAAATTGGGCCAGGACCCGGCGGTCTGACACGCGCCTTACTCGCCGAAGGCGCACGCAAGGTGATAGCTATCGAACGCGATGAACGCTGCATTGCAGCTCTGGAAGTGGTCGCAAGACATTATCCCGGACGCCTCGAAATCGTCGCCAATGATGCTCTGCAAATAGACTATCCTGCGCTTGTAGGACATCGCGAGCCGGGTACACGTGTGCGCATCGTTGCCAATCTCCCCTACAATATTGCGACAGTTTTATTGGGCGGCTGGCTCGAATGCACGCAATGGCCGCCATTCTACGACCGGATGATTCTGATGTTTCAGCGCGAGGTCGCGCAACGGATCGTGGCGACGCCACACCAGCGCGCGGACTATGGCAGACTGGCGGTGCTCGCAGGATGGCGTACGCAAGCGCGGATCCTGTTTGATGTGTCGCCTGCGGCTTTTACCCCGCCCCCCAAAGTCACCTCGTCGGTTGTCGAACTTGTGCCACGGCCTTCGCCCCTCCCCTGCACGCAGAAATATCTGTCGCAAGTGGCGCAGGCGGCATTCGGCCAGCGCCGGAAAATGCTGCGGCAGTCACTGAAAGTTCTGGATGTCGATGTGGCCGGGCTGCTTGATCGTTGCGGGGTCGAGCCGACGGCCCGAGCCGAGGAAATTTCCATTGTAGATTTTGCGGCGCTCGCACGCGAGCTTGAAGCCATTCGTACCGGCTAGAGCATCGTACGTTTAATCGGATGCATACCTCATCGCTTTGAAGAAGTTCCAGCATTCATTTTCCTTGAACAGGAGGCATATGTCGCCAAGCGTTCTCCATAGGGCGTCGAAAGTTCGCGCTTGGGCCTTTCGCAGATGGGCC
>CANJJI010000178.1 GCA_947474545.1 Beijerinckiaceae bacterium | reverse complement strand
TGAAGGCCCATCTGCGAAAGGCCCAAGCGCGAACTTTCGACGCCCTATGGAGAACGCTTGGCGACATAGGCCTCCTGTTCAAGGAAAATGAATGCTGGAACTTCTTCAAAGCGATGAGGTATGCATCCGATTAAACGTACGATGCTCTAGGCATGCGACATCTCGTCATCGCCACAATCATCCTTGCCGGAACGGCAGGGGTTACCAATGCCCAGGCGAAAATCTACCACACAACTAGAACCCTTAGCGGAACAGTCGAACCGGGACATATTGCTGTTGTGGGGCCGTTTGCGAGCATCGACAAATATTGCAAATCAACAGCAACGGCCGCCATCAAGATTGTTCAAAGACCGAAATACGGTACTTTGAAATTGAGCATCGGTTCGGGTGAGATCGAAATGAAGCCGGGCTCGCGGCTTGCCATGTGCAATGATCTGAGAGCACGCGGAAGCATCGTGACCTATTCGCCGCGAGACAACTTTCACGGTACCGATGTCTTCCGCATCCTCTTGAGCTTCGAGGATGGCGAACGGCGTCTTGTAACGGTGCCGCTGACAATTCAATGATCGGCTTTCTTTGAGTTTATATTTGCGGCGTGCCTATACCCATTAATGGGTGGCACGCCCCTGCCGCTAGCTCATTTAAGCTGCCTGATGCTCAGCGCCGCTCTGGTATGAACTCCAGCTGTATGGCGCCAACACCCGCAGATAGATCGACGCCCGACTGCACCTGCACCGACAGCGGTTGCAGGCTGATGGTGCGATTGGATCCACCTACCAATGCATTCGCGCCAACGCCGACGCCCGCAGTGACTGAGGCGCTCGCACCGACATATTCGCCCTGCAACGCGCCCGGTCCCGGCGCAGACGGGGAGATCACGGCCCAAGCAAGTTTGCCTGGCCCGGTAACGCCGATATCAAGGCCGAATTTTTGAATCGTGCCGACATATTTCTCGACGCGTCCATTCTGCCCCATGAAGGCGCAAGATAAAGCCTTGGAAGATGTAATCACAAATCCAACACCGCCGGACACGTTGCATTCTAGCGCGCCGACGCGCGTTTGTGCCTGTGCAGGGGCACTGAAGGCAAGGCCTCCCAGCGCGAGGGCGAAAGCATTCAGAGCAGCAGTCTTCATGATGGGTATTTCTCCGGTCGCTCGATCAAGTGAGGCGACAGCTTCAACTTTGAAATTATATTTCAGCTAAATCATGGCGGCGCAAGAAATTTCTATTCTTTTATAATTCTTGGATTGTTCAATTGAGCGCAGCAAGTACGTATTGGTCCGGCAGATGGTATCGGTCTTATAATGATTTGCCTGCAGCCAAAGAGGACTAAAAAATGCCCGTCAGTTTTTCCGCTTATGCTGCGCCCGTCATTCTGTTAACGCTATCAAATGTGTTCATGACTTTCGCCTGGTACGGGCATCTCAAACACAAATCGTCACCGTTGCTGATTGCGATCATTGCCAGCTGCTCAATCGCGCTCTTTGAATATTGTCTGGCCGTACCCGCCAACAGATGGGGCAACGAAACTTATTCCGTCGTCCAGCTCAAGACGATACAGGAGGTTATAACGCTGATTGTGTTTGCGGGCTTTTCAATCGTGTATCTCAAGCAATCTTTGGGCTGGAACCACCTCGTCGGGTTTATTCTTATCGCCGCAGGCGCCAGCTTCGTCTTCAAGGGTTCCGCGTGATTGCGAGTTCGCCAAAAAGAAAAACCCTCCGGGCTGGGGAACCCGGAGGGAAGTTAGCGAGCCGCTGTTGGGGGAACGGACAGCTCGTCTGGAGCTTGGTCGGGGCGCGCGGCTTAGCCGCCGGGCTGCACCCTGGATTTCACTGTATTGGCCTGCTGCACCTGCAGCACGCCGGGGGCCTGCACAGTCAGCTTGACCAGAGCAGGTTCTGCATAACGCGGCTGCATTTGCCCGAGCGAAGCGACGAAAATGGTGGCAACAGCGAGGGCGGCGACCAGAGCCGCAGAAATCTTGAGCTGACGGCGAGCTGCCTCCGGCGCTATCGCCTGGATGAAGCCACTGTCTTCGTGGGTCTCGATATGATCCTGACCACTCATCTTCCGTCTCCCTGACGGGACCCGCTGTCACGTGCGGTTCCAATACTGGTTAATTGGACCTTTCACGCTTCAAACGATGTGCGCTAACGCACATTGCCGATCACTGTGATTAACATATCACATACTAGAAAAAAATATCTGAATACTTGATGAATGGTTAACACATTCACGTGATAGAATGTGAGTTGAATGGCTGTGGTTTATAATTGGAATCGCTTATTTTCATGATTTTAGGGGGAAATTTTGGTTATTTTACCCATCAAAGTCATCTGATTATCGCTGCTCCGGCTCAGCCTGCGCTTTCAGTAACGAAAACGTGAACAAAAGCCCCACGCACATGAGCCCCAGGGGAAGGCCAAGAAAGAAAGTGGCAAATCGCGCCAGCGGCGGGCAAATAAACGCCAGGGCCAGTCCGGTTTGCTCCCAGGGACCAAAGCCCTTATCGAGCCCGTAGCTGACCAGAAGCGCGATGGCGGGGGCCGTCATCACCAGATCATAGTCGAGAAAATAGGGACTGATGAGCAGGCTGCCGGTCAGTAGCGCTGTTTGTTTCAGGCGGGCGTCGGCATTTCCCGCCCAGACCCGCCAGACCAGAACTGCAATTGCAGCGGAAAACACAATCTGAACCGGGTAAGCGATTCCAAGCGGAACGTTATAGAGGCGCAGAGCGCCGAACAGGCTCTGCATGAGGTGATAGCCGATCACCCCCTTGTTCAGCAGCAGCTCCCGCATTTCCGACATTTCCTGCAGAAAAGCGGTCCAGCTGGCAATGCCGGACATGACAACCGAAACCAGTCCCAGCACGATGCCGAAGCCCGCCGCTGAAAAAATAACAGTCCAGCGTTTGCCCGCGAACAGGGCGATGGGCACGAGCAACCCGAACTGCGGCTTCCACGCCAACAAGGCGAACAACAGCCCGGACACAACGGGGCGGCTATCGAGGGTCAGCAGCGCTCCGCCAAAAACAGCCGCCAGCAGAAAGCCTGTCTGCCCCTGCAGGCCATTGCCATAAATACCGGGATAGGCCGCCAAAGCCAGGGCAATCAGCGCCATAGACGGAGTATTGTGCAATTGGCGCCGGATCACCAGAACGAGCGCGGCATAGGAGCCTGCAAGCCAGATGGCCAAGGCCGGAAGAAACGGCATCAATCCCAGGGGGATCGCAAGGAAATAAAACGTCGGCGGATTGTTAAACGCGAGCCGTGGCGCGTGCTCTCCCACCAGCTGCTGTGTGAACCTGGCGAACCAATCGAGATTATACGGCAGGATCGGCTCGCCCGACAAAAATGCCTTTCCCGCTGCCCAGAACGCGACGAAATCGCCGCCGAGGAGACGGCCCATCGCGTCGTTTGTACCCTCGGCCCCCCACAGGATACGCAGACTGGCCGCGCAGAGCAGGCACAGGCAGAGCAGCAGCAGCACAAGCAAACGCGGCGCATTGGCCCAATTGGAGCGCAGAACGTCGACAGGATCGGGAAAATGTGTGGCGGCAGCGGCCCGAACATTCATGGGGGTAGTCTACCTTTTTACGGCCTGTGCCTTCGCATAATCGCAATATGGCTGATTTGCTTTTGACAAACCCTTAATCTCCAATTTTGCCGGTAGTCCCACATTTTTGAGCTAGAGCGGGCTCATTTCGGGTTGCTCTTGCGGCAATGCGAAATTATGGTCCGCCGCTTCCGGCCGCCTAGGCGTCCGATTCATATCCGGAGTCTCTAAAAATGTCTTTTCTTGCCGGCGCGGTGACGCGCGTAAAGCCCTCCGCAACAATGGTGCTGACGCAACGGGCCCGTGATCTGAAAAACTCCGGCCGGGATATCATCTCGCTGTCGGTTGGCGAACCAGATTTCGATACGCCCGACAATATCAAACAGGCGGCCATTGAGGCGATCAGGCGCGGCGAAACCAAATATCCGCCGGTCCTCGGCATTGTCCCCTTGCGCGAAGCCATCGCCAAGAAGTTCAAGCGCGAGAACGGCATCGACTACAAGGCTTCACAGACCATCGTCGGCACGGGCGGCAAGCAGATCCTGTTCAATACATTTCTGGCCACCTGCGATGCGGGCGATGAAGTCATCATACCCGCGCCTTACTGGGTCAGCTACCCCGACATGGTGATGATTGCCGGCGGAACGCCCGTCATCGTGCCGACGACGCTGGAAAGCGGCTTCAAGATGCAGGCCGAAGACCTCGACCGGGCGATAACGCCGCGCACCAAATGGGTGCTACTGAATTCGCCGTCGAACCCGTCGGGCGCCGCCTATTCCCGAAGCGAGTTGAAGGCGTTGACCGATGTGTTGATGGCTCCCAAGAACCGGCATGTCTGGGTATTCTCGGATGATATCTACGAGCATCTGGTCTATGACGGGTTCGAATTCACAACGCCGGTGCAGGTCGAGCCCAATCTCATGGATCGCGCGATCACGATGAACGGCATGTCGAAATCCTACGCTATGACCGGATGGCGAATTGGTTATGCGGCCGCTCCCGACGTACTCATCAAGGCGCTCGATTTGCTGCACGGCCAGCAGACGTCGGGAGCCTGCACCATCGCGCAATGGGCGTCAGTTGAGGCGCTGAATGGCCCGCAGGATCATCTGCCAAAATTCCGTAAGGCTTTTGTTGAGCGCCGCGACCTCGTGGTCTCCATGCTCAATCAGGCCCGTTACATCAAATGCCCGGTGCCGGAAGGGGCGTTCTACGTCTATCCCGATTGCTCGCAGGCCATCGGCAAGAAGACCCAGGACGGAAAAGTCATCAACTCAGACGAAGACTTCATCACCGCCCTGCTGGATCAGGAGGGCGTCGCCGTGGTGCATGGCTCCGCGTTTGGTAAAGGCCCGAACTTCCGCGTGTCCTATGCCGCCTCAACCGCGCTGCTGGAAGACGCGTGCCGCCGCGTGCAGCGGTTTACGGCGAGTTTGAGCTGAGATTGTCGGCAATGTCACTCCGGCCAAAGCGAAGCGAATAGACGGGATCGTCTGCAAGAGCCCCTCACAGTCCCGGATAAATCGCTCTGCGATTTTCCGGGATGACTGTTTGAGGCTCAATTTTCTTTCTTCACAAACAACAACAGCGGTAAGCCGATAGCCAGCACCGCCACACCCACAAGCGCGCCCTTCCCCGTATAGGCGAGGCTTGAATACAGCAGCCATGCGCACATGCCCACGAATATGGCGGGTGTCAGTGGATAAAGCGGCACCTTGAAGGGACGCACCCTATCAGGTTCGCGAGTGCGGAATATGAACAGCGCTATGCCAACCAACATCAGAAAGAACCAGAACACCGGCGCGGTATAATCCACCATGGTGGAAAAGCCGTCCCGCGTCATGCCGCCAAACGCCACCAGCGCCAGTGCGATCACACCCTGCAACAAAAGCGCATTAAAGGGCTTGCTGCCATTTTCATCCCAGATGCCCAGACGCCCGATGGGTGGCACATCGCGGCCCAGTGCATAATAGGTACGCGCGCCTGTGAAGATCGAGCCATTGATCGTGCTGAGCGACGACAGGCAGACCGTGATCGCCAGCAGCGCTACGCCTTTCTCACCCCAGGCAAAGCGCATGAGATCCGCCCCCACGGCCTTGCTGTCAGCAATGCCCTTGAGCCCCAGCGACATCAGCAGCGCCAGACAAAAGGCGACATAGAGGAAGGTCACAACTGCTGTGCCGATAAGGACGATGCGCAGCATGTCGCGTTTCACATCCTTCATCTCGCCCGAAAGATAGGCCACTTCGTTCCAGCCGCCATAGGTGAGCAGGACAAGAACCATGGCGATACCCAGCAGATTGCCGCTGCCGCCTCCCGCTGCGGCGGGCTTCACCTGAGCCCCGCCAGCAATGGAAAAGCCGATGGCAATCACCGCAAGCAAGGCCAGGATGGTCATGATTTCCAGTATCTTCTGCGTCCGCGCTCCCGGCATGGTGCCGATGATGTTGATCGCGGTGAGTCCGATGACACTGAGCGCAGCCCAGATCGCAGCGCCACTGGCGCCGAGCGGCAAGAGCTCCTGCGCATAATCACCGAATACGAACGCCACAAGCGCGATGGCGCCAGTCTGGATCACAGTGCCGCGGGCCCAGGCGAAGAGCACCGCCACGTGCTTGCCATAGGCGCGCGCAAGAAAATTATATTCGCCCCCGGCATCAGGATAGGCCGCCGCCAGCTCCGCATAACAAAGCGCTCCAATGAGCGTGGCAATGCCGCCAGCAATCCAGACGCCGATGAACAATTCATTGGAACCTGTCATGTTTGCAATGATGCTGGGTGTCTTGAAAATCCCGGCGCCAATGACAATGCCCACATAGAAGGCAATGCCATCAGTGATGCTGAGAAGTTTACGCGGACTTGCGCCCTCATTGGCAGTGTTCATTTTATGATCCGGAATGTTGGCGGAATAAGACGCGTGGAATTTAGCCGTTAATGGACGCGTGTTGCGCTCCAGTCCGGAACGATCTGCGGCGGCGAGGCTTTGTCGACAACGAGCCGGTTATTGCTGATGCGGCCATTGAATACGAGAGTCCTGCCGTCATCGAACACCGCATTGAAGCGGATGCGGTCACCCTCTATGCGGCCCTCGCGAATGACGCCACCAAGCTTGTCGGTCGCGATACGCCCTTCGACTTTCTGGAACTTCTGACGGATCGACAACGAATAACTTTCGCCGCCAACGTCAAGATTCCACATGCCTTCCGCGCGCGCCGGGACGATCCAGTAGAAGACGTCGTGATCGCTGAGAGATTCCTGATAGTCGGGCTCCCAATCGTCCATATGAAAATCGTGCGAAACGAGACGCGAACCCGGCTTCATGTCGGAGAGGATGCGCGGACGCAATTGCAGCATCACCGAGGGCAGCAGATACATCGCAATGACAGAGGCTTTTTCTATCGGTGTCTTGAACAGGTCCTTGATCTCGAATTGAACTTTCTCCGCGACCCCGGCCTTTCGCGCATTGGCGTTGGCTTCCTCAATGCGCACCGGATTGATGTCGACTCCATAACCTCGCGCGCCGAATTTTGCCGCCGCCGTCACCAGCATGCGCCCATCGCCACAGCCCAGATCCATCACAAAATCGTCGCTGCGGACTTTTACAAGATCCAGCATGCGATCCACGACATCCTGAGGCGTCGGGACATAGGGAACATCAAGTTTCACCGGCGGAGGAAATACCGATCCTTGTGCAAAGGCCGGCGCAGCCGCCATGAACATTGCGCCACCCGCCAGACGTCTCAACATCTGACGGCGTGACACATTTTCAATACGTCCCGAAATCATGAATAGACCTCTTCTTCAATGCGTTTTATCCACGCCGAAAAATCAACGCCCGATGCGCGTTTCATGCGCGGCATTCCAGCCCGCGCCCGAACCGCCATCGATCATCCCATCGGCCATCTTGCCTGTATAGGTTTTGGAACCATTGCCCAAATCAACGATAAAGGTAACTTCCGTACCCTTGATGCGGCCCGTAACCTTCCCCGTGCCACCGGCTTCAGTTTTGGCGGCGCCTGTCAGCTTTTGAAACTGCTGGAAAACATCGAGCGTGATCACATTCGATCCTTCATACAGATTCCACTTTCCCGCAGCCTTTGCCGGCACGATCCAGTGATAGAGATTGCGGCCGCGCACCTCGTCCTGCAGATCCGGCTCCCAATCAGCCATGTGAAACGCGTGCGATACAATGCGCGCACCCGGATGCATTTCGTCGAGAATGCGTGGCCGCAATTGGAGATTGACGCTGGGCAGCAAATACATAGTCAGTACATCGGCCTCGCGGATTGATGTCGCAAAGAGGTTGGCGACCATGAATTCGACCTTGTCGCTGACATTGGCGCGACGCGCATTCTCATTGGCTTCGGTAATGCGCACCGGATTGAGATCAACGCCGCGGCCTTTTGCGCCGAACTTCGAGGCCGCTGTCACCAGCATACGGCCATCGCCGCAACCCAGGTCCATGACAAAGTCATTGGCCGTTGGTTTGACCATATCGAGCATGCGATCAACCACATCCTGTGGTGTCGGCACATAGGGCACATCGAGCGCCGGCGATTGGGCAATGACCGGATTTGTCATCAATGCCGGAAGGGCCGCTCCGGCTGCCAATATGGCCCGGCGGGAAACGTGCATCGTCACTTCGCTTTTCATCAATGCCTCCCTCATTGCCACGCAGCCTGCACGCAATTGCAGACGCGCTTGCTGATTTATACGCTCCTGCGTTCCTCGCGAACGGCCGCCGGATCACATAGAGTTTACTGGACTACGAAGCCCGTCTCCAGTCAACGCGGCGCCGCCTTCGAAATTCGCACTGCCGTAAAACCCTTGCCGTTGATGCTTTCGCCATCAACGGTCCCGATAAAATCCTTGCGTGGCGCGTTTGGCGTTTCCAGCGAAAACGCGATTTCCGCCCCCGCCAACCGCGCATTGCGAAGCCGCACGCCATCGACGCCTTCCAGATAACCGGTGATACGTTGAAAGCTCTGGATCAGCGCAAGATTGTAGGTATGGCCGCCTTCTTCCTTGATGCGCCAGCTGCCCTCCACATTGGCCGGCACCACATAGAAATAGATGTGCCGCATCGCCACCATATCTTCCTTGTCCGGCCGCCATTTGCCGATACCGAACCCATGCGTGACAATGCGCGAGCCGGGCTTCATTTCCTTCAGCATGCGCGGCGCGAGTAATTCGTTGATGTGAGGGAAAAGATAAAGCGCCAGCACACTGGCCTTGCCGATGGGCGTGTGAAACAGATCCTCAATACCGAAATCGACCTTGTCAGAAACCCCTGCCGACGCGGCATTTGCTTTGGCCTCGACAATGCGCTTGGGGTCAATATCGACGCCAAATCCGTGCGCGCCAAATTTTTGCGCCGCCGTAACGAGAATACGTCCGTCGCCGCAACCAAGGTCCATGACATAATCGTCCCTTGTAACCTGGGCCAGTTCCAGCATCCGGTCCACCACATCCTGCGGCGTGGGCACATAGGGGGCGTCGAGGTCAGGCTCTTTCTCGGTGGGTTTGTCAGGGGTTTGCTGGGCCGCAGCGAGACTGGCAAAGGGCGCAAAACCGCAAAAGGCCAGGAGCGCCCGGCGGGTGTATGATGGAGCTCTCATCGCATGCAACATCGTTCACAAACTCTCTTGTCAATAGACAAGTTATATCGACCAATACATTAGGCAGCAACTTCTCGCAGCCGCCTTGCAAGGAGCGAGTCCGCGCTCCGATCATGCCGTGATCACGAATACCTCACGCGATTGACCTGCGGCATCAATTTTTTCGCGAGCCTTGTTGTTTGGACAAGCTTGAGCCTCAAACGTATCTCTATAGCGGAGGTACAAGATGGAAATGCATCAAATCCGATATTTTATCACCTTGTCGGAAGAGCGCAATTTCAGAAGGGCTGCCGAAAAGTGCTGCGTTGCTCAACCGTCAATGACAAAAGCAATCAAGCTGCTCGAAGCGGAGCTAGGTGGCGCATTGTTCAACCGCGCGCATTCAGGCATTGATCTGACTGAGC
>CANJJI010000177.1 GCA_947474545.1 Beijerinckiaceae bacterium | reverse complement strand
ACCGACACCGGAAGAGTTGGCTGATCGCATGGAGATGCCGGAAGACAAGATCCGCAAGGTGCTCAAGATCGCCAAAGAGCCGATCTCAATGGAAACCCCGATCGGCGACGACGAGGATTCCCATCTCGGCGATTTCATCGAGGACAAGAACGCCATCCTCCCCATCGACGCGGCGATCCAGAGCAATCTGCGCGAAACAACAACCCGTGTGCTCGCCTCGCTCACCCCGCGTGAAGAACGCGTGCTGCGCATGCGCTTTGGCATCGGCATGAATACCGACCACACACTGGAAGAAGTTGGCCAGCAGTTTTCCGTGACACGCGAACGCATACGCCAGATCGAAGCGAAGGCGCTAAGGAAGCTGAAGCATCCGTCGCGGAGCCGGAAGCTCAGGAGCTTTCTGGATAATTGACAGGCTGCACGAGGCGGCGTGTGCGGGGATGCCGGATATTCTTCTGGCTTTCGGCCTTCTGCCACCCAACGTTCTTCCGGAAGCGGGGGAATGTCGGGCACCCCCGCGCCGCTCCCGGCGCATCAATCAGGAAAGTTGCAGACGTTTCGCAGCAAATTGATGCGAATAGAGAGGGCCGCAACTGAATAGTGGTCAACCCGGACGCCAAGGGCGTTGCGGGCTGTCATCGTATGTTACACTGATGTTATCGCCGGTGCTGTCCGGGGTGCGTCCTCAAAGACGGAGGAGGCTCCCGGCTCGCGCTTGGCCGGGATGACATCCTGCTGCGACTGGCCGGCATGACGCTGCCCGGCAGTCCTCACTCGATCCGTGTGGTCTCGTTGACCAGCACGCGCTCGCGGCATGTGGTGCGGCGGACATCGCGAACCTCGCCACGATCATCGAATTCTGTGGCGCGGTGCAGCGTGCACATATTGTCCCAGATGAGCACGTCGCCGAGCCGCCATTTATGCGCGAAGACGAATTGCTTCTGTGTTGCAAAAGCCATCAGTTCCCTGATTAGCGCCATGGCCTTGTCCTGCGGCCAGCCCACGATACCCATGGAATGAGAGGCGATATAGAGAGTCTTGCGGCCGGAGGGTTCGTGCATATGCACCATCTTGTGGCGCGCAGGCGGATGCGCGGCGAGTTCCTCGGCTGACGGCTGCGGCCCGCCGCCGAGCACGCGGCTGTGCCAATAGGAATGTTCAACCACAAGATCTTCAAGCCCGGCCTTGCGCTCCTGCGGCAGCGCATCCCAGACCGCGCGCATATCGACAAATTCAGTATCAGCGCCCGCTGAGGGGATCGCGTGTGCGGCGAGCAACGAATACGTGGCACGGATGTTGAAGAAGCTCATATCCGTATGCCACAGACGATTGGCGCGCTTGTAGGCGAGGCGCCGGTCGCTGTCAGCATAGATTTCACCGACTTCGTTGAGATTGCTCTGATCAACGATTTCGGCATGGCGGATGCGCTCGCCCACACCGGCAAATTTCTTCTCCTTGCCGCGCTCCATGGGGCCAAGCAATCCGCTGAACGCTATATGCTGCTCGTCCGTCGGCGGCGCATCATGGCCGATGACGCAGACCGCATATTCGGCCAGCGCCGCCTTGATTTCGGTGAGGCTCGCCGCATCAATAGGCTTGCGAATATCGACGCCCAGGAGGCGTGCGCCATATGTGGGCGACATGGATTCGATGGCGATGGGCATGGTTTAGTCTCCAAGCGTGTCATCCCAGCCGGAGCAAAGCGGAGAGCCGGGATCGTTGTGGCATTTACTGCAGCTGGTCCCGGATAAAATGCTGCACATTTTTCCGGGATGACAGCGATCAAGCCAGCTCTTTCACCTTCGCCAGAGCGGGCATCACCTTGCTCGCAAAAAGTTCGATTGAGCGGCTCATTTCAGCAAAGGTCATATCGCCGAAGGAAAAGCGCAGGACCGAATAATTCGCGCCGGTATCGCGATGCTGCTGTTCGAGAAAGCGCGTGACGGACTCGGGCGAACCGGCGAAAGAACGCTCCATTGCAACAAGTTCAGCGAATTTTGTGTCGAGGCCCCAATGCATGGGCGTGCGGTTGTGGCGGCGATGCATCCATGTGAAGTTTTTCTGGAAGACATCGTGCGCGCGGTCAGCAATTTCCATTGCCTTGGCGTCTGTATCAGCCACCACAATCGTGCGCGCCAGACCGATGAACGGGTCCGCACCTGTATAGCCGTTGGCCGCCAGAGAGCGCCTGAAATCGCCGATATATTTGGCCGAGGCGTCGGTGTTCTCGTTGACCACGATGTTGAAGCGCGCCTTGCCAGCCCGTTCGGCACTCTCAGTGGAATGCACGCCGTACCAGACCGGCGGCATCGGCTTCTGGTAAGGCCGCAAATGCAGCGGCACATCGCGAAAATTGAAATGCTTGCCTGCAAAATCCACATGTCCATCACGCAGGCCCTGTTCGACGATAGCGAGCCCTTCATCATAGATTTCACGCGCTCTGGGCGTATCGACGCCCATATACGCAAGTTCCTCGGGCACCGAGCCACGGCCAAAACCGATATCGAGCCGGCCGCGGCTCATCTGGTCCAGCACGCAGATTTCCTCGATCAGCCTGAGGGGATGATGGGCAGGCAGGGCATAAACAAGCGTTCCCACGCGCATGTTTTTCACGCGCTGGGCGAGGGCCGAAAGATAGACCGACGGCACCGATCCGCCGCCAAGCGGGGTGAAATGATGTTCCGTCACATGAAAGCAGTGAAAGCCCGCAGCGTCGAACATTTCGCCCAGCTGTAACCTGTTCTCGAAATGATCGGCCTGGGACAGTGGGTTCGACAGATCGAGATGATCCATGGCGCCGAATTTCATATTTCCACCCTTGTGATTGGTTTGATTGGCGACAGATTAGCAGGGATTTGCGCGCTGTCCCTTTAAAAAAATGCGGCCTTGCGGCGCAGCCGGAGTTGCTGCCGCAACGCCGGTTTGACGGCTGCCAGCAGCCTTCCTAAAGTTAACCAAACAGCGCTGAACGGGCAAGAAGACGCCGTTGCGCAAAGGGTGAAACAGCGATGGCGAAAGATTTCCTGATCGGTTGTCACAGGCTGACATTTCACGCCCGCGAAAATATCTCCATCGAGCGCGAGTTCGAGCTGGTGAAACAGGCCGGCGTCTTCGACTATATCGACTGGCTGCCACGGCCGGATATCGTCGATGAATGCATCCGCTGTTCGGAAAAATATCAGCTGCCGATCTATACCGGCACGTTTCAATATATGCTCGGGCGCGATGACGCGTTGCTGGAGCTGGACATGCGCAATGCCGTGCGATGCGGCGTTAAAGTCCATAACGTCATGCTGTTCACTCACCATGCGGATGGCCATGAACTCAGCGACGCGGAGGTTGTAGACTGTTATTTGCGGACCTATGATTTCGCGCAGAAGATTGGCCTGACCACGAGTTTTGAAGTGCATGTGCTGTGCTGGTCGGAACAGGTGAAACGCGTGATCCCGGTGGCGCAGGCAGTGCGGCGGGCGGGCGTTCCGTTTAACTTCACGCTCGATTACAGCCATTGCATCTTCAAGATCGGTAATCCAGCGGAGCAGGAGATTTCGCGCATCCGCGAAGATGTGAAAGCGGGCCGCGTTATTCTAGATCCTTTCGAGGCCGGTAATCTCTGCGACGAATGGCTGAACGAGAACATGGTTCTGTTTGCGCAATTACGGCCGGTTTCGCCTAATGGCCCACCGAACATATGGGCCAAGGACGAGAAGGGAAATTTTGGACGCGGCATTCAATATCCATTCCTGCGGCCGAAGCCCGGCGAATTTCATTCGCCTTGGTATGCCTACCGTCTCGAGGCCAGCAAGGAAGCCATTCGTAAGGTCATGCGCTATCATCTCACGCATCCGGAGAGTCCGCTGCAATATATGAATACAGAGATGATCAGCATTCTCGATTATGGCGAGAACGCGGGCTATTCGATCTTTGAGAACAATATCGCGGTGGCCAGATGGATCAGGGCGACCTGGGCGCATTACAAGGCCATGCAAACCGCAGGTGTGCCGCTGCAGCCGGATTATTCGGCTTGAGGCTTGGCTGCGCTCGCCGTTGTTTCCGTATCGGTGGAGTCGTTCGACTGTTCGAAAAATCTGGGAGTTGACTGTCATGATCATCTATACGCCGCCGTCCATTCCCAAGACCATTCCGCTGATTGACTTGCGGGGCGGCCCTGCGGGGGATGCTG
Source organism: Beijerinckiaceae bacterium (assembly GCA_947474545.1). Lineage (GTDB taxonomy): Bacteria > Pseudomonadota > Alphaproteobacteria > Rhizobiales > Beijerinckiaceae > Terripilifer. Next base: position 5,426 of record CANJJI010000177.1, on the reverse strand, counting down.
CGGCAGAAGCGGCAACGGCCTGGGAAATTCACAAGACTGCGCGGGAGACCGGCTTCTTTTATGTGAAGAACCACGGCATCGCCCAGCATCTGATTGACGGCGCTTTTGCTGCCACACGGCAATTTTTCGATCAGCCGCTGGAACGCAAGATGGACATGAGCATGAAGCAATGGCCGGGTATGTTACGCGGCTATGAACCCATGCTTTATCAGCAACTCGATGAAGGCTCGCCACAGGATCTCAAGGAAGCTTTTTATTCCGCACGTCATCTGGAGCCCGATCATCCGCTGGTGCTCGAAAAGCTGCCCAATCATGGACAAAATCACTGGCCGGACAAGCTCCCGGGATTTCGTGAGGCGATTGAGGGCTATTACGAACCGGCGCTGGATCTTGGCCGCCACCTCATGCGGTTGCTGGCCGTGTCATTGTCGCTTGAGCGGACTTATTTTGACGAGGCATTTGCGGAACCTTGCAGCACGTTGAGAATTCTCCACTATCCACCGCATCCGCAGAATGCTGCGCCCAACCAGCTTGGGGCCGGAGCGCATACCGATTATGGCGCAATAACGTTACTGGCGCAGGATGATAATGGCGGGCTGGAAGTGGAAAATGCGGCTGGACAATGGCTGCGCGCTGATCCCATTCCCGGTACGATCGTCATCAATCTTGGCGATATGGTAAAGCGCTGGACGAACGATCTCTATCACTCAAACATGCATCGCGTGCTGAATAATCGCACGAACAGTGATCGCTATTCGCTGCCGCTGTTCTTCAACCCGGCCTTTAAGACAAGGGTGGAATGCGTTCCCACCTGCCTGCCGGAAAGTGGAAAGGCCAAATATGCGCCCTGCACCGCAGGTGAACATGTGGCTGAACGCATCAGACAAAGCTACCAACAAGCTGCGGAGTAACAGCGTGCCCGATGAAGCTTTGAAGCATGCTTTGAAAGATCAGGACATACGACGCGAGCTGCTCGAGCGCGCACGCGCCCTTGCGCCGCGTTTGCGCGAACGCGCTGAGGAGGGTAACCTTTTGCGGCATGCGCCGGATGCGACGATCGTTGACCTGGTCGCTGCAAAGCTTGTGCGCATCTGCCAGCCCGCCCGTTTTGGCGGCTTCGAGCAACCCTTCAGTGTGATCAGCGAAGTGGTCATGGAACTGGCGCGTGGCGATGGTTCGCAAGCCTGGGTCGCTGATGTCTATGCGGAACACGTTTACATGCTGGCGCTGTTTTCCGATCAGGCGCAGCACGATGTCTGGGATGAAAATCCGGACGCGTTGATTTCTGCTTCCATCGTTCCGCCCGGAAACAAGGTACAGAAGGTTGACGGCGGCTTTGTGCTGAAGGGACGTTGGCCCTTCCTCAGTGGGCTTCATCATTCACATTGGTCGATTCTTGCCGACGTGGTGCCCGACGGCGAAGGCGGACGGCGGATGCATTTCTTTCTAGTTCCCGCAGCAGACCGGACCAACATTGACGACTGGCATGTGATGGGTCTGGCAGGCACAGGTACATCGTCTATTGAGCTGAAGGACGTTTTCGTGCCGGGCCATAGAGTCATCCTGAATTCGGAGGTCGCGGCCGGCAAAGCGCCCGGCATGGCCGTCAATTCCAATCCAATCTACCGGATGCCAATTTTCGGGTTCACAGTAAGCGGCCTCGGTGCTGTTCCCATCGGCGTCCTGGCTGGCATGGTGGACGATTTTGCCGAATATGTCGCCGCCTGTGCGAGGCGGCCACATCCACCGCCGGGCATGGCCAACCTCACAGAACGGCTGGCCGAATCCTCAGTCGAAGCCGACGCCGCACGCACCATGTTTCAAGTGGCGACAGCAAATTATGAAGGCAAGCTGCGGGCGGGCACAAAGCTGACCGACGAAGACGCCGCGCGTACCATGCGCAATGTCGCCTGGGCCAACATGCTGGCGCGGCGCGCGGCGACACGCATGTTCGAGGTGACTGGTGCGCATGGCCTGTTTCTGCCGGGCGATCTTCAGCGCGCATTCCGCGATATTTTCGCCGCAGGTGTACACCGGGCGCTGAACTGGGAAACTTCGGCCCTGCGCTGGGGCAAGATGCTGAGCGGCCAGCCTGCCGATCCGCCGCCGTTCAGGTGAGAGAATTACACTACCAAGGCTGCCCACGCTTGCCTTTAGGCTGAATGGGCCGCTACAAAGCCGCACCAAAAACATCAACGGGAGAACGCCGCCATGGCAACTGCAAACAGAGCCCCCTTTCGCGCCGACCATGTCGGCAGCTTTCTGCGTCCCAAGGAATTGCTTGATGCGCGTGAAGGTTTTCGCACCGGCAAAGTTACACGCGAGGCGCTGACCGAACTCGAAGACAAGCTCATTCGCGACGTCGTGAAAAAGCAGGAAGCCACCGGCATTCAGGCGATCACCGACGGTGACTTCCGCCGCCAGTCCTGGTCGGGCGATTTTATTTCCGCGATCAACGGTGTGCGGATGGAATCGTCGGGCGACAACCCGCAACAGCGCGCGACCCCGGTGGGGCAAGTGGTGCAGAACTGGCAGCCGCCGTCACCCCGGACCTTCGCCAAAATGGAACTGCCTGCGGGCGGCATCCAGACAAAGTCATTCAACTTCCTGAAGGGCCTGACCAGCCGCACGCCGAAGACGACAATTCCTTCACCGAGCATGCTGCATTTCCGCGGCGGGCGCGGCGGCGTGGATGCAGCTGCCTATCCCGATATGGACAAGTTTTTTGAAGACCTGATCGCCGTGTATGCAGCGGAAGTCAAAGCGCTGGCGGATGCGGGCTGCCGCTATCTGCAGCTCGATGACACCAACCTTGCCTATCTCTGTGATCCCAAACTGCGTGACCGGGTGAAGAGCCTTGGTGAAGATCCGGACAAACTGCCCGCCCTCTATGCGAAGATCATCAACGGTGCGATTGCCAATCGTCCCTCCGACATGCGCATCACCGTGCATCTGTGCCGTGGCAATTCATTGAGCCGTGGCCATGCGGAAGGCGGCTATGAGCCCGTGGCGGACGCCATGTTCAATCTGCTGAAGGTGGACGGCTTCTTCCTTGAGTATGACGATGCCCGCTCGGGCGATTTTGCGCCGCTGCGTTTTGTGCCCAAGGGCAATCTGCGCGTGGTCGTTGGCGTCATTACGTCCAAGTTTGCGGCGCTGGAGCCGAAAGACCAGATCAAGAAGCGGATTGAAGAGGCGGCAAAATATATGCCGCTCGATCAGATGTGTCTCTCGGCGCAATGCGGTTTTGCGAGCCATACTGGTGGCAACCTCATCACCGAGGACGAGCAGTGGGCGAAACTGCGGCACGTCGTGGAAATCGCCGGCGAAGTATGGCCGGGCGAGGCTTGAGAAACATAAGCCCCGGAGAAATTCTCCGGGGCTTTTTTATGCCCTCAATCTCCCAGCTCCGGATTATGCGGGCGGAAGCCGCCTTGCACCATGTGGCCGAAATGTCCGACTGGCTCTTCCCACATAAGGTTGCGTTCATAGGCGCGGCCAACCATATCCTGCACGACATATTGGATCGCGAGCTCAGTCCCTGTGTTGAAATGCTCGTGCATGGCCCAGGCCGGGCAGACAAAAGTATCGCCCTGTTCCCAGTCAATGCGCTCGCCTTCCAGCACCGAATAGCCGGTGCCCTGCATGATGTGATAGATGGCGAATGAATTGTGACGGTGGGGTTGAATATGTTCGCCGGGCTTGAAGGCCTGGATACCCAGAAAGATGCCGGGAAGGGCGCCGGGATTATCCTTGGGCGTATCGCCGTTGACCAGCGATAGAAATCGCCGGTCGGCGCGCTTGAGCGGATCGGCGACCAGCGCATCGATCTTTGGCTGCATGGCCTTGAATTTCCAAATTGTGGGCCGGACATTTTTAGGCATAAGCACGTGATAATATTCGTCGTCTGTCATCATCAGTGCTTCGGCGAGTGGCGCATCTTCTGAGGCGGGCGGAGTTGCACCGGATTTTGAAGTAGATGCGCTGATTGATTTTTCGTGGGCATTCATGACTTGCCTCCTCCTGCCGCGCATTGACGTGCGCCTGCGGCTACATCCTCTGCTAAATGTAGGGCTTGGGCAATAGCGGGTCCGCGGGGGCTGCTTGCATTCGCGCGCCGATTCCGCACTATGCCGGTCGTAAATGGGGGAGCGACATGCGGAAATTTTTGCTGGATGGGGCGGCGGTTCTGGCCGCGCTAACACTTTCGGGCGCAGCGCTCGCGCAGGATGCTGTCGAAAGCTTCTATAAGGGCAAGCAGATTTCGCTGATCATCGGCAATCCCGCTGGCGGCGGTTACGACTTTTATGCGCGGCTTGTGGGACGGCATATCGGCCGTTTCGTCGCGGGCAATCCCGTTGTTGTGCCGCGCAATATGCCCGGCGGCAGCGGCAATGTCGCGGCAGGACATATCGCCAATGTGGCAGCTAAAGACGGCACAGTGCTCGGATCGCTGGCGGCTGGCAATGTCGTTGATCAGCTTATCAGCCAAAACGCCTATCAGATCCGGCACGATGCCCGCACTTTCAATTATATCGGCAGCGCAAGCTCAGAAGTGTTTGTCTGCGTGGTACATAACGACTCGCCTTTCAAGACTCTCACAGATTTGCGTGATCGCGAGATTTTGCTGGGTTCTGGTGGCGGCACGACATCGGATATGCCGATGGCCATGAAGAACATTTTGGGGTTGAAGATCAAGCTCGTGCATGGCTATCCCGGTACGCGTGACCTGACGCTGGCGGTGGACCGCGGCGAAATCGCCGGGTTCTGTGGCTTCGGCTGGAATTCATTGAAATCCATGCGGCCTGACTGGCTGGAGAAGAAATTTGTCCGGTTGCTTGTGCAGGAATCCCTCAGCGGCGATCCTGATCTCAACAAGCAAGGCGTGCCGCTTTCTGTCAGTCTTGCCGAGACAGCAGAACAAAAGCAGATGTTCGAAATGCTTTATTCGCAAGGCATTTATACGCGGCCCTTCGTGATGGCAGGCGAAGTGCCAGCTGATCGCGTGGAGGCCATCCGCGCAGCGTTCATGAAAGCGCTGGCCGATCCGCAATTACTGGAGGAGGCCGCCAAACAAAGTCTTGTTGTCACGGCCATCAGCGGCGCGGTCATGCAGGAGGCTGTCAAGAAACTGTATGAAACGCCGCCTGCGGCTATCGAGAAGCTGAAACAGGCAATTGCTGTGCAATGAAAAGAGAGCGTGAGACTTCAGCAGAGCTTTACGCTGAATGTTGAATTGCCCAGCCCGTTTGAATTACGCCGTACTTTATCATGGAGAGCTTAGGCTCAAGCTTCAAGTGCAACACCCACGGCCCGCAGGGCATAGGATGTTGCGATGGACAGTCGATACAAGCACCTTGGCAGCGAGGAACGTGGCGTGATTTTGGCCGAGCATCGGCGGGGCAGCAGCCTTCGTGAGATAGGGT
>CANJJI010000176.1 GCA_947474545.1 Beijerinckiaceae bacterium | reverse complement strand
GATAGCGTCTCGCGCAGAGGCATTTCGAGGCACTCGCCTGTTGGTGATTTGTCGTGGAAACACCATGCCAGGTTCGGACCCGGATGCCTCGATTTATTCCCTTTCAGGGCGAAAAATCAGCGCGCAATCGCGGTTTCGCAATTGGCTCAAACGTTTGGGAATTGACGGCACAGTTTTCCGATGTGGTTAGCGGGACTTGAATCCCTCTAGAGCCGCCCGGACCGGCTCCTGAGCCTGCAGCGCGCCAAAGGTGACGCAATCGTGAGAGCACCCCGGTTTTCATGTGATCCTTGCCGGTTTATGTAAGCCTATGGACAAGATTTTACACTTTGACTCGCGCATCCTCGTGTTTGGTGGCGTCTATTCCAATTTTCAGGCTCTGCAAGCGCTGATAGCAGAAGCAGGCCGCCGGGGAATTAATCCTCGTTCCATGATTTGCACCGGCGACATAGCGGCCTATGGAGTCGACGCGCGCGCCTGCTTGGACATGATCCGCCGTTTGGGAATCATGACGATTGCGGGCAATTGCGAGGAACAACTCGGCCTCGCCGAAGCCGATTGCGGCTGCGGATATGCACCCGGTAGCGCCTGCGATACGCTTTCGGCTCGTTGGTTCTCCCATGCACAAAGTGAAATAAGCCCGGATGATCAACAATGGATGTCAGCGCTGCCGCTTCGGATCAAAGTGGAAATCAATGGCCTTGTCCTGACGGTTGTGCACGGCTCATTCAACGCGATCAACCGGTTTATCTTTCCCTCGACTCCATCCCGCGTTAAGGCACATGATCTGCTGGAGGCCGGTGGCGATGGCATTCTTTCTGGCCATAGTGGATTGCCATTTTCACAGGTGATCGACGGCCAGCTCTGGCATAATTCCGGCGCGCTGGGGATGCCGGCGAACGACGGCACTGCGCGGGTTTGGTTTTCAATTCTCTCGTCCGGCAAGTCGCCGCGCACGCTCGAAATCGAACATGTCGCACTGGACTACGACGCGGAAGCTGCAGCTTGGGCTATGCGTGCGGCGCATCTGCCGGAAGAATATGCCGGTGCGCTGACCACAGGGCTTTGGCCCAGCTGCGAGTCCATGCCGGAGACAGAAATCGCAGCCACGGGCAAAGCCATCAAAGCAGGTCAACTTCATTGGGCGGCCGGGCAAGCCAGCGACGTACAATGGCCTCACAACGCGCCAGTGAAATCAGCCCAGGGACAGAAATTCCGCGATCCCCTTGTCACGCAAAATGGCGAGGCCCGGGCCAGCGTTACGCTGAAAAAACTCGAAACCTTGTGGATCAATACGGGCACGCTCTGCAATCTGTCATGCTCGTCCTGCTACATCGAATCCACCCCGCGCAATGACAGGCTGGTTTACATCACTGCGCGGGAAGTCAGCGCCTACCTCGACGAGATCGAACAGCATGGCCTGGGTACGGCCACCATTGGTTTTACCGGCGGCGAACCCTTTATGAACCCCGAAATCACCGCGATGATGGAAGACACACTGACGCGCGGCTTCGAAGTCATCGTATTGACCAACGCCATGAAGCCCATGCGGCGTTTCGAACGCCGCCTGACCGGACTCAACGCGCGGTTTCGCGACCGCCTGATCATGCGCGTATCCATCGATCACTTTACCAGCGAATTGCACGAGCTCGAACGCGGCCCCAACAGCTGGAAACCAGGTATCGACGGCCTGAAATGGCTGGCGCAGAACAATTTCCGCATCCATGTTGCAGGCCGCCTCTATTCCGGGGAGGCCGAAGGCATCGTCCGGGCCGGCTATGGCGGGCTGCTTGCGGACCTTGGACTGAATATCGATCCGAACGATCCGGCAGAACTTATGCTGTTTCCGGAAATGGACGCCACAGCGAATGTGCCGGAAATCACCACAAGTTGCTGGGGCATCCTGAAAAAATCTCCCGCTGACGTGATGTGTTCCAGCTCCCGCATGGTCGTCAAACGCAAAGGAGCAGCAAAGCCAGCCGTGATTGCCTGCACATTGCTGCCTTATGATCCGCAGTTTGAATTAGGTGAGACTCTAAGCGCCGCAGCGAAAACAGTTCCGCTTAACCATCCCTATTGCGCACAATTCTGCGTTCTGGGTGGAGCTGCCTGCAAGCGCTGACTGATTACGGCGCCATCTTGATGCCCAGCGGTGGCAGAACTTTCGCCCAGCGCACCAGATCATCCTGATAATATTGCTCGAAATCCTTGCCGAACTTGTCGCCGGGCGTCAGGCCCATGCTCTTCCAGCGCTGCTGGATTTCAGGTTGGGACATCGCATATTTGATTTCAGAAGTCAGCTTTTCCACGATTTCTGGCGGTGTGCCTGGCTTGGCGAAAAACCCGAACCAGAGTTCGATATCGAAATCATAACCCTGTTCACGAAATGTCGGAATTTCCGGCAGCGAGGGCGAACGCTTTGTTGTTGTAACGCCAATGGCCCGCAATTTGCCATCGGTCAAAGTGCCGAGGGCGCTGCCGATGTCGGGCGCAATAGCGTCGATTTCGCCTTTGATTACGCCTTCCATGCCCGGCCCATAGCCGCGAAACGCCACATGAGTTGCTGTCATCCCGGTCTGTTTGCCGAGAACCATCATTGTAATGGCGGCAGAAGACGCATCGCCCGCTGAAGCATAGGTAAAGCCGGGATGACCTTTGCCCCATTCCACAAATTCTTTCAGACTAGCCGCTTTGATCTTCTGGGGATTGATGAGCAGCACCATTGGCATGGTCGCTGCAAGCGCCAGCGGCAGCACAGCCGACTTCGGATCGAAAGGCATGCTGGGCAGGACATGCGGGTTCATCGCCAGCGTGCCCATGGTCGACATCAGCAGGGTGTGCCCGTCTGCAGGCGCAGCAATCATTGCATTGGCGGAAAGTAATCCATTACCACCGGCGCGGTTTTCAACGGCGAACGTTGTGCCCATACGCTTGCCCATGATCTCGCCGAGCAGGCGCGGGATGAGGTCGGCAGTTGTGCCAGGTGAACCGGGCGAGAGAAACCGCACCGGTTTTGAGGGATAGGATTGTGCCAGCGCAGCCGTGCCGATCGCGATCGACAGAACTACAGCCGGCGGCAGGACGCGGCCAATATATGATGCAAATCGCAATTGATTGAACATGTTTCCCTCCATTGGCGCGCGCTTGGGCACTTTTTAAGGGGGCATTAGGCACGTGCCCTGTCAGATATGTCAACAGGCGCCAAGCGTCTCATACCTTGTCGGGCATCGCCATGAAGCGGCGCATGAGGCGCGTGAAAATCTCGGGCTGTTCAACGGAAACAAAATGCCCGGCGTCTTCGATGATGACGAGTTCCGAGCCGGGAATAGCGTCCGCCATTTCCTTGTGCTGGGCTGGTGTCGACCATTCATCCTGCGCGCCGCAGACAATAAGGACAGGGCATTTGAATTTGTCCAGCAGATCGCGTGAATCGGGCCGCTCAACGAGCGCCTTGATCTGCTTTTCATGTTGCTCGGGGGTGTTACGCAGAAGCATGTCGATGAGCGGTTTCTGAAAGCCGGGATCACTCCGGCGTGCAGGCGCAAGCATTGGCGGCAACCAGAATGCGGCCAGAGCCGCCATTCCCTTCTTGTAAGCCAGTTCCACCAGAACCTTGCGCTTTTCTCTGCCGTCTTCCGGTTCAGGCAAGGCGCTGGTGTCGAACAGACAAAGACGCTCCACACGCTCCGGCGCAATGCGCATGATTTGTAAGGCAACGCGCCCACCCATCGAAAAGCCGGCCAGCGAAAATTTGGGCGGCGCAGACTCCAGCACATGCTGCGCCATCGCGGTAATGGAATCGAAATCCCAGAATTTCGGGCTGCGCACTTCACATATATCCGCCAGTCCTGCCTTTTGGTGGGAGAATATGGACTCGTCGCACATCAGGCCGGGCAGAATGTAGAGAACAGCGGATTGGGACATGAGGGCTCCTTTGCCGTTTCCATAAGCTGTGCTGGAAATCCCGGCAAGGGCTGCTGTGCTTTACGAAACTTTACGCTGCACACATATCTGCGCAAAGCGGGCAGGGCATTGTGACCTCATGCGGTGATGACCGCTGAAGCAGAGGACAGACACCATGACTGAGACAACAAACAATGCCCCGGAAACGATTGTGATTGCACCGCAACCCAAAACGAAGCGTTCACATCGCGGTTGGATCGCGGGCGGCGCGATTGCAATTGCTGGACTTGCAGCATTCGGCGCGGTACAGGCCATCTCCCAGCCTTTCGGCGGACATGGATTTGCGCCCGGCCATCACGGCTTTGGCGGACATGGCATCGGCATGCATGCGGCTTTCGATCCCGCGCGTATGGAACAGCGTGTCGAATTCGGCGCCGATATAATTCTGGGCCGCGTTGGCGCCAACGATGAACAGAAGAAAAAGGTCACCGATCTTATCAAGGCCAACCTGAAGGAAATGCCCGCCTTGCGGGAACAACACGTGGCAGCGCGTAACAAGGTGATCGAATTGCTGAAGGCCGACAAACTCGACAAGGCCGAACTTGAGAAAGTGCGCGCGACCCAGCTTGCCCTCGCCGACCAGATCAGCATGCGGCTTGTGCAATCGGTGGCTGACGCCAGCGAAGTGCTGACTGCCAAGCAACGCCAGGAACTGATCTTGCTTTGGGAAAAGCGGCCCGGCTGGCGCTAAGCCATCACGGCGCTTCCGGAGATGGCAAGGTCTTCCCGGACGCTGGCGCTGATCCGTAAGCGCCGTGTTATAATCTTTCTTCGATCCCGGCACAGGCTTCGAACGCCGGGACCCCCCTGAATCTGGATTGATATGCCGCGCATATTCATGATCGAAGACGATGTCCGGCTCGCCGCCATGGTGCGCGATTATCTCGTGGCCAATGGCTTTGAAGTCGGCCATGCCGAAACCGGTAAAGCGGCGCTGGGCGACCTCCAGCGAAACAACGCCGATGTGATCCTGCTTGATCTCATGCTTCCCGATGGCGACGGCCTCGATCTCTTCAAACGAATCCGCGCGTTGCCGGAGGGCAGAGGCGCAGCCCCCGTCATCATGCTCACCGCCCGCGGTGATCCTGCGGATCGGGTCGTCGGCCTCGAAATCGGGGCCGACGATTACATGCCTAAACCCTTCGAGCCCCGGGAATTGCTTGCGCGTATCCGCGTCATCCTGCGCCGGGGAGCTGGCGGCGGGGAAGTGCAATCGGATATTCTGCGCTTCGGCCGTCTGGAAATTGATCGCGGCGCTCATTTGGCGCGTCTGAATGGCGAGGAAACCGCGCTGACTTCCCATCAATTTGCATTGCTTGTGGCGCTGGCCGAGCGTCCCGGCCGTGTCCTCTCGCGCGAGCAATTGATGGAATACGCACGTGGTGAACCACAAACCTACGATCCCGCATTCGACCGGTCCATCGATGTACACATGGCCCGAATCCGCGCGGCCATTGAAGACGATCCCAAAACTCCGCGCCGCATCATAACCATACGCGGTGCAGGTTATGTCTTTGCAAAGGCGCAGGATTGAGAAAGAAAGCTATCTGATGGAGAATTATCCCTCATGATGCGGCGCCTCTATATTCGCATTTATCTCGCTGTTCTCGCCTCAATCGCGATGTCCGTGCTGCTGGCGGGTATAGCCTGGCATTTCGTAGCCGAGCCCCAAGCATTTGCGCCACGCATGGGCTTTTTCGTAGCCGCCGCCGAAAGCATGTTGCCGCCCGCCAGTGCGCCTCCCGAGCGCCAGCAGGCGGCGATCGAACGCTGGAACAATCTCAGCGGCTTCGACATTGCCATGACAGGAAGCGATGGCAGGCTTATCGCCAACAAGGGGACAATCTGGGATGATAAGGCTGCAGCCATATCGCGTACCGGGGCTTTCAGCCGGAGGTCTTTAACCCTCTCCGACGGGCGCAGACTTTATGCACAGCCCCCCAAATCCGCTCGCGGCTTGCTCCACGGTCTAGGCTGGCTCGCAGCCTTGTTGGCGATTGCTGGTGCGGTCGCATTGTGCGCCTGGCCGGTTGTGCGCCGGTTGACGCGCAATCTCGAAAAGCTGGAAACGAGTGTCGCTGCCTTCGGCGCCGGCGACCTCACGGCTCGCGCTCATGTGCGCGGCAAGGACGAAGTCGGCAGGCTGGCCAAAACATTCAACACCTCAGCCGAGCGCATCGAAACTCTGGTGCGCACCAATCGCGCATTGCTAGCCAATGCCAGCCACGAACTGCGATCGCCACTCGCCCGCCTGCGCATGAGTGTGGAAAATGTTGGCGCTGATACGCCTGCCGGCGTAAGCGAAGAAATCAACCGCAACGTGCGAGAACTGGATGCCCTGGTGGATGAAATCCTCACATCCAGCCGGCTGGAAACAAAGAACGGCGGCGGGCTGACATTTGAAGAGATTGATCTGCGCGCCGTGGCTGCCGAAGAATGCGCGCGTGGCAACGCAGAATTTCATGCCGGTTCCGGGAGCGAAAAGAATGTGAAAGGCGATCCGCGCCTGTTACAGCGTCTGATGCCCAATCTCATTGAAAACGCCAATCGCTATGGAGGCGGCACACGTGTGGAAGTTTCAATTTATGAGGCAGGAACAGGTTTGAATATAGACGTATGCGATCGCGGCCTTGGCGTTGCCATCGCTGAGCGCGAGCGCATTTTCGAACCGTTTTACCGGCCTGCGGGCGCGAGCGAGCGGGCAGGGGGTGTCGGTCTTGGTCTCTCGCTCGTACGCCAGATTGCGGCAGCGCACGGAGGTCACGCGACATGCCTGCCACGCGATGGGGGCGGTGCATGCTTCAGGGTTTGGGTGCCGGTGTAGTGGCGGGGTGGCTCCCTACTTCTCGCGCCAGATCGTCTTTTCCCCGATATCACCAACCTTCTGACAGCCTGTGAACCCCATCACCGTCTCGAACTCATTCTTCAAAATCCTGAGCGCATGCGCAGCGCCCGCTTCGCCAGCCACCGAAGTTCCATACAAGGTCGGTCGGCCTGACAGCACCACATTCGCGCCCAGCGCCAGCGCCTTCACGATATCTCCACCGCGCCGCACGCCGCTGTCGACAATGATCGTCGTCTTGCCGCCGACTTCCGCCGTGATTTCCGGCAGCACGTCGAGTGAAGCTACGGCGGTATCGAGATTGCGCCCGCCATGGTTGGATATGATGATGCCATCGCAGCCTTCCTGCACAGCCCGCGCAGCGTCTTCGGCCAGATGCACGCCTTTCAACAGCAGCGGTCCTTTCCAGATATCACGCAACCGGCGAATATCGTCCCAGGTGAGATTGTCGCCGCGGAAATTTGGCACGACGCTCTTTTGCGGCTGGGCGACGCCGCCGCTGCCCGCCTTGTCCTTCGGGAAATGGGCGAGTTGGGGCAGGCCGCCATTCATGTAATAGCGGCCCATCACGCTGGCGAGCCATGAGGGATGCAGCGACATATCCAAAAGCGCAGTAAAATTCGGCACGAATGGCATGGAAAAGCCATTGCGGCGATTGTATTCGCGAATCGGCGGCACGGCGGTGTCGGCCGTCAGCATCAGCGCTTCAAAGCCGGCATCGCGCGCACGCTTCACCAGAGCGTGGGACAGTTCGCGCTCACGCCACATATAGAGTTGGAAGAATTTACGCCCGCCTTCCACAGCCGCAATCTGTTCGATGGAGGTAACTGAAGGTGTCGCCAGCGTGAAGGGAACGCCTGCCTTGGCAGCAGCGCGCGCAAGCTCCACCTCGCCATTATACCAGCACACACCGGCAACGCCGGTGGGCGCTATGACCAGAGGGAATGATAGCGGCTTGCCAAAAAGCATTGTGGACGGATCGCGTTTGGAAACATCCACCATAACCTTGTTGCGCAATTTGAGTTTCTGGAACGCCTCGCGATTGCCGCGCAGCGAAAACTCGTCCTCAGAACCCCGATCAAAAAATTCAAAAACGCAACGCGGCAGGCGCTTTTTGGCGGCTTCGCGCAGATCGGCGATATTGTGGCAGCGCTCCAACAGGGGCGTCGGCGGCAGCGGTGGGGGCAGGGGCTCGTTGCGCAGGCTGGCGTCGGTCACCTGACCGCTGGCCTGCACTTTGTCGATGTCCAAAGGCTTGTTCATGGCTTCGCTCCCCGGCGATTTTGCACAATTCTGATACGATAGCGGCTGCCGCTTCTTATGGCAGGTTCGAAACCACCTTAGCCCAAAGCCACGCCGCTTTGAAAGACGCCGCGATGCTGATATGAGGCGAGCCATCGCGGCCGCAAATTCAGGCCGGACATCTGGAGGACCACATGTATTCACGCCGTCAATTCCTGCGCACGTCAGCTTCAGCTTCCCTCGCCATGCCTTTTATCAACACGGGCGCTTTCGCGCAGGATCAATGGCCGTCCAAGGAAATCCGCACCATCTGCATGTTTCCGCCTGGCTCTGGCGCCGACATTCTCGTGCGCTTCTACGCCAAGAAGCTGGAAGACGTGATGGGGGGCAAACGCGTGCTGGTGGAAAACCGCGCGGGCGCATTCGGTGCGCTGGCGGCGCAATTTGTCGCCAATTCCAAGCCCGATGGCTATACGATTTTCATCGCGCCAGGCTCCTCCGTTCTGGCCGCCGCGCCGCATGTGTTCAAAAGCCTCACCTATGATCCCATCAACAATTTCGATCACATCACCACCATCGCCAAGCTGCCCTTCATCCTCTGCGTACCCTCGGACAAGCCGTGGAAAACGGTGGCCGAACTCACAGCCTATCTGAAAGAGCAGGGCGACAAGGCCTCCTATGGCTCTCTCGCCAACCCCGGACTCGTCGGTGCAGAACTCTATAAGGCGCATTTCGGCCTGAAGACCGTGGAAGTGAAATACAAGGACACTGCGCCCTGCTTCAACGATCTCATCGCCGGCAATCTCGCGTTCGCCCATATCGATCCGGCGGCGGGTCAAGCCTGGATGAATTCGGGAAAAGTGCGCCCGCTCTGTGTCACAGCCGCCCAGCGCACCAAGGCCCTGCCGGATATCCCGGGCGCGCACGAAGCGGGCATCATGAATTCCGACATTCAGGCCTGGTGGTCTGTCCACGCCCCAAAGGGATTGCCCACGCCGATTTTCGAGCAGCTTGAAAAATACTTTAACCAGATCGCCATCGACCCGGAAACCACAGCATTTCTGGCGAAAGTCGGAACAGACCCCTATCCGGGGAATTCGAAGATGGTTCTGGACCTGTTGAAAGCCGACATCAAGAACTGGGGCGATTACGTGAAACTGGCGAAGATCGAACCTGTGTGAGCAAGGCTTTGTGCAACCCATGTCTCATACAAGAGAGATGGGTTGCACGGCGTAGGCACACAAACAATATTCGCCAGAAAGCCACCTCGCCTCACATCGGCGCTGCGTGCCGCAATTGCAAAATTGCGGCAATGGTCTTGCAAGCTTCTTGCTCCGTAAATCGAAAATTATATTCTGTCCGTTATTTTCGCCGAATAATTGTCTGGATACGCCTGGATTTCTTCCGAGCCGCGGCGCGAAATCAGCCATGACATATTTACTTTGAGCCTCTTGCAAAACTCTTCGGGGGATTCGCCAGCTTGGGGCTGATTTTGCCGGATAGCGCTGTTTCCGGGCGTTCGCCATACCGTTCTGGCCTTGCATGGCCCATTTTCCGTGATTGCGGACGCGCGGCATCCGCCGCTTG
>CANJJI010000175.1 GCA_947474545.1 Beijerinckiaceae bacterium | reverse complement strand
CTGAAATAGCCCCCTAATTGCCCGGACACGGCCCACCCTTACAATAAGGGTTAGGAGGAATGCCGTGTCTATGACTGGTTCTTTTTCAAAGCCGGAGATTTTGGCGGGTCCTGAGCGACGCCGTCGACGCACGCCAGCCGAAAAGCTGGCCATCATCGCAGAGACGCGCGAGCCCGGTATGACGGTCAGCCTTGTTGCCCGTCGCCATGGACTTGCGCCGAACCAGCTTTTCACCTGGCGGCGGCTGGCCGAACAGGGCGCACTGACTGCGACGCAGGCCGAGGAAGAGGTCGTGCCGGCGTCGGCGTTCCGCGCTCAGCAAGAGCATATCCGCGAGCTTCAGCGCCTGCTTGGCAAGAAGGTCCTGGAGAACGAGATATTGAAGGAAGCGCTTGAGGTCGCGTCCGGCCCAAAAAAACTTCTGTTGCGGTCGCTATCGCTGCCGAAGGACGGTTCCCGATGAAGACCATCTGCGAGACCCTTGCTGTCGCACGTTCGCATGTGGGCGAGCAGTTGAAGCGGCGGGTGGCCGGAGCCTCCCGAAAAAGCGCAGGCCGCCCGCCGCTGCCGGACGAGGCGCTGGTGGCCCAGATCAAGGCTGCGATAGCCGACATGCCGTCCTACGGCTATGCGCGCGTCTGGGCCGTTCTGCGCCGTCAGGCTCTTGCCGAAGGACACGCTCCCGCGAACCGCAAACGCATCTACCGCGTCATGCGCGTCCACGGCCTTCTGCTTCAGCGTCATGCTGGCGGCATTGGTGAACGCCGTCATGACGGTAAGATCGCGGTGGATCAATCCAACCTGCGCTGGTGTTCAGATGGCTTCGAGATCGCCTGCGACAGCGCCGAAAAGGTCCGCGTCGCTTTCGCCCTCGATTGTTGCGACCGCGAGGCAATCGGACATGTGGCTACCACGCAGGGAATCAAAAGCGAGGACGTGCGCGACCTCATGGTGGCGGCGATCGAGCAACGCTTCGGTCGGATCAACCGAGTGCCTGCAGACATCGAATGGCTGACCGACAACGGCTCCTGCTACACGGCGATCGAAACACGCCGGTTCGCCAGGGACATCGGCCTCCTGACGCTGACCACGCCGGTCAGAAGCCCGCAATCCAACGGCATGGCCGAGGCTTTCGTCCGCACGTTCAAACGAGATTACGTCGCGGTCAACCCGAAACCTGACGCAGCAACCGTCATCAAGGCCTTGGCCGGATGGTTCGAGCACTATAACGAACTTCACCCGCATCGCGCTCTCGGCTATCATTCGCCGCGAGAGTTCATCGCGATGAGGTCAACCGCAAATAGCGTGGAGCGCGTGTCCGGAAATTAGGGGGCTACAACAACCGGGTCACTTGAAAGCGGCAGATTCAGAGCCGTGCGGGTAAATGGGGTTGTAGCCGTGCGTATGAAGCTTGGCGGGTCCTGCAGAGGTAGTGGTTCATTGATCACCCGGAACATGTTCAGCCGTTCGGAATTGTTAACCGTGTTTAGCTGAATTTGCCGGTTGAATTGCAAAGTCAGCAAGAGAACCGAGGACGACACCAGAATAGGAAATGCCCAAAGCAAAAACCCCAATTTGCGAATTTGAGCTGATACGGGCGGGGTTGGATTGCAAATAAGGCGTGACGAGAAGGACATTTCGACTCTCCGTGCGCTTCAGGCAGATAAAAGGCTGTCGTTGCGCTACCGAAGGCATACTGACTCAAAAATATGAACTGACGTTAGGGCATATTGCTTGCAATTGATAAGCCGGTGCAAGGTCTAATCAAGATTAATGATTTGTCCCAAATTTTGCGTTGTTATCGTTGCGTAAAGCTTAAGAAAAGATTGTCGGCAAGCGGTTGAACAAATTAGCGTATTTTTAGCAAGGCTGGATGGAAATGAGGCCAACATAACAGGTGGCCGATGCGACTGAAAGTCTCTGTCCTCATCCCTTTATCGATCGTTCTCGGGCTTGCCGCCGTGCAATCCGGACGGACGTGGCTTGATCGTCAAATGGATGAACGAGCCCGGCAGCTCGACTCGCGAAATCAGGTCAAGCCGCAAGCGCTCACAACCATGGTTGTCGCTAGCCAGCAATTGCGGTTCGGCAATGAGCTCAGCCGGGGCATGTTGAAAGAAGTGCCTTGGGCGGCAACAGAGCTTCCGGCAGGCGCATTCGCCAAGGTCGAAGATGTATTCAAGGGCAATGCGCGGCGTCTTGCTGTGTCAGCGATTGAAAATAACGAACCTATCCTGGAAGCGAAAATTACCGGTCCCGGACAAAAGGCGAATCTGGCTGCGATCATCGAAGACGGAAAGAAAGCGACAACGGTGCGTGTGGACGATATCGTCGGGGTCGCAGGTTTTATTCTTCCCGGTGACCGTGTGGATGTCCTGCTGACCCGCAAGGATGGCGAATCCAATGCCGTATCCGACATCATCCTGCAGAACATCAAAGTACTTGGCATAGACCAGAAAGCCGATGACCGGCTGGATAAGCCTTCTGTCGCCCGCGCCGTAACGCTGGAAGTATCAACACAACAGGCCCAACGCCTGACGGTAGCGCATAACGTGGGTACGCTTTCTCTCATTCTGCGGCCGGTCGGCGAAGCGGCTGCAGAGGCGCCGCAACGTTTTTCCAGCTCCCAGCTGAGTTTGAATGACGACAAAAGCAATCGTGCGGCGCGAACGCCGTCCGGTAATACACCCGTCAACGTTATCCGCAGCATCAAGCGCGAAGAATACAGCGTGCCAGTTGACCGGGCACGATGATGAACCCGGCGACGACTGCGATGAATCAGGGGAAACTTATGTCATAACTGACAAAAGCTGCCGCAATCAGATATTGGCATTCAGTCCGCAGGCTTGCCTGTTCGGGCAGCTGGATCGATGTGTCGGGGACATTGGGGCTGGGGATGCTGGCGACTTTAGCCTGTGCGCCATCTGTACAAGCGGCAGGGGCATCGCGAATTTTACAATTACAGCGCGGCAGCGACTCGCCGTCTGTCTCCGTTTCCATCGGGAATACTGAGACCCTGCGCACATCGAATTCTTTTGTGGATC
Source organism: Beijerinckiaceae bacterium (assembly GCA_947474545.1). Classification (GTDB taxonomy): domain Bacteria; phylum Pseudomonadota; class Alphaproteobacteria; order Rhizobiales; family Beijerinckiaceae; genus Terripilifer. The sequence goes on along the minus strand of CANJJI010000175.1, from coordinate 6,621 downwards.
TCGTTGTCGGTGATCCCGGTATCGCTGATGTGATGCCGCTCACCAACAAGAGCTTTTACGTGCACGGGAAGAAGCCGGGCACGACAACGGTTTCCGCCTATGATGGCGACAAGTTGCTTGTCGGAACAATCGAAATTGAAGTCGGCGCCAATTCGAACAGGTTGCAAAAGGAAATTCAGAGCCGCATGCCAGGCTCACGTATCCGTGTGGCTTCCATAAATGGTCGTATCGAGCTCTCGGGTTCGGTTCAGGACGCACCTTCCGCCGAAAGGGCGATGACAATCGCCAAGCAGTTTGGCCCCAACGTCATTAATTCGATGACAGTCTCTGAATCCCAACAAGTGATGCTGGAAGTCCGGTTCATTGAGGCATCGCGAAATGCAGGGCGCGATCTTGGCGTCAACTGGAACATCAACGGGCGCAGCGTGACGGGGACGATCGCTGGCACTGCGGCCAATTCAACACCCTTCGGGACTTTCATCGGCAATATTCTCCAAAAAGGAACGACGGTCGACGTCATCATTGATGCGCTTGAACAAAAAGGACTCGGCCGCCGTCTCGCAGAACCCAATCTCGTCACGATGTCCGGGCAAGAAGCGAGCTTTCTCGCCGGTGGCGAATTTCCTTTTCCTGTGCCGAATGCGCTGGGCTCTGCTCCTGCCATCGAATTCAAGAAGTTTGGTGTGGGGTTAACGTTCACGCCAACTGTTCTTGCGGACGGAATGATCAATCTTAAGATTGCACCTGAGGTGAGTCAGATCGACTTTACCTCTTCAGTGGGCACCAATGGCGGCACTGTTCCCAGCCTTGTTGTCAGGCGGGCAAGCACGGTTGTTGAGTTACGCGACGGCCAAAGCTTTGCCATCGCAGGCCTCCTGCAGTCCATGTCTGCTGACAACGTCAAGCAATTGCCATGGATCGGTAGTGTTCCAGTGATCGGCACATTGTTCCGGTCGCAATCCTTCGAGCGGAAAGAAACCGATCTGGCGATTATTGTAACGCCGCGCCTTGTGAAGCCGGCTGCGCCGAACCAAAGGCTTGCTACCCCGCTCGATAATACAAGATCTGCAAACGATGTTGATCGCTTCATTCTGGGGCGCCAGGAGGTGACCACCCGCCAGGCGCGCCGCGATGCCAACGTTCCTCCGCGCATTGCTGTCGGACACATTCTAGATTTGAACGGAGGGAAATAAGTCATGACGAATGTTCGCAAGACACGAGTTTTGACCGCGCTAACTCTTGGAGTTGCCGCAATGACCGGTGGTTGCGCCGCTGATTACATGAGCCGTGAAGACCGGATCAGCATGAGCGCAGGCGACGCGATCGCTACAAACAAGGCGATCCACGTGGTGGATCCCTGGCCTAGTGAAGGGTTCAATATGCGCCCGCGCACCATGGGGCAACGGGTTGTAGCGCCGGTCCAGCGCTATCGGGATGGGACGGCGCAGGCCCCCGCTAGCGGGGGTGGTGGGGCTCCGTCGCCATCGTCGCCATCCAGTGGGTCACAGGGCGGATCGCTGGTGGCTGCCGGCAGCGGGATTACAACCAGTCAGTGATGGGAAAGGACTGAAATGTTAGCGCCCGCTCGGAAAATATTGTTTGTCAGCCGTGATCGCGTGTTGGCAGAATCGCTCAAGTCGGTGTTCTCGCGCTCCAACGCGGCAGTTCTGGAGCAGTTTGATGCGAATATCACAGAAGTAGTGCAGTCGCCTCGCCTGGTGGATGCCGCGATTTTGATCGTCGATCTTGACGCTGGCAACCGCGATGAACTGGTTGCATTGCAAGGCATCATGACCCGGTTTCCAGGCACACTGCCGGTGATCGTGTTGACTGAAGCGTTCGACGACGCTGTCGGCCGTTGGTTTTTGCAGATACGTGTCAGCGATTTTCTGCGCAAGCCGGTGAGCGGGGATGACATCGCCCAAGTCTGTAATCACATTATAGGCGCTGCTGACCAGGCTCCTGATCATCCTGCCAAAATATTTGCTTTTATCCCGGCTGCCGGTGGTGTCGGTAATACGACACTCGCCGTAGAAACTGCGATACAATATGCAAAGATTGAAGGCGATGGAAAACTAAGAACCTGTCTTGTGGATCTCGACTTCCAGAATGATTCATGCGCGTCTCACCTGGATATTGAGCCCCGTCTGGATCTGTCCGAAATAGGCCCGGCAGGCGAGCGTCTGGATGGACAATTACTGGAAGTGATGGGGTCCAAACATCATAGTGGCCTTGTTCTTTTCAGTGCGATCTGTGGAAGCGGCGATGACGGCGACGTATCAGTGGAAGCTGTGTTGCGCTTACTTGATATAGTCGCGACCCGATTTGATCTTGTCATTCTTGACATTCCCAGGACATGGCAACCCTGGACGCAAGATATCCTTCAGGTGGCCGATCGCGTTTACGTCGTGACGGATATGACTGTCCCCGGGCTGCGAAGCGCCCGTCGTGCAGTTCAACGTATCAGCGGTAAAGTGCCGTCAGAATCCAAGCCGCTCGTTATAGTGAATCGCGCGGAAAAGCAGGGGTTTTTTGGCAGCGGTATTCGCAAGAATGATGTTGAGCGGGTGCTTGAAGATTATTTTGCGGGCACTGTAGCCAACAATTATGCGCTCGTGCGCGAAGCTATCGATCGGGGTGTCCCGCTCGAAACCGTGAAAACAGGAAATGCAGTGAGCTCTGATCTTCGCAAGATCGTGTTCGCCTAAATTGATACACTGGAGAGTATAGCTCAGATGATAGGACGCTTTTCGAGCGTGCGCCAGGCGCGAATTCAAACGGGCGGCGGCGAGGTTTCGGCTCCGCCTGTTGCCGTCACTGTTACTCCTGTTCCTGCGGCGCTTCCACCGGAGAAGGCTTTGGCGGCAGAAGGCTTCGTCACGAGCGTAACGGAAGACGTCGCCGCGCAGGAGCCTGCGCGGGTTATTATCCCGCAAACCACGAGTTATGCGGAGGCCAGCGCGGCGCATGCGGCCAACGCCATGTCCCGCAAGATGCTTGACGCAAAGGTGAGGTTGCATCACAAATTGCTTGAGGACATGAACCTTGCGGCAATGGAAAAATTGCCCATCGAGCAGGTGCGGCCGCAAATTCATGACGCGGTCACACAATATGTGCTGCAGGAACGGTTGGCGCTGACGCAACAGGAACTGGGTCGGCTGGTTGATGAAATCATAGACGAAATGGTCGGTCTGGGCCCGCTGGAGCCGTTGCTGCGGGACGCGAGTGTGTCTGACATTCTAATCAACGGACACGAACATATTTTTGTCGAACGGCGGGGTCAGCTGGAGCCCGTGCAATCGAGCTTTCGCGACGAAGCCCATCTTATCCGGATTGTGAACCGTATCGTGTCGGGCGTGGGCCGGCGGGTTGATGAGTCGCAACCGATGTGCGATGCGCGCCTGCCTGACGGGTCACGCGTCAACGTGGCGGTGCGTCCTATTGCGGTGGACGGTCCGCTGGTCTCCATCCGTAAATTTTCCAAACGGCCTTTCAGTCTCGACAAACTTGTCGATATCGGCGCATTGCGCCCGCAGATGGCTGAATTGCTGGGTGCCGCAGTTTCTGCGCGTATAACACTCATCGTTTCTGGCGGTACGGGCTCTGGTAAGACGACGATGCTGAATGCGTTGTCTTCGTTCATTTCAGAAAAAAAACGTCTAATAACCATCGAGGACGCCGCCGAATTGCAATTGCAACAGATGTATGTGGCGCGCATGGAAACGCGCCCGCCGAACATGGAGGGCAAAGGCGAAATCAAGCAACGCGAACTCGTCAAGAACGCGCTGCGGATGCGCCCAGAGCGGATTATTCTGGGCGAGTGCCGCGGTGAAGAAGCATTTGACATGCTGCGAGCGATGAACACGGGTCACGAAGGATCCATGGCGACAATCCATGCGAACTCGCCACGTGAAGCCGTTTCGCGACTTGAGCAAATGATTGGTATGGCGGGCCTGCCGATGTCGCAAATGTCGATCCGTTCGCAGATTGCTGCAGCTGTGCGCCTCATCGTTCAGTTGCAGAGGCTCAGCGATGGTACCCGGCGCGTGACAAGTGTTGCGGAGATCACTGGCATGGAAGGCGATGTCGTTCAGATGCAGGAGATTTTCAAATATGTCCGGACCAGTACAGACGACGATGGACAGGTTGTCGGTCACTTCGTGGCGACAGGCGTTCGTCCCCGCTTCCTGAATGACCTGATCGCGAAAGGCATCCAGGTTCCCAGTTCGTATTTCGATCCTTCGAAACCGATGTGAGGCAGATGTGTTCGACGCGATTGATCCGATCTGGGTGTTTTCGGCCTGCCTCTTTTTTGCTGTGATTGCAGGGCTGGATGCGATTCAGTCGCTGTTTTTTGGTTCGACGAGCTATCGTTCGCAAGTCAATCGCCGCCTTGAAATGCAGGAAGGGGAGACGAGCCGGATAGATACTATCGTGGATTTGCGGCGGGAACGGGGACTTTCGGTCAATGCAGATTGGCAAATCTCGCTGATCTGGCTGAACAGGCTGATCGTTCAATCCGGGCTGCGCATTGGACTCTACAAGCTGGGCATGTTTTCCCTTATTGCCGGATTGGGCGCTGCGCTGGTTTGCGGCTGGTTCTTCGGTCTGATCGGCTTGCCAGCGGGATTCGTTCTTGGGGCGGTTTTGCTGCCATTGTTTGTTTTGTGGTATCTGCGGCGCCGCCGGGTTAGCAAATTTACGGATCAGTTTGCGGAAACAATCGACATCATTGTTCGATCGTTACGCGCAGGCCATCCGGTGCCTGCGGCCATCAAGCTGGCGGCGCGTGAGTTGGAGGATCCAATTGGCACGGAGTTTGGCATAGTAGAAGACGAGATCACCTTCGGTCTTGATCTCGAATCCGCCAAGCGAAACATGCACCAGCGTGTTGGTCAGGATGATCTGCCGCTCTTTATTGCTTCGATTGCGATCCAGACGTCTTCCGGCGGCAATTTGACGGAAATTTTGCATAATCTTGGCAATGTCATCAGGCTGCGCGTGAAGATGCGGCGTAAAATCAAGGCAATTTCTGCTGAAGGACGTATTTCGGCAATCATCCTTTCTATAACGCCTCTTGCGTTGTTTCTCATCATCAATGCGGCCAATCCGGCTTTCTATGGTGAGATCTGGTCTGACCCGCGGGTGACCTATGCCTTGGGCGGCGCCATGGGCTGGATGACGATCGGCAATCTTTTCATGCGCAAAATGATCAACTTCAAGTTCTGAGGGGCGATATGGATTTCTCTGAACTGTTGGGACTCCTTCTGCAAGACAATAAAGTGCTACTCTGGGGCGCCGGGATAGCGCTGCTGCTCTGCGGATTGTTTGTGGTCGCCAATCATCTGCGGCGTGTGAAACAGGACGTTCTGCGGCGTGTTGCGGCAGAGCCCGGCACATTTTCCACGACTACCTTGAAATCGACGGCCAGAATTGCCAATCGTCTCAAACATGCTGTGGAAGCAATTGCGGTGGCCGGCGGCGTTCAAAATATGGACAGCAAGGAAGTCAAGCAATTACGGGCAAAATTGGTGCAGGCTGGTTATTTTGACGCGAGCTATGTGTCCTTGTTCTTCGGTTTGCGTCTTCTTCTTGGTGGCAGTTTTGCCTTTGTGGTTTTGGTGCTTTATCTGATAATAGCGGGGCTTGAGCCTTGGACTCATACGGCCTTGGCGATATTGTTTGCGTTTGCTGTTGGCTATATGGGACCGCTGGTTATTCTTAATAGACGCCTCGCAAAATCTGCGGATGAGCATCGAACCGGTTTTCCAGATTTCATGGATCTGATGGTTGTTTGTGTAGAGGCGGGGCTCAGTATGGAGTCCGGGTTACAAAGGATAGCGCACGAATTGCGGCAGTCCTTTCCTTCTCTGTCCATGCATATAGAAATTACAACTGTCGAGATCCGGAGTGGCAAGACCCTCTCGGGCGCTGTAGAATCTTTCTCGCGCAGGCTTGGGATCGAAGAAGCTGCTTCCTTTGCAACATTGTTGACGCAATCGGAGGAGCTTGGGTCAAGCCTTAGTCAGTCGTTGCGCGTGTACAGCGACGACATGCGAAATAAACGTTTGATGAAGGCTGAAGAGAAGGCGGCTTCGCTACCGGCGAAACTTGTCGTCCCTTTAACGCTTTTTGTGTTCCCTACGTTGCTGGTGGTGCTTCTTCTGCCGGTGGTGATCAAAGTATCGAAAATAATGTGAGGAGTGTGGCCATGTCTTTTGCGATCGGGAAGAGCATGCTGGCGAGTGGTCTGGCGGCTGCCGGCTTATTGCTCGGCGGTTGCAATATGCCGGGTGTCCAGGGCCTTGATGGTTCTTCAGGGGCTGGCGCCTCCGAGGTACAGGCGTTGGCCGATCCAAGTGGCGTAACGGGCCCCGGCTCGAATGTGCTTGAAGCGGCGAAAAGTCAATATAGAGAGCGCAATTTTGGGCTTGCCGAGCAACAGTTCCGGGCTATCGTTGAGAAAGAGCCCGGCAATGCAGAGGCGTGGCTGGGACTGGCTGCTTCCTATGACCAGCTCAGGCGTTTCGAATTGGCGGACCGGGCCTATGAACAGGTGGGGAAACTAGCTGGCACAAGCGCAGTCCTGCATAACAACCGTGGTTATTCCTATCTATTGAG
>CANJJI010000174.1 GCA_947474545.1 Beijerinckiaceae bacterium | reverse complement strand
TGGCTGCATGTCCGGATATGGCATACTCGGCGCGGCAGCGGAATGCCCGGTAGGCTTCGAGGGATTGATTGACGAGGACAACGAATTCCTGCAACCGGGCTTCGCTCAGTTCCTCAATACCCGTTTCAATCTGGCAGACACAGCGGGCAGCGGTCTTCATACCATATGTTCCAAGCAGCCCGCCGAGCGTGTGAACAAACTTGCCGGCGCTTCGCGGTTCTGCGCACTTGATGCTTGCATCAATCTGGTCCAGCAACGCGACAACATTCAGTTCTGCCATCATCAGCATGCGCGGGAATTCGACCGGTTCAAAAACATCCGCCAGATCGGCCAGCTTGTCGTAATCCAACAATATCTCGCCCGGATCCATGCTGGACTGGATGAAAGGATAAGCCGCCATTGACGCCATTGGCCTGTTCTCCCTGTTGCTGTTCAACAATGGGTTGCGGGGATTGCCCGTTCCGGGTTCTCAATTCACCTGTCCCTTTTTGAATGCCATTTCACGCAGCGTCAGACACAAGAGCCAGAACAGGCGGATGCAGGACATGGTAAATGAATCATGACATGGTCGGGGCCTGCCAGCAGATGTCAGAAATGATCATTCCATCCGGGAATAGCGTCAGGGAACCAGCAGGCGGCGGCCGGCAAAGCGAGACTGCATGGCTTTGCGACTGCGTATCTGGCGGCTCGTCTGCTTTCGTGCGACAATTTCCGGCCAGACCGGCCAAAATCAAGAAAGACGATTCCGGGAGACAAGAATGAGCCGCGATCAACAGCATGTGTTCCTGCTGAACATTGGACATTTCCTCGATCATCTCACGACGCTGGTGTTCGCCACCGTGGCAGCTGTCGCGCTCGTACGGGAGTGGGGCATGAGCTATGCGCAGCTCGCGGGCTATGCAACGCCGGGATTTGTCGCATTCTCCATTTTCTCACTGCCGGCTGGATGGATTGCTGACAGGTGGAGCCGCGAAGGCATGATGGCTGTTTATTTCATCGGCCTTGGCGTTTCCTGTGCCTTGACAGCGCTTGCGCGCTCGCCTGTTGAAATCGCCATCGGGCTTTTCGTGCTGGGCATATTTGCGGCCATCTATCATCCGGTAGGTCTAGCGCTGCTCGTGCAGGGGCGCGGTCCCAAGACGGGCATGACCATCGCCATCAATGGCGTCTTCGGCAATGTAGGCGTTGGCAGCGCGGCGCTTGTCGCGGGCTATTTCATCGACAACGGCGGCTGGCGTTATGCCTTCGTTGTGCCCGGCCTGATTTCAGTGGCGATAGGCCTATACTATGCGTGGATGATGCGCGCTGAAATCGCCATGCGCAACAGCCATGCCGTGCGCAAGGATGCAACTGTTGGCAACGCTGGCGTGCAGATTGACCGGGCGACCGTTTTGCGCCTGTCGGCCATCATCTTATTTACCGCTGCGATCTCAAGCCTCATCTTCCAGTCAACAACATTCGCCCTGCCGAAAATCCTTGATGAGCGGCTGCAATCCATTCTGGGATCAGCAACGCAGCTCGGCTGGATCGCCTTCCTTGTATTTTCGATCTCTTCGCTCGCGCAATTGGTGACGGGCGCTTCGCTCGACCGTTTCGGCCCGCGCAATGTTTTCATTGTGGCTGCGCTGGTGCAGACGATCTTCTTCGGCCTGATGCCCGGCCTCTTCGGCTGGCCTGCGCTAATTGTTGCCTTCTGCTTCATGTTGGGCGCTTTTGGACAGGTGCCGATCAATGATTATCTCATAGGCCGCATGGCCAAGAGCGAATTGCGCGCGCAGGTCTATGGCGCACGTTATGTGCTGAGTTTTTCGGTGATGTCGGTGTCCATTCCGTTCATTGCCTGGGTCTATGCGAACTGGGGATTTGACCGGCTTTTTATCATTCTTTCCGCCTGTGCCGCAGCCATCCTGCTGGCCGTCACGCTTCTGCCCCGGCGCATGCCAGATGAAGCCCCAGCCCCTGTAGGCGAGCCTGCGCGCGCCTGATCTCACGATTGAATCGCCTGCCATTCACCGCTAAAACAAGACCACAACAAACCGGCGAGCGCGCCGCAGGAGGAAAGATGAAAATAGGACTTTTCGATCACGTCGACAGATCAGATCGTGCTTTTGCGACGCAGATCGACGAGCGCCTGCAATTCGTGCAGTTGGCTGATGAGGCTGGCTTTTATTGCTATCACGTGGCCGAACATCACGCCTCGCCCTTGAACATGGTGCCCGTCCCCGGGGCCTACCTTGGCGCAGTCGCCCGGCTCACCAAACGCATTCACATGGGTCCTTTGGTCTATCTGCTGCCGCTCTATTCACCGCTGCGGCTGGCTGAAGAAATCTGCATGCTCGACCATATGAGCAAGGGCCGTATGGAAGTGGGCGTAGGCCGTGGCGTCTCGCCGTTCGAATTGGGCTATCACAAAATCGACCATGCCAAATCCCGCGAAATTTTTATCGACGCGTGGAAATGTCTCGACACAGCGCTGCGCAACGAGATGTTCACTTACGAAGGTCCCCATTATAGTTACAAGGATGTGCCGATGCCGCTGCGCCCTCTGCAGCAGCCAACGCCCGCCTATTGGTATGGATCGTCAAATACGGAAGGCGCGACCTGGGCCGGCGAACACGGCATGCACTTCGCCTCGAACGGCCCGAACGCCATGGCAAAGCGCAATATCGACGCCTTCCGCGAAGCGCTCGCCAAGCGCGGCGGCCCCGCCCATTACAAGCCCGAGTTCAAAGGCGGTTGCGCTATCGGCGTCTCCCGGCAGGTGATTGTCGGCGATACCGATGAACAGGCCCGCGCCATAGCCGCGCCCGCTGTCGCCCATTATCATGAGAACTTGACCTATCTGCTGCGCGTACACGCCAACAATGATTTTGTGAAACGGCTGAACGTGCCGGGCTCACCTGATCTTGATGACAACATCAAATCCGGCACAGTCATCTGCGGCAGCCCGGAAACCGTGAAGCGTATGATTGCCGAGCAACAACAGGAGCTGGGGCTGAATTACCTCATCACCTACATGTTCTTCGGTACGATGAGCTTCCCTCAAGCCCTGCGCTCTATGGAATTGTTCCGCAGCGAAGTTATGCCTGCTGTGGAGAAGTTGTGAGGCAAGCGGCGCTCTGCGCCGCTACTTCACCTTAATTCCAATCGCCGTCACCCGCGTACTCCAGAACGCGATCTCGTTCTGAAAATATTTCGCTGTGGCAGGCAAATCGTTGATCGTGATTTCGAGGCCGATTTTCTCCATCCGCGCCTGCACGTCGGGTATACGCAGGGCATCGTTGATCGAACCATTCAACCGCGCGGTAATCGCCGCAGGCGTCGCCGATGGCACGAAAAAGCCGACCCAGGACGCTGCGTAATAATCGGGGAAACCCGCTTCACCGAGCGTCGGCACCCCGGGGATCGCCTTGGCGCGCTTCGCGCTGGCAACGCCAATGCCGCGCAGTTTGCCAGCCTCGATATGTTCAGTCAGCGCAGGCATGGTCGCTACAACCGCGTTGAGCTGGTTGGCGAGCACATTGGCGATGGCGGGCGCGCCACCGGCGAAGGGCACATGTTGCGCGGGCGCTTTGGCGATCACGCGGAAAAGATATTCTGCTGCGATATGCGAACCGGTTCCGTTGCCTGCTGTCCCGTATTGCACCGGCAATCCGTCGGCAGGCCGCAGGAATTCAGCGAGTGTCTTTGCCGGATGACTGGGGTGCACGGCAATCACTTCTGGCGATGATCCGGCAATGGCGACCGGGACGATTTCGCTGGTCGCATAGCCCATGTTTTCATACAGCGTCTCGTTTATTGCCATCGACGTCGTCGACACAAGGATCGTGTAGCCATCAGGCGCAGCCTTCGCGACAGCGCGCGCGCCGATGTTGCCGCCCGCCCCCGCCCTGTTCTCGACAATCACCGACTGGCCAAGCGAAGCCTGCAGCCGGTCGCCGACGATACGCGCAACCCCATCGGCAAAGCCGCCCGCGCCGGCCGCCACGATGACGTTAATACGCCGGGACGGATAGGCCTCCTGCGCCTGAGTCTGCGAAGGCAGAACGCCCAGAGCAATGCCAGTGAGCCAGAGACGGGCCTTTACAGAATGGATCATGTTGTTCCCCTCCCCTTGCGCCGGACCTCGCCCCTTCGCGAAATCCTCAGCGTGTTGCGTCCATCAATTCCTTTGCCCGCATCACCACTTCTTTTTCCGTATTGACGAGAGACGTCGCGACGGCCTGAGAGTCTTCACCTGTTGAAGCTGCAATATCCATTTTGGTCTTTGCCGCCTCTGCCAGGAATTCGGGATCTTTCATTGTGGCGTCGAAGGCGCGGCGCAACGTTGAGACACGCTCCGGCGGCACGCCTGGCGTTGTGACAATCGCGCGGGAAATAGCTGTGTCCGCGGAAAGAAAGCGCAGCACCTTGCGGTCAAACTCTGTCTTGCCGAGTTCCATCAGCAGCGGAATATCCTGCAAATCGGGGTCGCGCTTCAGCGCCACTTGCGTGAGCACGATAATCTTCTTGTCTGCAACCCAATCAGGTTTGGTTGACTTCCAGGATGCCCAGGAGTTTGCGCCGCGCCCCTGCACCTCTCCGCGTTCCATGGCGAGATTGACTTCATTGCCGCCGGGATAGCCCGTCACGATCTTGAATTTCGTCCCGAGCAAAGCATTCATGACGGGCGGATAGACAACCGCATAGCTGCCCGCTGTCGCTCCAAGGATGACCTCGCGTTGCGTTGCATCTTCGACGCTGCGCACATCGGATGTGTGCCAGGTATTGACCACATTGGGCGAGTCTATCGTATTGCCGATCCAGTTGAATTCGCGCACATCATATTGAATGTTGGCGACGCCCACTGCCTGCGAAACCGTCAGCGCCTGCATCATCGTCAGGAGCGCTGTTCCGTCACGCGGCGCAATCTTCATTAGCCAGTTAGCCGCCACAATACCGCCCCCTCCTGGCATATTGCGTGCGATGACAACGGGATTGCCGGGAATATGTTTGCTGATGTATTTAGCGACGATACGGGCACGAAAATCATAATCATTGCCGGGGGTTGTGCCTGCAACCATGGACAATGTCTTGTCGCGGTAGAACTCGCCGACGCCTTGGGCCTGCGCGGCACAAGGCACTCCAGCAAGAGCAAAAGCTATAGTGGCCCGATAATACCACATCATGGTGCAACTCACGTAGCCCAATTCCCGCGCTTCTTCGGCTCGATTTTAAATATCTCTGCCGCGTTCAGCCCGAGTATGTTGCGCTTGGCCTTTTCGGACAGTGAAGGCGCATCCCAGATTGTTGAGGGCGTATCGAAATCGAAATGCGGCCAGTCCGATGCATATAGAAGCTGCGTTTCCGCATTGATCATTTCAAGGGTCAGCGCCAGCGCTTTGGGATGGCAACGCTCCATGGGCTGCGAGGAATACCAGCAATTCTCGCGCAAATAATCGCTGGGCATTTTCTTCAACAAGGGTGCTTCAGACTGGCGCAGCAGATATTGATCATCGAGCCGCTGCATCAGGAAGGGGATCCATGCCAGACCACTTTCAACCCAGATAACCTTCAGTTTCGGGAATTTTTCCGCCATGCCCTGCAGCACCCAATTGGTGGCGTGCACGATATTGCACCATGTGAAGCCAAGCGCATGCACACTGAGAAATGTCGACATCGTGGACAGCGATGTATCGTTCCAGTGATAGGCCGCATGGAAAGCCAGTGGCTTGCCAGTCTCTTCGACCATCCGGTAGAAGCGCATGTAAGCATTGTCGTGTATGGCTTTTTCACGCACGCTGGTGACGCAGAAGCCCAGCACGCCGGGCTTGTCGCCAAATTCCGCCACCGTGCGGCAGGCTTCTTCAGGGGTATTGAAAGGCACATAGACAAGCGTGCCGACCTGCGGCTCCTGCGGCAGCAATTCCTGCACTAGCCATGAATTATAGGCGCGCGCCAACTGCACTTCCATATGCGCTTGGGGATGCAGACCGAGAGTCAGCATGGCCGTGGGAAACAAGATCTGGAAATCGAGCGCCAAGCCGTCCATCGTCCGCCGCGCTAAAGTAATGTCCCGATGAACAGGGCCTTTTTCGACAGGCTCGCGCAGACCCATCTGATGCGGAATGCGCCCGCCGGCCGACTGGTAGCGCATGCCAAAAGTGCTGTTGAGTCCGAAGGGAGCAGCCGTCGAGGAATCGCGCTCGCCGTGATAGGCGAAGGCGTGGTCGCGGATCACGGGATCTTCGATGTATCGAACAATCGAATTCCACGAGGCGTTTTCCACGTGGTGCGCGTCCATATCGGCTATGAATACGTCGGCAAAGCGCTTGCGCGCGTCGCGTGTGGCGTGACTGAGTTGATCTCGCGTATCGGTGGCGACGGTGATCTGTTCGAGTTCGCGATAGGCTTCGAGGCGGGTGTGTTCGTTCATCTTGTCCTCGCGGCTATTTCGGCCCTGGCTTCGGCCGGTTGATCATTGTCCATCAGGTGATAATTGCGCGGTTTGCGATGGGACCACAGGCCCAGCTCCATCGGACCCAGATGCAGGGCGCGCAATATTTCCAGAACCGCCGTCAAAGCCTCGGTGGGTGTGACCACTTCGTCGGATTTGCCATGCAGCGGACGCGGCGGCATCGCCTGCGACACAGCACGTTCGGCATAGAGCTTCACAGAGGCGGTGATCAGATCAGTCAGCGCCTTGTCGGAAATACGGTCCGCCTCTCCATTCGCCAGCGCCTCCTGCGCCCGCTCCCAGATCAGCGCGGCCGCCCTGTCAATGACGGCATAGCGGTCATTGTCGCCGCGCGTGTCGAGCGGGTCAGAGATGGGCGTAGACGTCTCCATCAACGACCTCCAGCCTGATCGCTTTCAAATGCATCCGTGGATTGGCCGGCACTTTGCCGGTGCGCACGTCGAATTCCACGCCATGCCAGGGACATACGATATTCTGGTCGCTGGGATGATGCGCCTGCGCCCAGCTGCGCCGCTCCGCATCCAGCGGCTCCACGACGCGTGCAAAAAGCTTGCCCTGACAAACCGGCCCGCCCATATGCGGGCATTCATTGAGCCAGCCGATCAATCTGCCATCGACGGCAAAAATCCCCGCTTCCTTGTCCCCGACAGCGACGACCTTTTTACCAGCCGTCTCAAAATCGCTGGCCTTGCCGATATTGACCGGCATATTTCCACCCCTGAATGTTGATAGCGCCATTTGGCTTGCGCGCACTATGCCCGTGGTGCGGACGCGACTCAAGGTGGACGTTTGGGCGGGTTCAAACCAAACGGCTCTGGTCGACCTGTAAAGCTTTGATAATATGAAAACATTAAAATAACACAGTTTCATTCGACGACGAAACTTATCGCTGCGCCCGAATCCGGGCTCCGGAGCTTGATACGGCAGTGTCTGCCCTGGTCAGCAATTTCTGAATGACACATGGCGAGGGTGAGCGAGTTTGATCGCCTGACAGGAGAAGAAATCGAAATCAGGAAATCGATCTCCCGCTTTGATGGCGCTGATCGATTGCCCCGCGAACAGCTCTATGCGCGCGGTGCAAAGGCTTGACGATCATTCTCGATACGAACGTGCTGAATTGTGGCCGCAGCTCATGCGAGCGGAAGCACTGAATTAATGACCGAATATCTGTGGTACGGACAATGGGTCAACGGCGTCAGGATTACGAACCCCTTCTTTCACCCCTAATATTCCCCGCCTCGCCGCCCGGTCCGCGCGACGCTCGGCCCCGCCACAGCGCCAGCCACGCCGCCAACAGCGGCGCCTATCGGCCCACCGACAACAGCTCCTGCGGCAGCGCCTGCCCCCGCGCCGGCCAGGCGCGATTCAGTTGATGTGCATGCTGCTGCGACAAGGCTGGCGGCCAGCGCCAGTGCGAGTTTGATGGTTCCCGTTTTCATGGCCAGTCTCCCAAAGGCCCCCGCCCCTGACACGGCTATGTGATTCTGCAAACCTTACCCGATTACGAAGCTGCGGGATAATCCACAAAACCCTGTTCGCCGCCCCAGTAGATCGTCTTGGGGTCGGCATCTGCCAGGGAAAGGCCTTCTCTGAAGCGGCGTACGAGATCGGGATTGGCGAGAAATGGCTTGCCGAAGACGATGGCGTTGGCTGACCCCCAGTTCAGCATTTCGCCCCCAGTCTCAGCGGTAAAGCCCGCGCCCGCAAGATACATGCCTTTATAGGCTGCCCGGAAAGCCGGATGAATGTCATAACCGCCCTGTTTGGCCCCGTGCACATAGGCAAGGCCGCAGCCGTCAAGTGCCTTGGCCAGATATGGATACATGGCCTCTGCATCGGGCTCCTGCACATCGTTGAATTTGATGCGCGGCGAAAGCTTGATGCCAGTGCGGTCCGCGCCTATCGTTGCGCTGACCTGCGCCACAACCTCCAGCAGAAACCGAGCGCGGTTTTCAATACTCCCGCCATAGGCATCTGTGCGGGTATTGATTGTGGGATCGAGAAATTGCTGGATGAGATAGCCGGAGGCGGCATGGATTTCCACGCCATCGAAGCCCGCAGAACGGGCGTTGCGCGCTGCTGTTGCAAACTCGCCAGCGACACCGCTGACTTCGCCTGTTTCAAGAGCGCGCGGGGTGACATAGTCCTTCGGGCCATCGTCGGTCTTGTTCTGGCCGTTGAGTTTGAGTGCTGAAGGCGCAACAGGTGCAGCGGCGCCCGGAAGCCAATCCGGCAAGGCCACCCGGCCCGTGTGATAGAGCTGAGCAAAGATCAGGCCGCCTTTGGCGTGAACCGCATCAGTCACTTTCCGCCAGCCCGCGATATGGTCTGGTGTCACCAGTCCGGGTGTGCGGACATAACCTTTGGCCATGTGGGAGACATAGATCGCCTCGGAGAGGATCAGTCCCGCACTCGCCCGTTGCGCGTAATAATCGGCCACATAGGGCTGCGGTACGCCATCGGGCAAAGCACGCGAACGGGTCATCGGCGCCATGATGATTCGGTTGGGCAGATCAAGCGCCCCAAGGCGGACGGGATCGAACAAAGTGGGCATTTCTCTCTCGCTTGTTGGCGCGCTTCTCGACCGGCGCGGAAAAGACTGGCGTGAACTTTCAATTACCGGGCCGGGCCTGCGGCGTCGAGAAAAAACGCCAGTCCACGAGGCACAAAAAAGCTCCGCACGCTATGGGCGTGCGGAGCCTTTTTGAAAGCCTGGATGCTCTCAATAATAGCGGCGGCGATAATAGCGCGGCCGATAATAGCTGCGGCGGCGCACGAAATAGCGCGGACGGTAATAACCGCGGCGGCGGTAATAATATTGCGCTTCCTGGATCGCTTTTTCTTCGGCATCCGCCAGACCGGCTTCTGCGGCCTGTCCGGGAGTTACCGGGATTTCAGCGGGACGCAGCCCTGCGACAGCTTTCGCTTCGGCCGAACCAATCAAGAGGCTTGCGCCTGCCGCTGCGCCCGCAAGGCCCAGCAGGTTTCTGAGAAACAATCGTCTGTCCATCTTTCGTCTCCTATGCATCTCCGCACAGGGGGAGGCTACGCCCGATATGTGGACAAAGGAGCCTCTTGCAAAACTCTTCGGGGGATTCGCCAGCTTGGGGCTGATTTTGCCGGATAGCGCTGTTTCCGGGCGTTCGCCATACCGTTCTGGCCTTGCATGGCCCATTTTCCGTGATTGCGGACGCGCGGCATCCGCCGCTTGCGCG
>CANJJI010000173.1 GCA_947474545.1 Beijerinckiaceae bacterium | reverse complement strand
TGACAGGTTGGGATTTCTGCGGCTCCCGCTTTTGATATAATTGGAAGCAAGCGAGCGGGCCCAAAAGACGGCGGAAACGTGCAGTTGAAAAAAATAGAATGTTATAATATTACATATCTGGGTATAGGGTGAGCGGGAGGAAGTTGAGTATGCTCAAATCAGGTAAATTTGCTGTTTTGGCGTTGATTGGCGCCGTTTCATTGCCTGGTCAAAACCTGGCCCGTGCCGCCGACACCGATACCGAGCATCTCTTCGGCTTCACCGAAGGGTCTGATATCGGGGAGAAAGGCGAGAAGGAAGGCGAGTTCGGCGTCTTCGGCCGCTTGTCGAAGCGCGGCGGTAGCTATGCCGCCTTTACCCAGTCGGCAGAATTGAAAATGACACTGACCGATAATTTCCGTGTCGCGCCCGGCGTCTATTTCACTCAGCATTCCATCAACAATGTAACGGGTATCCGAAGTTACAGCGGTGCGGGAGTCGAGGGATTTAGCTTCGAGATGAAATACCGAGTTCTCGATCGAGAGAAAGCCCCATTCGGCCTGACATTCGCGCTCATACCATCCTGGTCGCGGATTGACGATGTGACTGGCGCACGCGCGAATTCTTTCAGCACTGGCTTTTTGGTAAGCGCGGACAAGGAGCTGATCGACAACAAACTTTATGGCGCTCTGAATGTCACTTACGATCCCGGCGTCAGCAAAACGCCGGGATTGCCGAACTGGCAACGTTCCTCGGAAATGGGCGTATCAACAGCATTGTCTTTCCGCCTTGCCGCGCGTTTTTTCATCGGTGCTGAAGTGCGATATGCACGCGCTTATGACGGACTTTTTCTGAATCGTGCAACCGGACATGGTTTGTTTTTGGGCCCCACATTTTACGCGCGGCTGTCCGAAAAGGTCTGGATTGCCGGCGTGTGGAATTTTCAGGTCGCGGGCAAGGCGTTCAATACGCCGGGCCGTCTTGATCTTGAAAATTTTCACCGGCACGAAGCACGATTGCGCCTCGGTATCAGTTTCTGATCAGGAGAAATCGACATCTGTACCGGGTGACGGTGATGTAACCACTGCAACTGGCTGAGTTTCTTCTACATGGGTATGTCGCACATACGGCATGAAGATGCGCGCCAGCGTGGGAATGACCAACAGGCTGCAGACCGGCGAAATCAGCATGCCGCCGACGATTACGCAGGCCAGCGGCTGCTGCACTTGCGAACCAATGCCGGTGGAAACCGCCGCCGGCACGAGGCCGATACAGGCCGAGAGCCCTGTCATGAAGATCTGCCGCATACGGGTTTCGCCCGCATTGATGATGGCTTCCTCAGTCGCAAGTCCTTCATCGAGATTTTTGCGTATGTAGGAGATCAGCAAAATCCCATCCATCGCCGACACGCCAAACAGCGAGATAAAACCGACCGCCGCTGACACGCTGGCGTTGAGTCCGGCGACATAAAGGCCGATAATTCCGCCTGCGATCGCGAAAGGTATGCCTGACAACGCGAGCAAACTGTCGCGCAGCGAATTGAACAGGCTGTAAAGCAGCATCAGAATCAGCGCGAGGCTGAGCGGAACGATGAATTCAAGACGCTTTTTGGCTTCCTGAAGCGCGCCGAATTCGCCGGACCATTCCATTCTGTAGCCCTGCGGCAGCGGCACATTCTTGGCGACGCGCGCCTGCGCTTCATCAACCGTTGAGCCCAGATCGCGCTCGCGTACGCTATACTTCAACGGAATAAAGCGCTGGCTGTTCTCGCGATAGATATAGGCAGCGCCCGATTCCAGAGTAACACTGCCAAGATCGCCAAGGCGCACATAAGCTGTCGGCGATTTCGGGTCGCTGTTGGGAAGTGCAACGGGAACCGACCGGATGGCTTCGACGCTGGTCCTGTATTCCGGCGCGAGCCGCACGGTAAGCCCGAAATTCATTTCGCCTTCATAGACACGCGTGATTTCCTGCCCGCCGATCGCGGCCTGCACAACAGTGTTGATGTCATTGACCGCAAAGCCGTAGCGTGCCGCTTTGGCGCGATCTATTCTCACCACGAGATTGGGCTGTCCCAGCAGGTTGAAACTTGATGGCTCGCGAACGCCAGGAACCTGTTCGATCTCGGTTTTGACTGCCCGTGCAAGACGTTCAAGTTCGCCAAGGTCGCGGCCAAAAATCTTGATCGAATTCTCGCCTTTGACGCCCGATACGGCTTCTTCAATATTATCCTGGATATATTGTGAGAAATTGAAATCCACACCGACAAATTCAGCATTCAGCTTGGCGCTGAGCTCCTTGATTAAATGTTCTTTAGTGCTGCCTTTTGGCCATTGATCGAAAGGTTTGAGCGGCACAAAGAATTCGGCAAGAAATGAGCCATCGGGATCAGTGCCTTCTTCGCCCCGCCCTTGTTCGGAGGTGACGGTCGTGACCTGAGGATAGGCGCGGATGATGTCGCGAATCTTGGCGACTGTCTCCATCCCCGCTTCGAGCGTAATGGTGGGCGGCATTGTCGCCCTGATCCACATATTGCCTTCCTCTAGCTTAGGCAGGAATTCTGTGCCGAGCCGGGTCGCCGCAATGCCGACGATCCCCAGAAACGACAACGCGATCAGGCCTGCAAGAAGATAGTTTTTGACGGCCGCAGGCAGCAGTCGTGAGTAGATCGCGCGGATGCCGCGAACCAGAAAAGTCTCGACATCCTTGATGTTGGCGGGCAACAGGATCGAACTGATCACCGGCGTTACCGTGAATGTCGCGATCACGGCGCCGATCAGCGCATAAGCATAGGTGCGCGCCATGGGTCCGAAGATCTGTCCTTCAACACCCTGCATCGTGAAGAGCGGAATAAAGGCGGCGACCGTGATAATGACTGAAAACAGGATGGATTTATCTACTTCCGCCGCGCTATGAAGTACGCGTAACAGCTTGCCTGAAAGATTTGCGCCCCTGTTCCCATCTGTGCGCAAGTGGTGATGCGACAGATGCCGGTGAATATTTTCGACCATGATGACTGTGGCGTCGACAATGATACCAAGGTCAATGGCGCCAATGGAAAGCAGATTCGCGCTTTCACCGCGCATAACAGTGATCATTACGGCAAGGAACAACGCCGCTGGAATCGTCGCCGCCACGATGATGGCGCACCGCAGATCGCCGAGAAACAGCCATTGCATGAGAAAAATAAGCGCAATTCCGAACACCAGGCTGTGAAGCACGGTCTCGATGGTAATGCCGACAAGATCTCCACGATCGTAAAACGGCTCGACCTTGACGCCCGGCGGCAGCGTTCCGTCGGTGTTGATCTTCTCAACTTCCGCCCGTACGCGCCGCACCACGTCCATGGTGCGTTCGAGTTTCTGCATCAATACAAGGCCGGACACCGTATCGGTGACGCCATCCCGGCCCGAGAGCCCGAGCCTTGGGGTAAAGCCGATCTGTACATTTGCAACATCGGAGATCAGAACAGGTACACCGTTCTGTTGCGTGATGACCACGTTGGCAATGTCTGACAAGGACTGGATCACACCAATGCCGCGCACATTGGCCGATTGCTCGCCCATGGAAACCGTGCGTCCGCCGACATTGATATTGCTGCCCGATATAGCCTGAATAACCTGTGGCAGGGTAAGGCCCCGCGCCATCATGCGGGCAAGATCGATTTCGACCTGATACTCTTTTGTTTTGCCGCCGAGCACGGCAACGTCGGCGACGCCGGGTACAATACGCAGGCGGCGCTCCACGACCCAGTCCTGCAGCGTCTTGAGCTGCATGACGTCCATCCCTGGCGGGCCCTTGAGTTGATAGCGAAAAATTTCACTGATGCCGCCTGCGGGCGATATCTTGGCTTCGACTCCAGGCGGCAATTTGGCTTCGGCAAGGCGGTTGATCGTCTGCTGCCGCACAAAATAATAATCGTTGCCGTATTCAAACTGCAGGCGAATAAAGCCGAGTGCATAGACCGTGTTGGATCGCGTAAACTTCAGGCCCGGCGTGCTCGATATCGCAATCTCGATGGGGATCGTGATATAGCGCTCGACTTCTTCGGGCGATTGCCCCGGCCATTGGGCAATGATCTCGATGATCGGCGGCGCGGGATCTGGATAGGCTTCGATGTTGAGCGTACGAAAGGCCGCATAACCCAGGCCGAGATAGGCGGCAAAGGCGAGCACGACGAGGATACGCCGCGACAGGCACATGCTGATCAGGCTACGCAGCATGACAGTCTCCCACGCCCAGGCCTGTCATTGCTTCCACTCGTTGTCCACAAAGATGGCGCCCCGCCCGACAATCTTTTCACCGGTCTTGAGGCCTTCGCGTACTTCAACCCTGCCGTCCTGTTCAAGGCCAGTGACAACGCGCCGGCGCTGGAATGTGACCGGCTTGGTCTGCACGTATACAAAGGACAGGTCGCCATCGCGGATGATCGAAGCGTCGGGAACAGAAATGGAGGGACCGCCATCGCCTGTATAGATCTTGAATGTTGCAAACATCTCGGGCCGCAACAGCCCGTCCGGATTGGCTATTTCAGAACGTACAACCACTCGATGTGTCACCGGATCGGAAGATGCGGCAATGGTCGTCACTTCCGCCTTGAACGTGCGATCGGGAAATGCGCCAACCCTCACTTCGACACTTTGCCCTACGCGAATGTTGCCGATGTCGTTTTCCGGGACAGCGGCTTTCAACCACATGGTTGAAAGGTCCGCGATGGAAAACAGAGCGTCGCCCGAATCGGTGCGCACAAACTGCCCGGGCCCAATCTTGCGCCCGACAATCGTTCCGGTAATCGGCGCGTTCACAGTGATCAGCGGATTGACGATCTTGTCCCGTTCGATTCGTTCAATGTCACTCTCGCTCCGTCCGACCAGAACACGCAGTTTATTTCGCGCAGCCAGAACGCCGCCCGCGGAAGTCTTGAGATCAGCCTCGGCTGCAGAAAGGTCGGCCCGCGCCTGATCGGCCTCGCGCTGCGAAGTGGCGCGCTGGGACAACAACAACGTTTGCCGGTCGAACACGCGTTTGGTGAGGTTTACCTGCGAACGCGCCTTGTCCACCACATGCAGGGCGGTGATGAGATCTGTCTGCGCCTGTGCGACTTCCGGGCTGTCGATCTCGAACAATGGCGCGCCGCGTTTTACAACATCGCCGACCTTGGCCATAATTTTCGTGACACGCCCCGAAAATGGGGCGACCACGACGGTGCTCTGGTCCTCGTTGAAAGCTATCTGGCCGATCGCAACTTTCTGTTGTTTAAAGGGAAAGGCGGCAGCCTCCTCAATGGAGAGCGGGCGCAACTGGGTGTCCGAGATCGTGACGCTGTCGCCGCTTTTCGTCGATTGTGCAATGGCGTTTGGAGGCGCGCAGGCCAGCAATACCGTGGCGCTCCAGATAAATGCTTTCGCGCTTGTCTTGCTTTGCATGGGCGGGGTAGTACCTGAAATCGGGGAAGCCAGCGAGGATCCGGATGAGCCTTCTAGGCTTTAATGGAAATCGGTTCAATGTATTTATACGTTAGTATTTATACGGTAGTAATGGACGCGGGCAGAACGGGGCCGGTCAGACGGCTCCCATTGGATCACCGGCGGCCTTGAATTCCCGCCCCCCCCACGCGCATATGCGCGCGCGCGGGGCCGTCCGCCCGCTCTGCTCCGAGCGCCGGAAAGGGCGCAGCCGGAAAGTTCGACAAGGGGGCATAGGCATGGCCAGCGGAGCCGCTATTCATCTCCAGCCGAACCCGGCCGCCGATGCGAACGCACGCACCTGTACCCTGAGCTGCAACAAAATCAGCGCCATAGACGGCACATGGATTGCCACCCCCGGAGGCGCGCTGTTGTGCAAAGACTTGGTCCGCCAGAAATACAGGAGCGAGGAATACACCTGCCAGAGCGCCCGCAGCCAGCATCAGACGACTGTGCGGGGGCCGGATTGGATCAGACTTCAACATGATTTCCCACCTGCAACTTTGGCCCCGCGCCAGAAATACCTATCCGGCTCACCTTCCCGTGTAGCGCGTACTATCTGCGCGTTCGAACATGGCAATATCTTGTTCGCAATCGGAACTCGAAAAGCTGGTGTGGATAAGTGGCAGAAAAGCCACAGAACCTAGCCGCGCCAGTCGCCTATCGCCGCCTGAACAACGGCGAGCGCCGCCACTGCGGCGGTATCCGCCCTCAGGATTCGCGGTCCTAGTGACAGAGGAACAGAGCTCTCCATACGGCCAATAGCCTTCCGTTCAGCATCATCGAACCCGCCTTCCGGCCCGATGATGAGAGCCAGCTTTGGGTTTGCCTCGGGTATAGCGGCGCGCAGCGCGGCAATTGGATCTGCAACGCTTTCGTCTTCGTCGCAGAAAATCAAACGGCGGGTCGCAGGCCATGAGGCCAGCAGGCGATCCAGCGGCGAAGGTTCTAAAATATCGGGAATACAGAGTATGCCGCACTGTTCCGCAGCCTCGATGGCGTTTGCGCGCATCCGCTCCAGATTGACCCGCGAGACCTGCGTGCGCCGCGTTAAGACCGGCGCCAGGCAGCTGGCCCCCATCTCCACGGCTTTCTGAACCATGTAGTCGAGCCGCGCATGTTTGAGCGGCGCAAAAAGAAAGTGCAGATCGCAACCGGGAACTTGTGCCCGGGAAAGCTCGTGGATTGAAAGACTCGCTGCCTTGCGGGAGGATGCACGAAGGCTGGCCAGCCATTCGCCATCCCGCCCGTTGAAAACCAGAATCCGCCCGCCCTCGCCAAGACGGAGGACGTTCAACAAATAATTTGCCTGATCGCGCTCAAGTGGAACGCTTGCGCCGGACATAAGCGGAGCGTCGATGAATAGCCGTGGGGCGGTAAAATCGTAACGTGACATATCCTGCCTTTAGAAGCCGAAATTCTGTGATCCGACGATGATTGCCAATAAATGAAACAGGAGGCTGGGAAAGCCTGACTATTTGCCTCAAACAAGACTGCCATCAATTGGCCGTTTTTGCCATGATTTTAGGTGGTAAATCTCATCGCTATCCCGGCTTGGCTTGCTCTGGAGCACTGAGCCTTGCTAAGTAAACATTCTGGCCGAGCCCTGATCCTGTCAGGGTCCGGGCCGCAATCTTGAAAATCGGGGACCGGAAAAGGTCATGAAATCTGTCAGCGTTCTACGGCGTGCAGCATTGGCGATGCCTGCCATCAATCTCATGGCCGGTGTTTTGGCCGTCGCGGCGATCTGCGGATTTTCCGCGATCTCGCCCGTTTCGGCGCAATCGGCTTCCTGTCAGAATGATTTTGCCGAGCTGAACAAAAAACTGGAAGGCAAGATCGCCAGCCTCAACGCTTTGAGCAAAGGCAAGAAGAAACAGCTTGACCCCGCAGCAGCCTGTCCGCGTCTGCGCGATCTGGCTGCGACCGAGCGGCAATTGCTTGCGTATATGAAAAAAGAGCAGTCCTGGTGTGGCATTCCAGATGACCTCATCCAGAAGTTCACAGAGCGCGCCAATAATACCTCGCGCATCAGCGGACAGGCCTGCAAGGCGGCGTCCATGCAGGCGCAAATGCGCAAGCAAGCCCAGCAGCAAGCCTCGCAGCCTGCTGCTGCGGATCAGCGTCCAAAACTGCCGTCCGGGCCTTTGTGAGCGGACAAGGGCAAGACTTTCTCGAACAAAATCCCGCGCTGCCGGACACAGCGCCGCGTGATCTCTTCCTGAGATTCGCCCCGCCTGCAGCTATCCCATTTATTCAGCTTGCGCGTCTCGACCGCCCCATTGGCTGGTGGCTCCTGCTGTTGCCATGCTGGTGGTCCGCTGCGTTGGCCGGACTTGCTGCCGGTAGGGAGCCGCACTGGGGACATGTCCTTCTGTTTCTCATTGGCGCAATCGTCATGCGGGGCGCGGGCTCCACCTGGAACGACATTATCGACCGCAAGATTGACGCCCAGGTGGAGCGCACACGCATGCGGCCTCTGCCGTCCGGACGCGTCAGCGTGAAGGCAGCCAAAATCTTTCTGGCAGCCGAACTCCTTACCGGCGCGCTGGTATTGTTTTCCTTTAACTGGTTTGCGATTGCCACGGGCATCGCCTCTCTGGCGATTGTTGCGATCTATCCATTCATGAAACGCTTCACCTTCTGGCCGCAAGCCGTGCTTGGTCTGGCCTTTGCGTGGGGCGGTTTGATGGGATGGGCCTGCGCCTATGGAGCGCTCGCCTGGCCTGCGGTCCTCATCTATGCGGCGGCGATTTTCTGGACCATCGGCTATGATACGATTTACGCCATGCAGGATCAGCGCGACGACGCTATCGTAGGCGTGCGCTCAACTGCGCGGCTCTTCGCATCGCATGTACGCACAGGCGTCGGCGTCTTTTATATCCTTGCAGTGATAAGCGCCGCAGCTGCAATCTTCCTGGTGAAAGGCGGCCTGTTCGCCTTCATAGGTCTGTCAGCATTCGCTGCCCATCTGGCCTGGCAGGTAAGCGCAATCCGTGTAGGCGATCCGCCGCTGGCGCTCATGCTCTTCCGCTCAAATCGTGACGCCGGGCTGATCCTGTTTGCAGGGCTGACAATAGCAGGCATGATGGCCTGATGTTGAAATACGCGCTGATTCTGCTTGGCATCACCATTACCTTGGCGAATATCGCTTCGCGCTTTGTGCCCGGGGAAGTACGCCGTATCTCGCGCATCCTGTCATGGCTGCTGGCGGCCTATGTTGGCGTGATGTTGCTGCTTGGCGCCATAGCGACGTTCTCAAACTGGTCGCATTGATATCAAATCACACTTCCATCGCCATAGCGGCGAGGGCTGTTTCCACAACAGGCTTCAGACTGACATGCGCATTGCGGCGGCGATTGAGCAATTTGGGCTTGCGCTTGGCAAGCGATCCGCCGCGCCGTCTCCAGAGCGGACGTAGCCCCATGGCTAAAGCGCCAATCTGGTTTGTTTCGCATTCAAGTTCGCCCGGCCTGCGCTCAAGCAATTTGGGCAGCGCAAAGTAACGCGCCCAGGCTTTCCACACAGCCAGAATATCGCGATCATCGCGCGCTTCAAACAAAACGATGGCAAGGTCAGCATCAGGATGCGGCATGCTGATGCGATAGAAGGGCAGTCCGTCGCGGCCCGTGAAGATCGACAGGACAACGCCCATGTAAGAACGCGCGGGCACTTCAAGCTGCATGGCAATGCCCTGCACGCGCCGCTTGATAGCCACATGATGCGGCGAGCAAAAGATTTCGCGATGACCGCCGTCAGCCCGTGAATCGCATTCAGCCAGTGAGGACAAAGGCGTCCCCGCTGTTCGCTGCGAAATTTCTGCAATATTTTCCAACTGATACATGGCCGCCCCTGTGGTGGAGTTTGTCTCCTTGGGGTTCATGATGGCGGCGCTTTCACCTCAAATTGCTACCAGAGCTGGTTAATCGCCCGTGAAAACAGGGCCATAGTCAGCAGGTTGCTGATGCAATACGCGCGATTTGAAGCAATGTGTTTCAGTTTTTGTTTACGTTGGGATCGGACCTGCGGGAGCGCGCCTGATTCGGCGAGCCTAACTGTGAGATCCCGGAAAAGTCCGGAGGCAAAGCTCAAGGCAGCTATTTTTTTGGCCTCACTCATTCGAGACGTATGCGGAGAGAATCCGAATTGGCAATAAATCAATGCTGAGCCAATTGCAAAACCGCGATTGCGCGCTGATTTTTCGCCCTGAAAGGGAATAAATCGAGGCATCCGGGTCCGAACCTGGCATGG
>CANJJI010000172.1 GCA_947474545.1 Beijerinckiaceae bacterium | reverse complement strand
TTCAATAAATTTGTCCAAAATATTCTCCCGCGCCGTGATTCGTTCACGGCCCGGTAGAATCCATCTCAAGCAAAACGTAAAATCAGCGCCCGAAACAGCACGCTATTTCAAATGCGATTCCCCTGGCTCGTCACAGCCATCCGCGAAGGTAAGCGGCACGATGGCAGCATCGTCGGTCCGCCCATGGCGATCGACTTTTTCAAATATATTTCCGACAACGACATCAAAGCACTGGTTGCATGGCTGCGCACGATCAAGCCGGTAAAAAACCAGGTCAAGAAATCCGATTACAGCAAGGAGAAACTCCAGGCTGGCGTCCCGGCAGGCGTCGTTCCGGACACCGCCCCCAACGATCAGCTTAAATATGGCGAATACCTCGTGCGCGTCGGCCATTGCATGGAATGTCATACCAAAGACAAGGATGGCCACCCTGATCTTGCCAATCAAATGGGCGCAGGCGGGAAACAGTTCCCCAATCCACGCGGTCTAAACGTCTCCGCCAACATCACACAGGACAAGGAAACCGGCATCGGCGGCTGGACCGACGCGCAGATCATACGCGCCATCACCAAGGGAATTCGCGCGAATGACGCACAGATGCGCCCGCCCATGTGTTTTGCCTGTTACGACAGGATGACCCCCTCAGATCTGGGTGCCATCGTTGCTTATCTGCGCACCATCAAACCCGTCAGGAACGACGTATTGCAATAATAACTTGTACTGGTGGAATCAAACCGGCGCGAAACCCGCGCCGGTTATGATTTTCTGTGCTGCATCGCTATTCAGAAATTGAATAAAGCCCATAGCTTCTGGCGTTGCCTTCCCGCACTGCGCAATCGCATAGATTGTCTCAAGCTGCACTTCTGCGGGCAGATAGGCGCCAATCTTGACGCCTGCCACAGCAGGAATTTCAGTTGATTGTGTGAGCCCAAAATCCGCACGATTTTCAGCCACTTCTTTCATCACGTCAAAACCGCCTGTACGCAGAATCGACTTGCTTGCAACGGCTTCGCTGACACCCAGTTGCGCAAATACTTTTACAAGATGATTGCCCGCCGTTCCTCCACCCGCCGGATCGCCTCGCGAAATCATGTACGCATCCAGCAATACTTTCCTGAACGCCGCTGCATTGGAAATATCAGGCGCGGTGTCCCCGGAGCGAACGCCCATCGCCAGCTTAGAAACTCCGAGCAGACGGATATCACCGTTTATCTTGCCCGCTTCGTCAAGCTGCATCAACGCTTCACGCGCGCCCGCAACAAGATCGAATGTTTCACCCTCATTCAACTTCTTGTTAACCGCACCGGACGTCCCCCAATGCATATCGAAGCCGATGCCGCTCGCCCCATTAACCGCATTGGCGCAGGCGATGAGCGAAGTACGTAATGCGCTGGCGGCGAGAATGCGCAGACTCACAGATGCTCCCCGCGCTGCAATCAAAGTGTATTCAGACATAGCCTTACCTTGTTCGTGATGAGCCAGAATGCGCTGTATTAAGCGTATCCGTCAACCATCACGCTTAACGTTAAATTGCAATGCAGCTTGCAGTGACAATTGAATCTCTGATCATGGGGCACGCAGTTTTAGATGCGCTCGCGCTATTCGAAAGGTCAGACCCATGAAATATTCAATCGTCACCGGCGCTGTTTTTGCCGCTCTCGCTTTCTCGACGGCCGCCGAAGCCGGCAACGCCTGCTATCGCAAGGTTCATCAGCCCGCGGCCTATGGCACGTTCTCGCGCTCTGTACTGGTCAGCCCCGAACGCACAGTGTTTGAAAAAATACCTGCCCAATATGCAACCACGACTGAGCAGATCATGGTTCGCCCGGCGCAGACTGTCCCCCAGCACATTCCCGCCGTCACGCAAAGCGTGGCCGAACAAGTGATGGTTGCGCCCGCTTCCAAGGTCTGGAGTGTCACGCGCAATGCACATGGCGAAGAAGTCGGCTGCTGGGTGCACAAGCCTGCTGTCTATTCGACGCAATATCGCACGGTCGTGGTGCGCCCAGCGTCGACAACATACAGCACGATCCCCGCAGAATATCGCACGATCACCCGCCAGGTTGTCGTAAGCCCCGAACGCCTCGTCGCCCGCACCATTCCTGCTGTTTATTCGACGCAAAGCTATCAAGCGCAGGTCAGTCCAGCTTCGGCAAGCTGGCAGTCCCTGAACTATTGCCACTAATAAAACACTCCGCATGAGAATCCGGCCAACGCCATGCGTTGGCCGGATTTTTTGTCCTCTGGCGTTTGTCCGCCATTTTCGCTCTGATCATGGCAGACCGCCAGCTGGTTTATTCATTTTGCATTCAGAACATAGGGCGCAATCTTGTGAAGTCCGGTTACCGGTCACATCAACTGAAAGCCGTCCGCCATGAAGATTTTTCACGCCCTTGCCATCGCTGCTGCATTGTCCTTCAGCACAGCGCCGGTATTTGCCCAGACGCCCGCAGCTCCCACAGCGCCTGCCGCAGCAGCCCCGGCCGCCGCAACGCCTGCAGCCGCCCCGAAAAAGGCAGCCAGCACGAAACAGCAGCGCACTGCAAAATCGCTGGAATGCTCGAAGAAAGCGGATGCTGACAACGTCCATGGCAAGAAGCGCAAGGCCTTCATGAACAGCTGCAAGAAAGCCTGAGAAACATACTTCAATATGCAAGTCGGCAAAGGGGCTTGTACGAGATTACGATCTCTGCAGGCCCCATTGCTTATCGCAAAATCATATCTTTCGCCTCGCGAATATTCGACCACAATCCACCGCGACATTTAAGATTTTCCGGCGCTGAGCGAATGATGGAGCCGATGCGGGCGAGATAATCGCTTTTCCATCTCTCCACAAAACTTTCGGCATTTTCGTCGCAGCCGGCCTGAGCCATGGGCAAGACTTCAAATTTCATCCGTCCGTTTGACCAGCGGCCATCGAGGAAAAAGCAACGCGCATGCAGCCAATGGGCAAGCCGCGCGCCGGTTTCATTGACCGGTATTAACTGCCCTTCAAACGGTGTGTAGGCCTCTCTCCGCACGCCCGAATCCGCTGCCGCAAGCAATATCGCTCCTTTCGTGAGAGTAGCATGCAGCGGAAATAACGCGGCTTTGGCTGGCATGTCCTTCGTGGAAACAAGGCGCTGATACACGGGCCCGCCTCCTGCAGCCGGCGCGCTGGAAACCCAGCGGAACGGCAGGCCCGATCGCAATAGCGCGCAGGGCATGCCCATAACCGGGCCCAGATGCGCAATCGCAACATACGCACCCTGGCCGGCTCGAAGACAATCGGACAACTGATCAATGCCGGCGATCTCTGTCAGATCTGCTATCTTTTCCCAGCTGCCGGGATTGACCTCAAGCCAGTCGAGCAGAAACTGATCTGCATCGGCGCTCCATTGTGCGCGCGCATCCCATTCGCTTCTGGCGCGTGTTGGATCAGCGCTGCCTGCCTCAACCTGTAACCGCCAGGCCCAATCCAGTCTTGCCCTGCCAATTTTGACGGGATGACCATGCAAAGCCGCCAATCCCGTTGCGAAATCGCCACTAACGTGTGGCGATCGAAGTTCAACACTGCGCACAAAAGCGTTCTTTGCTTCATCGCTGCGTCCTGCCCTATTCCACGCGCTTGAAAGCGCGCGCCAGGCATCAGGATCTGAGGGTTTAATTTGAACAAGTTCTGAAAGCGCACCGGCAGATCGCGTATAATCGCCCTCCCGCCGGAACACATCGGCCAGTATTGTAAAAGTGATGGGATCGCTGGCGTCGTAGCTGGCGGCAAGCCGCAACACACGCGCAGCCTCGCCGTTCAATCTGGCGCGCGCAAATGCCTGCCCCGCGATCCTCAGCAAGGGCCCATCAGCAGGCGACAACGCCAATATTCGGGTTGCTATATCCAGGGAGGCTTTGAAATCATCTGCACCCGGCGTGTCATCGCCATATTTCAGCAGCAGCATCAGCTGCTTTTTCAAAACAGGTAAATGATCCGGTTGCAGCCTCGCTTCCTCGGCTCCCGATCTTATAGCCCGCCGCCAGTCCTGCCGGCGCAAAGAAACAGACGTCATTTGCGCCAGAGCGCGCATGTCCGCTGGATGTTCGGCAAGCTGACTTTCCAGAAGTTCACTGGCCTTATCCCAATCCGACGACCGCAGCGCTTCCGCGAGCGCCTTTGCCGTCGAGTTGTCAGACATTGCGCCCACCCTCAACGACTGAACGCTTGTCTCTCACCAGTCTTTCTGCACCGGATCGGCAATCGCCTCTTCGAGCGGATTTTTCGGCTTGAAGAGCGAGGCGGGGCGCAGACGGCCATCGGGACCAACCTGATCCATGTCGCAATAGATCTCAAATTCATAGCCATCGGGATCAAGGAAATTGATCGAGATATTGCAGCCGGCGCCCTTGCGGCCTTCAAAAACTACCGGGATATTATTCTCCTTGAACCACGCCTTGGCGGCTTTCAGCACTTCGACATTCTCAACTTCAAAAGCAAGATGCTCGACTTGCAGACTGTTCGCCATATCGCGCGCCGGAGTCTTGCCCTTTTTCATGGGCTTCAAACCGATGCCGTGATGGTCAGCGCCGCAACGGAAAAACACCATGCCATGCGTGTTGCGGTCAGTCTCGACGAAGCCCATCACTTCAGTCCAGAATTTGGCGGTGCGCTCGACATTCGTCACCTCATAAACAAAGTGCCCAAGCTTCTTGCACTGGATAGGCGATGGCCGCGTGTAGGTTTCCGGGTGATAGTTCGAACGCAAGGTATGCGCCTGTTCACGCCGCTGTTCTGTCGAGACATGAATGGTCATCTTTTTGCTCCTCCTTGTTCGCCAGCCCCTGGACGTGCGGCCAGAATAAACAATTTGTCCGGACAATCCAGTAGCTCCGGACAAGACCGCCGGATGCCCTGCTTTACCTGGAGAACTTCTTGTACTTCAGCCGGTGCGGAATCACGCTGTCGATTCCCAGCCTCCGCTTCTTGTCTTCTTCGTAGTCGGCAAAATTGCCTTCAAACCATTCCACATGGCTGTCGCCTTCGAAGGCGAGCATGTGTGTAGCGATACGATCGAGGAAGAAGCGATCATGGCTGATGACGACAGCGCAACCAGCAAAATCCAGCAGCGCATCTTCCAGCGCGCGTAATGTATCGACATCAAGATCGTTGGTCGGTTCGTCGAGCAACAACAGGTTTGCGCCGCTCTTCAGCATTTTTGCCAGATGCACGCGATTGCGCTCACCGCCCGAGAGCATGCCGACCTTCTTCTGCTGGTCGCCGCCCTTAAAATTGAAGTTCGAGCAATAGGCGCGTGAATTGATCTCGCGCTTGCCGAGATAGATGATGTCGTTGCCGCCGGAAATTTCCTCCCAAAGCGTTTTCTTGTCGTCAAGCGAGTCGCGCGATTGGTCAACATAACCAAGCTGCACGCTTTCCGCGATCTTGATTGTGCCCGCGTCCGGTTTGTCCTGCCCGGTGATCATCTTGAACAGCGTGGTCTTGCCCGCGCCGTTCGGGCCGATCACACCTACTATACCGCCCGGCGGCAATTTGAATGTGAGGCCATCGATCAACAACTTGTCTCCAAACCCCTTGGTGACGCCGTCAAAATCGATGACGTTATTGCCCAGCCGTTCGGCCACCGGAATGATAATTTGAGCCGTTGTGGGCGCCTTGTCATTCTGCTTGGCGACAAGATCATCATAGCGTTGAATTCGCGCCTTGCTCTTGGCCTGCCGCGCACGCGGAGATGATGAAATCCATTCGCTTTCCGCTTCGATGGCGCGCTGACGCGCTTTGTCTTCACTGCTCTCCTGCGCCATCCGCTTTTGCTTCTGGCCAAGCCATGACGAATAATTCCCTTCGTAGGGAATGCCCTTGCCGCGATCCAGCTCCAGAATCCAACCCGTGACGTTGTCGAGGAAGTAACGGTCATGGGTAACGATCAGGATCGCACCGGGATAATTGCGTAGATGGCCTTCCAGCCAGTTTACGGTTTCCGCGTCCAGATGGTTGGTCGGTTCGTCCAGCAGCAGCATCTCGGGCTTTTCAAGGAGCAGCTTGCACAAAGCGACGCGGCGGCGCTCGCCACCGGAAAGCTTGGTCACTTCCCAATCGTCTGGCGGGCAGCCCAAAGCTTCCATCGCCTGCTCGACCTGCGAATCCAGATCCCACAGGCCCTGAGCCTCGATTTCATCCTGCAGATTGGTCATTTCATCCGCAGTGTCTTCGGAATAATTGGCGGCAAGTTCATTGTAGCGATCGAGTATCGCCTGCTTGGCGGAAACGCCCAACATGACGTTGCCGCGCACATCCAGCGCCGGATCGAGAATTGGTTCCTGCGGCAGATAGCCAACCCGTGCCCCCTCAGCGACCCAGCCATCGCCGGTAAATTCCGTGTCCAGACCCGCCATAATTTTCAGCAGCGTCGATTTGCCCGAGCCGTTGACGCCGAGAACGCCGATCTTGGCGTCGGGGTAGAAAGAAAGGTGTATGTTTTCCAGCACCTTTTTGCCGCCCGGATAGGTCTTGTTCAGTCCCTGCATATGATAGACGAATTGCCGCGCCATAAGCGATGAATCCTTTGAACGAAAGGGGAGTTGCGGCCTTGTAGAGCAAGAGCGCCTCCCATGAAAAGAAAAATCACACTAAAATCGTCTTGCGGCACAAGGCTCTGGAATACACCCGTCGCGCCCCTGCCACATTCCCGGCTTATCCGCCCCTGTAACCGGCAGCGGCGCTGTGATATGCACCCCGCCCGAGCCCAAGCTGGTTGTAGAATTTTGATAAATGCGGAGACCTTGCGTGACCGACTTCTTTAACCGGGTCAGAAATGTAGCATCGGGGCGGCCTGCGTCGGCAGAGCCGGAATTTGGGGCAGTCCAGCGTGAACCGCAATTTCGTGCCGGGCAATCCAATACAGAGGCCGCCAACAGCAACACGAGCGCCGGCGGAAACGCTCAAACCGCGCTTCCCGACTGCGCACCGGATCTGTTGGGTATTTCTCCCGCCGTTCGCCGTCTTGCTGAAACAATTGCCCACTCTGCCACCTCTACGCCGCTAGCCATAGGTATCCTGGGCCAGGCCGGCGCAGGAAAGACCTTCGCGTTGAATCGCCTCCTGGCGAATATTGCCGCATTCGCATCCAGTGCAGCGCGCACCCCGGGATCGCCCTTCGTCGCGCAGACCGTCATTGCCCGCGTGGATGCTGCCGGTCCCGGCGAAGCGGCAACTAGGATTGCCGCCGCCCTGTTTGAAGCCCTGCACCGTGCCGGGCCGGACGGTCGCTCCTACCCCGCCCTGGCGGAGGAGGCCTCCGAGGCGGTCACCGATCCTGTGGAAGCGGCGCGAATTGCCCGCGAGCGCCTCTCTGACGCGCGCCGCCGCCTCGATAGCGAGCGCGAGGCACTGCAGGAAATGAACGGCCGCCGCAATCGCCTGGCCGAAAGCGTTCTTTATGAAGCCAGTGGCTCGCGGATAGATTCTCACGCCCGTGCCAACAGAGCGAGCATCGAGAGCCGCCTGCGTGGGTTTGGCTTCACATCCGGCGATCCCGTTGCGACTTACAAGGACCTGGTGCGCGATGTCGCTGAAAATGGAGGCGTCACCGGCCGTGTACGCGCGTGTCTGCGCGCCATCTGGGGCTTTCGCGGCCAGACCAAGCTGATCGTTCTGGCGCTGATATTTTTCGCCGTCGCCTGGGGCATGGGCGAATTGCAGACGACCCGCACGAGCTGGCTCGGCTGGCTACATGGGCAAGAAGCCCTGAAACCGGCGACAACCTGGATTGAGAACAACATCGCCTGGCTGGCGACTGCCAAACAGGCCGCAATATGGGCCGGTATACTTTCGCTGCTTCTAAATCTCCTACGCGCCACGCGGTTCATTCTGCCGATCTTCCGCGGCGTTTCCCTGTTCAAGTCGGATGTCGAAACACGACATCGTGATCTTGACACGCTGATTGGCAACCAGACCCGCCGGGTCGATGATCTTGCGGCAGAGATCGAGCCGCTGAACAAGCGTACCGCCGAAGCCGAACGGCGAGCGGCAAACGTTGGCGGGACACAACAAAGCACCAAATCGCCCTTTGCCGGGGGATCAGCGCATCAGGCCGCCGCCTTCATTTCTGCGCTTGGAGCAGCCGCGGCCGGAAACAGCCCCAACACGCCACAGCGTATCGTGGTGGCGTTTGACAATCTCGACGCTCTGTCCAGCGATGCAGCAGTGAACTTCATGGCCCATGCTCAGGAGCTTCTGGCGCGGCCCGCCTATGTAACCGTGCTGACCGCCGCAGAAGCTGGCGGTAACGCCCTTGCGCGATTTGTGGATCTGCCGCTTCGCCTGTCCTATGATAATCAACGCTTGGGCAATCTCGTCAAAGCCATCCTTGGAACAGGTACTGCGGAAGCCACACCGGAAACGCCTGTGAACGCTGCTGCGTCGAGTTTGAACCAGCCCTTGCATCCCGCAGAAGCGGAAATGCTGGAAAAGCTGGCAGCCCTTGCGGCCCGTTCGCCGCGTGACGTCAAACGCTTTGTTACGGCATACAGACTGACGCGCGATGGTTTCGAACATTTCGGCGCGCTCGCACTGGCGCTCGCTCTGCAATCAGGCGCAAGTGAAGAAGAACGTGCAACTCTCAATCAAAGCCTTGAAGGCGCACCTGACAACCTGACGATCACCATGCCGGATTTTGGGCGCATCAAGCTAGCCCTGGACGCCGCCAATGCAGGTCAGGGATCGCAGGTGACCGCAGGCCAATTGCGCGAAGCCCACGCCGTCGCAGCGCAATGGTCCGTCTGTATCGCTCAGAACTTCCGCCAGAGCCCGCCCACAACGCCAGTTTCTCTACGCACATTCGCGCCAAGCGCCGTGGCATAGGCGCCGGCCTGCAGTGACCAGGTGTCAGTGACGTCAAAGACACCGCTGAACTGGAGCTTGTGAGAACGCTTGTAGGGTTCCGGCGCCATTGCTTTGGCGACGAAATTGAAATTCTGCAGCAGCAACAAGATCCCCGGCGTCACCCTATAGCCAAGCGTGAAGTCCGCCCGCCATTCATCCGCTACGCCTGCTCGCAGCCTGTAACCAAATTCGGCGCTCGCAAAGCCACTGCGCTCAAAGATTTCGAAACTATAGCCGTACATGAGGCGGGCATCGGCCTCGTTCACCTCGCGACGCAGACCCGGAGGCAAGCCCCTCTCAAACGCATAAGGCGCACGGATGGTGGTCTGAAAACTGACGATCGAATGATCACCTTGCCACAAACGAGCCCGCGCGCCCGCTTCCACCCGGGCATATCTGTCGGCAGTTTCGTCAGCACCTACTGACCCGATAGACTGCGATGAAGACGGTGCAAAGATGAGCGTCAACCAATCGGTCGCGCCAAATTCCGCATAGGTCACCATTTCAAATTTTCGGTATTGGGCTAATGGCTGCAATTTGCCGGACGCGGTGTAAAAACGGTCAGATCTGTCGAATGTCGAAGTGACGATAATCTGGGTTCGCCCGTCCTCCTGCAGAAAAGCCCCCGCCCACGCGTCATCGCGCCCTGCCAATGTTGAAATCAACGCAAAGCATAACACAAAAAATCGCGCACGTTGTCCCGACGTACACATAACGCAACACACAAATATCCGCGATGATCCAATGGCCCCACGCCACAGATTTGACCGCGAAATCCAAGTTTAACCCGAGTTTCCGCAAGGGAAAGCAAAAAATGCTTGCGATCACGCGTTAACGATTTAAGTTTATATATTGAGCCTCTTGCAAAACTCTTCGGGGGATTCG
>CANJJI010000171.1 GCA_947474545.1 Beijerinckiaceae bacterium | reverse complement strand
GGCCCATCTGCGAAAGGCCCAAGCGCGAACTTTCGACGCCCTATGGAGAACGCTTGGCGACATATGCCTCCTGTTCAAGGAAAATGAATGCTGGAACTTCTTCAAAGCGATGAGGTATGCATCCGATTAAACGTACGATGCTCTAGCCGCCCTGCCTCAGCTTGCGGGGCGACTCGTATTTTAACTGCCCCACACTACTTCAGCGGTCTCGGTCACGAGGCGAAGTTTCTTATCCTGATCTTCGGGCGTTACGGGATTGCCGAATTTGCTCGAGGCAAAGCCGCATTGCGGGCTGAGGCAAAGACGATCGAGTGGCACGTATTTTGCCGCTTCCTCGATACGGCGTTTCAATTCGTCCTTTGATTCCAGTTGCGGCGCTTTGGATGTGACAAGGCCGAGGACGATGGTCTTGTTCGTGGCTGTCGCATGGCGCAGGGGTTTGAAATCACCCGCGCGCGGGGAATCGTATTCAAGGAAATAGGCGTCATATCCAAGCTCGGTGAACAGCACGTCGGCGATCTGTTCGTACTCGCCTTCAGTTGTCCAGTGGCCGCGTGAATTACCCCGGCAGATATGCATCGCCAAGGTCATGCCTGCAGGTTTGCCTTTGGCGAGACGCGCAAGAATATCGACATAAAACGCTTTCAGCTGTGCCGGATCCTTGCCCTGTTCGCGAAACATCTTGAGGAAAGACGGATCGCAGATCTTGATCAGCGAGCATTCGTCGATTTGCACATAATTGCAGCCTGCCGCACGCAGCGCATGCAATTCCTTGTGATAGGCATCGATCAGGTCGGACCAGTATTCAGCTTCGTCGGGATAATCGGCCTTGGAAAAGAACCCGCCATAGGCATGGGCCTGCAAAGGCGTTGGCAACATGATCTTTGGCGTATGCTTCGTGTTGGCCTTAAGGAATTTAAACGCCTCCACTTCGACGCCGCCTTCCGGCCAGATAACTTTTCCGCCAACGTTCACCTGCGGTGTCGGGCGGGTAGTGCCTGCGCCGGAGCGGAAAACCACTTCATGGCCGAAGGTGATGTAGATGCCGCCCAGTTGCGTCATGAAGTCTGCATACCAGGAGCGCCGGCGGATATCGCCATCGGTGATGGATTTCAGGCCTGCGCGTTCCTGGATGGCGATGGCTTCCAGCACAAGCCTGTCTTCAACTTCTTTCAGCGCAGCGGGCTTTGCCTTGAAATGAATGGGATCAAACTCTGGCCCGTCATAGGCCGCACGCGCATCGAGAATTTCCTGCGGCCGCAAGAGACTTCCGACATGATCGGCACGGAATGGCGGATTGAGCGCGGACATGAGTCTCTCCTGTTTTTCTTGTTCAGCGGGATTCGCGCCAGCGCAGCATCCAGCTTTCAAACCAGCCCAACAACATGGCGCTCATCAAGCCTGTTACGCCAAGAAGTATGACGCCAGCGAACAAATCCGGCGACCGGAACGCGCGCGCTGCCAGCATGATATGGCTGCCAAGGCCATCACGGCTCGCCAGCATTTCGCCGATGACGGCGAGGATCAGCGCGACAGTCAGGCTGAGGCGCATGCCTGCCAGAATGTCGGGCATGGAGCTGGGTAGTGCGATCTTGAAAATGACCGCGGTACGAGACAATCCCAGCGCGCGGCTGACTTCATAAAGACGTGGCTCGACGGCGGAAAAGCCATGCACTGTCGCCAGCAGCATGGGCCAGAGCCCGCCGAAGGCGATGACGGCCAGCACCATGGTTTCGGACAGGCCGAGCAATGCAATTGCCAGCGGTACAACCGCTGATGCAGGCAATGGGCGCATCAATTCAAGCGTGGGGCCGATATAGGCGCGGGCACGTTCGGATGAACCAATGACAGCGCCAAGACAAATGCCTGCCAGCGAGGCGAGAAGCCAGCCATAGATCATGCGTTCGATGGTGGCGATCCAGCGTACGAGCAGGTCGCCTTGTGTCATGCCGCGCATCAGCGCCTGCCAGGCGCGATCAGGCCCGGGCAGGAAGACTGGCGACACCCATCGATAATCGCAAATCAACTGCCAGAGATAGATGAAACCAGCAAAGACAAGCACGCTGGCGCCAAGCCAGAGGAGCCGTTCGACTTTCACAGCCGCGCCTCCACATTTGCCGCTGCGCCGAAGAGATGTTTTTGCGCCAGCACCATGATGCCATTCACGGCCCAGCCGAGCATGCCGACCCAGACAAGATAGGCGAGGGCGAGGCCGGGTTGCAGGCCCTGGCTTGCTTCCATCATCTTGTAGCCGAGCCCCATCGGATTTGTGGTGACTTCGACAGTGACAGCGACGATCAGCGAGATACCGACTGCAAGGCGCAGTGCTACAAAGATGCGCGGCAGCGCGGCGGGAATGACAATCTTGAAAATGCGTGCGCTGAGGGAAAGCTGCAGCGCCCGCGATACCTCAAGCAGGCGCGGTTCAATGCCGGCAATTGCGGAACGCGTCAGGATCAGGGCCGGCCAGAGAGTTGCGAAAGCGACAATCGAAAACTCCATGCGGTGGCCAAAGCCGTAAACCAGCAAGGCCACGGGCAAAAGGGCAACACTGGGGATCGGGCGAAGCACTTCCACGGTGACTTCGAGCAGGCGATTGAGCGGGTGGAACAGGCCCATCAATATGCCCAGCCCCATGCCGAGCGTGAAGCCGATGGCCAGGCCGGAGAATGCATTGGCGAGGGTCTGCCATGTCGCATAGAGCATGCTGCCATCGGTGAGCGCTTTTATGCCCGAAAGCAGAATATCTGAAGGGGGAGCCAACGCATCGCTTTGCAGATTGGTCAGGCGCGCCGCAGTTTCGGCCAGAACGATCAGACCAACAGGCAGGATCACGCCGCGCGGATCAATACGCATGAGCGGATTCATGATTCCGCGTCCTTGATGAAATCGAACAATTGCCTGCGCAGGCGCAGGAATTCAGGATCTTCGCGGGTTGTGAGCTGGTTGCGGGGATAGGGGAGATTGACGTCAACCGTTATCGCGACGCGGCCGGGGTGCGGCAACATGCCGATGACACGATCACCCAGATATATGGCTTCTTCCAGATCGTGGGTCACGAAAAAGGCCGTCGCGCCGGTGTCCCTGACGATCGACAGAACCTCATCCTGAAGCCCTTGCCGTGTCATGGCGTCAAGTGCGCCGAAAGGCTCGTCCATCAATAGAACGGCCGGAGACTGGGCGAGGCAGCGTGCAATCTGCAAGCGTTGCTGCATGCCGCCGGAGAGTTGATTGGGATATTTCTTGCCCTGGCCGCCGAGGCCGACTTTCACGAGTAATTGCTCGATCTTGTCATCGCGGCCTTCGCGTGGTGCGCCCATGGCCTCGAAGGCGAGCGCCACATTGCCGTGGGCTGTTCTCCATGGCAGCAATGCCTTGCCGTAATCCTGAAACACGATGGCGATATCCTGCCGGGGATGCAACATGCGCTGCCCGCGATAGGTCACACTTCCGGCGCTTGGTTGATAGAGCCCGGCCAACAGGCGCAGCATCGTCGTCTTGCCGCAACCGGAGGGGCCGACAACGCAGACGAATTCGCCACTGCCAATATTTGCGCTGACGTCGCGCAGGATTTCGTGCCCGCCAAGGGTGAGATTCACCTTGTCGATCTGCAGCACAGGATCGCCTGCTGATTTTACGTTTGCACTCACCCTCTGCCCCTGCTCCCCGTCTCCCTCTTATTTCAGGGTATCACGAGATTTCCATTTTGCGCCACCGGCCAGAGTGTTCTAGCATTGCCAGCAAGAGAATACAGCATGGTGGAGGAGCCTGATGACGGGGCCTGATGATGCGGTCATTTCAGCCGCAGGCGTTGAAGACTACAAACGCAATGGATTTATCTCGGGCCTGAGGATCATCTCAGCCGCCGATGCCGCCGAAGCCATGCGCCAGCTCGCCATCTACGAGCGTGAAGTGGGCTCGACCGAAGTTCTGCACATGAAATCCCATGTCTATTTTGCTTGGCTCTGGAAAATCGCCCGCAATCCGCGCCTGATTGATGCGGTGACGGCGGTTCTGGGGCCTGACATTCTTGTGCTTGCTTCACGGCTCTGGATCAAGGATCCCGCTGACGACAAATATGTGAGCTGGCATCAGGACGTGAACTATTTCGGCATCGAACCATCGGATGGGACCTGCAATATCTGGGTCGCGCTGACCGAAGCCAGCGAGCAGGCGGGCTGCATGCGCTTCGTACCCGGCAGTCACAAGAGCGGATTGATCGACCATGAAATCACCATGGATGCGAAGAACCTGTTGACGCGCGGGCAAACGGTGCATGGCGTGGATGTCGCAAAGTCAGTCATCGCGCCGCTGCATCCGGGCGAAGCGTCCATTCATCATGGCCATCTGTTGCATTGCTCGCCGCCTAACCGTTCCGGTCATCGCCGCATTGGCTTCAGCATGATCCTGTTGCCGGCGCATGTGCGCTCGACAACCGGACGGCGCTCGGCGACTTTACTGTGCGGTGAGGACAAGTATGGACATTGGGATCTCGATCCTGAACCTCAATGCGATCGCGATCCGGCGATTGCTGCGCGCATGCATCAGGAAACCAAACGCTATGTGCCCGAGCGGGCCTAGATAAAAAGAAAGCACTTCATACATGAAAAGGATATTCGCCGCCGCGACATTCGCTGCCGCATTGCTTCTCGCGCCTTCTGCACAGGCGCAGGTGCCGCCGGATATCGCGGCCAAGATCAGGGAAATCGGACGCGTTATCGATCCGCCCAAGACCGGCGCCATCTATCAGCCTCTGCATGGCGCGCAGCCCTATCAGGGCGTGCATGTGCAGACCGATTTGAAATACGGGCCGGATGAACGTCA
The DNA here is from genome assembly GCA_947474545.1 of Beijerinckiaceae bacterium. GTDB lineage: Bacteria > Pseudomonadota > Alphaproteobacteria > Rhizobiales > Beijerinckiaceae > Terripilifer. The sequence goes on along the minus strand of CANJJI010000171.1, from coordinate 4,988 downwards.
CCTGCTCGATATGGTGACGCCAAAAGAGGAAGATTCAAAACCCCGCCCCGTGCTGATTTTCGTACACGGCGGCGGTTTCGTGCGCGGCGACCGGAATCTTCAGGGGCCGTTCAATGGCAATATCCTGACATGGGCTGTGAAGAACGGCTTTGTCGGCATCAACATGACCTACCGGCTTGCGCCCAAGCATCAATGGCCCGCGGGCAGAGACGATGTGGCCACAGTGGTGAACTTCGCCCGTCGCAATATCGAGAAACATGGCGGCGATCCCAGCCGCATCTATGTGATGGGCCATTCGGCTGGCGCTGTGCATGTGGCGACTTATGTGGCCATGCTGGCCGAGAAAGGCGAAAAGCCGATTGCCGGGGCCATTATGGTTTCGGGCCGCTATCTTATCGATCCCGCGGATCTGTCTGACGGCGACAAGCCTTATTTTGGCGAGAACCCCAGCGTGTATGCCGAGGGTTCGTCGCTCAAAAGCTTTCCCAAAGCAGGCTTTCCGCTGATGTTCGCCCATGCTGAACTCGATCCGCCGATTTATGGCAGGCATGCGGAACTGGCGCGAAAACTGTTGTGCGACGGAGGCAAGTGTCCGCGTTTTGTTTCACTTAAAGACCACAGCCATATTTCGGAAACCTATGCCGTCGGCACCAGCGATGTGTCGCTCTCGAACGAAATCCTGGCGTTTACGGGCATGGGGAAATAGAGGCGCTTCAGGGCTGTACAACACAGGCAGGCCTTTCGCCGAAGCGGAAAGAAGCTACCTGTAAAACTCCTAGCTTTCCGCGCCCGGCGCATCCGCAACAAAGCGTGAGCGGCGTGGCGCATCGTCGGGACGCAGATGATAGAAGCGCGGGTCCTGATCAATGATGGCATCGACGATCTCGCCCGCGCGGGCAAATTCCTCGTGAGCGGCGGCAACTTCCGGCTGCACCTTTTCACCCAGCATGGTGAATTCGGGATAGGCGAGCAGATAGGGAATCGTCGGCTCTTTTTCGAACTTGCCGTCGCTCTTGGAACAAGCAAATGCGAGGCAGACGCGATCCTCTTTCTTTGTTTCGCCTTCCCATTTGCCGATAACGGCGCCGATCAGCACCACAGGCTTGGACGACATGCCGCCGGCCTCCGCAAAATAGACCGCCAAGGGCGTTTCGCCCTCGTAGACAAAACCGCGCGCGCCGCCATCGCCATTGCAGCAAGCGCAGCCTGGACCGGTCATTTCTTCGGCGGGTTCAATTTTGAAACGCGACATGGAGGCTCCGGGAAAGCGGGTATATTGGGCCGGGAGGGCGGGGAGTCAATCGCGGGGACTGGCGGTTATTGGCCGGAGAGTTTCCTCATGCCGAGGAGCGCCTGAAAGGCGCGTCTCGAAGCACGAGGAAATCCGGAGAGCGATATCTTGTGGCCCGCCCGCATGGTTCGAGACGCCCTCCTGCGGGGGCCCCTCACCTTGAAGGCTGGTTTGTATTCCAAGTCCCCCAGTCACCTGACTCCCATTTTCCGGCAAAGCGGGTAGACTGAGGCAAACGCCACAAAGCACACCGGGAGAAACGCACATGATGACCAAAGAGGAAAACGAGGTTCTTACCCGCATCGGCCCCGGCACACGCATGGGCGCTTTGCTGCGCCGCTACTGGCAGCCCATCGCAACCGCAGCTGATATCGAAAACAAATGGACCCACAAGGTCCGCGTGCTCGGTGAAAACCTTGTTCTCTACAAGGACCGCAGCGGCGCGATGGGCCTGATCGGCGAGACATGCCCGCATCGCAATGCGTCGCTCGCCTATGGCATTCCTACGGAGGATGGACTGCGCTGCCCCTATCACGGCTGGAAATTCAACGCCGAAGGCCGTTGCACCGAATTGCCAAATGAAACGCGCCACGCGTTGCTCGGCCAGAAGGCGATTGCAGGCTATCCCGTGCAGGAGCTTGGCGGATTGATCTTCGCCTATATGGGGCCGCTCCCTGCACCCGTTCTGCCCAAACTCGACGGGCTCGTCGCCAAGGGCGTCATGCGGCAGATCGGCCGGGTGGTCATTCCCTGCAACTGGCTGCAGATCATGGAGAACTCGGTCGATCCCGTGCATGTGGAATGGGCGCATGGCGCGATGACCGAATTCATGCACGAAGACGAAGGCCTGAAAACGCCATGGACGCGCAAACATGCCAAGATCGGCTTTGATGAGTTCGAACAGGGCATCATCAAGCGCCGCATGCTCGAAGGGCAGACGGAAGATCATGTCGATTGGAAAATCGGCCATCCCCTGATTTTCCCCAATGCGCTGGCTGTCGGCGTGAAAGGCGGCCAGTGGACGGAATATCGCTTCCAGTTCCGCATTCCCGTCGACGATACGAACACGCTGCATTTCTGGTACACCGCGCAAGTGCCGCCGGAAGGCGCGACAGTGCCCGAGCATCTCGTAACCCGCACACCGGTTTATGATGTGCCTGTGAAGGATGAAAACGGCGAATATCTGCTCAAGCATATTCATGCACAGGACATCATGAACTGGGTGACACAGGGCGAGATTGCTGATCGCAGCAATGAGAGCCTGGGCGCCAGCGATCGCGGCATCGTCTTTTATCGCCGCATGCTCATGCGCGAGCTTGAGAAGGTGGAACGCGGCGAAGATCCCATCCGCACCAATCGCGATCCGGCGGCTGATGAAGTCATTCACCTGCCAATGGAGCCTTCAGGCAACATGTTTTCGCGCGGGTTCGAAGCCAGTTTCCGCGCGCATATGCTGGCGTTTTCGCCCATGTGCGAGGAGATCATCGAAGTCTTCAAATCGGCAGAGCGCAACAAGGTGCGCGAAACCGCGCCTGCAAAATGAGACGGCCTGCCTTCAGCTTTTGTATGCGCGCTGCGGTGATCGCCGCAGGTATGCTTTGTGTTGCGGGCGCAAATGCGCAACCGGCTGATCAATTCTTCAAGGGCAAGACGATCAGCATTACTGTAGGCTACAGTCCGGGCGGCGCTTATGATCTGCTCGGGCGGCTGGTGTCGCGCCATATGGGCAAGCATATTCCCGGCAATCCTTCTTTCGCTGTCCAGAACATGCCCGGTGCAGCATCGCTTGTGGCGGCCAATTGGCTCTATAACGTTGCGCCGAAAGACGGCACAGCCATGGGCGTCGTCTCGCAGACTGTCGTTCAGGAAGAATTGCTGAAGAACAAAGGCGCGCGATACAAAACCAGCGAGTTTAACTGGATTGGCCGGGTCAATGCAGACAACGTCATTCATGTCGTCTGGCATACATCAAAAGCCATCACTATGGCTGGCGCCAAAAGCCAGGACATTCCAACCGCCTCCACTGGGCCGGGCTCGCCCTCAGAAGTCTTTCCCAGGTTGCTGAACGCCGTGGCGGGAACGCGTTTCAAATCCATTCGCGGCTATGCAGGTGCGTCGGCAGGACTGCTCGCCATGGAACGCGGCGAAGTGGATGGTGCACTGACCACTTTAAGCACGATGAGAACCACGTTCCGCTCACAGCTGAATGAAAAGAAGGCTGTCATCATCATTCAGTTCCTGTCGCGTCGTTCACCGGATTTGCCGGATGTGCCTGCCGTAACTGAATTGGTCGACAATGAAGCCGACCGGCGCTTGTTGATGACCGCCTCCGCCAGCGGCGACATCGGCCGTTCGATCATCGCGCCGCCGGGTATTCCCCCCGATAGACTGAAACTGCTGCGCGACGCCTTCGATGCCTGCATGAAGGACCCCGAGCTTCTCGCCGAAGTGCGAAAGGCTGGCTACGAAGTTGAGCCTGCTACAGCAGCGGAACTTGAACGGCTGACGAAAGAGACGCTGGCGACGCCGCCTGATATTGTCGAGCGCATGCAGAAAATCCTGGCAGCGGAATAAAATTGCAAACGAGAGGAGACGCCCGTGTCCGGCCATGATCTGCGTGTTGCTATTGCCGGCCTTGGCGCGGCGTCAAATCTCGTGCTGCCAGCCTTTGATGGGATAGAAGGCGTACGTCTCGCAGCCGGTTGTGATACGCGCGAAGAGGCCCGCACAGGCTTTGCTGCCAAATACGGCCTTCCCGTCTATGACACCATAGAGGCGCTTTCATCAGCTCCGGACATCGACGCAGTCTGGATCGAGACGCCCAATCACCTGCATTGCGAGCACAGCGTTATCGTGGCGCGCGGCGGCAAACACGTCATCTGCGCCAAGCCCGTCGGCGTGACGATTGCAGAATGTGATCGCATGATTGCAGCGGCGCGCGAGAATGGCGTGCATCTCATGCAAGGACACGCCAAAACTTTTGATCCGCCGATCGAAGCCATGAGCAGGCTTGTCGCGGCCGGCGAACTCGGTGCGCCCGTTCAAGTCGAAACTATTTTGTATAATGACTGGCTGCAACGTCCGCGCCTCGCCGAAGAACTGGATTCGGCCAGAGGCGGCGGCATCGTATTGCGGCAGGGGCCGCATCAGATCGATATCGTCAGACATATTATGGGATCGAAGGTGACGGGCCTGCGCGCCTATACTGGCCGCCACGATCCCAATTTTGCAACCGAAGGCAATTACACGGCGCATCTTGAATTTGAGAACGGTGCGACAGCCTATGTCGGCTTCAACGGCTATGGTTTTTTCGATTCCAACGAATTGGCCTGGAATATCGGCGTCTACGGCAAGGTTTCGGCGCCCAGATATGCGGCACAACGGCGTACCGGCGTGCTCGATCCCACGGCCAAATATGCAGACGGCGCAAAAGGCGCGCCAGCGATGTCAGGCATATTCGGCGACAAGCAACCCTTCTTTGGCGTAACGATCCTGTCCTGCGAACGGGGCGTCGTCAGGCAATCGCCTGATGGTCTATTCGTTTATGACGCCAACGGTTGCCGCGAAATTCCCCTGCCGAAAAATCCGGGCCGGGCCGCGGAACTCATCGAATTGCGCGATGCCTTGCGCGAAAAACGCCGCGTCTTTCCCGATGGTGAATGGGGACGCGCAACGTTAGGCGTGTGTCTGGGTATTC
>CANJJI010000170.1 GCA_947474545.1 Beijerinckiaceae bacterium | reverse complement strand
CTGTTGGTGATTTGTCGTGGAAACACCATGCCAGGTTCGGACCCGGATGCCTCGATTTATTCCCTTTCAGGGCGAAAAATCAGCGCGCAATCGCGGTTTTGCAATTGGCTCTAATGTTCCTATTTTGTTCTATATGACCCGCCATGGACATTCCCGCAGCCATAGACCTCAATAAAACCCTCCTCGCCCGCATCATCGCGGGGCTCTTCACTCTGCTGGGTGGGGGCACCGGGCCTGCGCGGATTTCTGTCGAGCTGCATCGCTCGGTTGTGCGGGTGTTGCGTCCTGCTGAATCGGCGGTGCGGCGGTTGATTGTGGTTTTGGTGACCATCACGGGCGTTAAAGCGCCGCCGCTACGGCCACAGTCGCGTTCATCCGTACCCCCGGCTCTTGCTCGCACGGGAGATGCAAAAAAGCGCCAGTCTTTCCCGCTTTTCGATCCCTTGCAGCGGTTTTGGCGTACCAGACCCAAGCCAAAAGCCCCCGCTGCGTTGCCGCGCATTATTTCGCTCACCGAAGAGGGACTCCGCAGGCTCAGGGAGAGCCTCGACGCCCCGGCCGTGCCGGACAAAAAGACCGAGGACATAAGCCCTATCAATCTCCTGCGCCGTCTTGAGGCCGTGATCGGCGCACTTGAGGATTTGCCGCATCAGGCCAAGCGTCTGGCCCGCGCGCTGGCCCGGCGCCAGAAATTCCCCCATCTGAAACTCAGAATGCCCGTCCGGCCTGGCCGCGCGCCCGGCTTCCGCGTCAAACCGCGTCTCGAGATCGATCACGTGCTGCGCGAATGCGACTGGCTCGCCCGCAATGCGCTGCCACCAGCGACTGATACGTCCTGACAATCCGGCATTCCCCTCCAACATCCCCTCGCGTGCAAGGCATGGCGAGGCTATTGGCGCTGAAGCGCGAGCCTTCATCACGCTCACGCGCAATAACGGGCCAGAGGCCCGCGCTCGAGGTTTGCACACGAGCGGGGTGGAAATCAAAACGTCAGAAAATGGGTATAAGTCGCCCAATTGCGCGCTTGCTTTCGGGGCCTGACATGCCCATGTTTTGCGCCGTATCTAACTGGAAATCGAACCGATATGAATGACGTACCGGATCCCCTGCTGCAATCGCCGGAAGCCGCTCCTGTGCACAGGCACCGGCTTGGCGCGGGTCTGCGCACATGGTTCCTGACAGGTTTGGTGATCGCTGGTCCGCTGGCCGTCACGGCCTGGATTGTCTGGTGGTTTGTCACGACGGTCGATAACGCCATCCGTCCGCTGATCCCCGCCAGCTGGTGGCCGGAAAACTTTCTGCCATTCTATGTGCCGGGTCTCGGCGTCGTTTTCGCCTTTTGCGGTTTGACGCTGCTCGGCTTTTTGGCGGCGAATCTGGCGGGGCGCACATTGTTGCGGCTGGGCGAGGCAATTCTCGACAGCATGCCTGTCGTTCGCGGCATTTACAAAAGCGTCAAGCAATTGTTTGAGACGGTGTTCTCGCAATCAGGAACCGGCTTTCGCAAGGTCGGTCTGGTGCAGTTTCCTGCACCAGGACAATGGTCGCTCGTTTTCATCTCAACGCCGCCGTCAGGCGCGATTCTGGCCGCCTTGCCGGGCCCGGTTGAATATATTTCGGTGTTCCTGCCTTGCACGCCCAACCCGACTACGGGTTTTTATTACTATCTGCCCAAAAGTGATGTGATCGAAATTCCACTGACGCCGGAAGATGCCGCCAAGCTGATCATGTCGGCAGGCCTCATCCAGCCAGATGCACAAGCCAAACTCGGCAAGCTGGCGGCGCAGGGCCGGGCCGTGAGCGCGCCAGCGTCCGCAAGCTGATTTTATGCTTCACGCAGATCTAAACAGCGGCCGGGGATTGCCAAGTCGACCTGAATGACATTATCCATTTGATATTTATGGTTATATATTGAGTTCTGGGTTGACATTCTCTGGAATTGGTCAGGATGCGTTAATTTCGATCACCACTTGTTCGCGCCGTTAACCCAAGGTCAGCAATCCCCCGACATACTTGCCTTCCGGGCTGGAAATCAGGAGCCCGCGTTTAAAGGGCAGGAATGTCGTTTCATCTACCGACTTTGCTGATGGTCAGCGGAATCGTCGCTTTCACGACGGGTCTCCTGCTGGCCATTTCATGGCTGCAAAACCAGTCCGAGCGCTGTCTGTATTTCTGGGCCATGGGCAACATCGTCGGCTCTGCGGCTCCACTCCTGTTTGTCCTGCGGGGCAAGATCCCAGACCTGCTGTCCATTCACCTTGCCAATATCACCATGATTTTATGCCTTGGACTGTCCTGGGCAGGCATCAGGGTGTTTCAAGGCCGCACTTTCGGTTGGGTGGCCCTTGCAGCAGGACCCGCCGCCTGGATCGTCTTCAACCTGGTTCCGGCTTTCGAAGCGTCGATGACGGCCAGAACGATTATCGGCTCGACAATTATCTCGACCTACGTTTTGGCTGGCGTTTATGAACATTGGCTCGGCCGCAGCGAACGTCTGATCTCCTACTGGCCGACCATCATCGTGGGCACAATTTTCGGCATAGTCTATGCAGCGCGCATTCCCTTGGCCCTGGTCCACAAGATCGACAATCAACGGGACTTCTTCAACTCGCCTGCCGTTGCCGGGACAATCTGGATCGCACTGATCTTCACGCTCGCGATTTCATTTCTGCGTCTGGCGCTCGTGCGCGAACGCGCGGAAGCCGCGATCCGCAAAGTCGCTTCTACGGATCAATTGACGCGCGCAGCGAGCCGCCAGGCCTTTTTTGATGACGGCTCAGCCAGTCTTGAGAGATGCGCCGCCCAGAGTCGCGAATGCACGATCCTTCTATTCGATCTGGATCATTTCAAGACTATCAATGATAGATGGGGGCACGCGGCTGGCGATCAGGTGCTGCAGGAATTTGCTCTTCGTACGAAAGCGGCGCTGGGGCCACGCACTTTGTTTGGACGCCTCGGCGGCGAGGAGTTCGTGGCTGTACTGCCTTATATTGAATCCAAGGATGCATTCTTCCTAGCGGAAAATGCGCGTGAAGCCATCGCTCTGAAACCCTTCAGGCTTGACGATTGCGAAGTTGGCGTCACAGTCAGCATCGGCATCGCCTTCGCTCATCGTTCGGGTTACGATCTCGAACGTTTGCTGCGCCATGCGGACAAGGCGCTTTATTGCGCCAAGCATAATGGCCGCAATCGCATCGAATGCGCTGACGTCGAAGAACGCGCGCAACCGCGCGCTGCAGCGTAAGGGCTGTTTATCCCGCCTGAAGCAACTTCATAGCTTCATCCCTCTCGAACAAGTAAAGCAATATCCGCAGAGCTTTTCCGCGTTCGCTGAGCAATTTTGGATCGCGCGCGAGGACCAATGCGGCATCGTCGCGCGCTACGCCGAGCAGGCCCGCATGGACTTCGAGCGAGGCGAGGCGAAAACCCGGCGCTCCCGATTGGCGTGTGCCGAGCACTTCCCCTTCCCCACGCAGCCGCAAATCTTCTTCCGCGATGCGAAAACCGTCTTCTGTCTCGCGCATGATTTCGATGCGCGCGCGCGCAACTTCGCCAAGGCCTTGCTTATAGAGCAGCAGGCAGGAGGATTTGGCCGCTCCACGCCCGACCCGCCCGCGCAACTGGTGCAATTGTGCAAGGCCAAAGCGCTCGGCATGTTCGATGACCATGATACTGGCTTCGGGAACATCGACGCCGACTTCGATGACAGTTGTGGCGACCAGAATTTGCGTATCCCCGCGCTGAAAGCCCAGCATGGCCGCGTCTTTCTCCGGCCCCTTCATGCGCCCGTGTACAAGACTGACCTTCCCGGGAAAGGCCTGCGCCAGCTCAGCAAAACGATCCTGCGCTGCGGCGACATCAAGCTCTTCGCTTTCCTCGACCAGCGGGCAGACCCAATAGACGCGCGCGCCTTTAGCCATCGCGCGGCCGACGCCTTCGACGACCTCGTTGATGCGCTCCAGCGGCATGGCCCGTGTTTCGATGGGTGAGCGTCCCGCCGGTTTTTCGCGCAAGGTGGAAACGTCCATATCGCCGAAATAGGTGAGCACAAGCGTGCGCGGAATGGGCGTTGCCGTCATCACGAGAATATCGACTGCCTCGCCTTTTTCTCCCAACGCGAGGCGCTGATGCACGCCGAAGCGATGCTGCTCATCGACCACCGCCAGAGCGAGATCGTGAAATCTGACGCTCTCCTGAAACAAGGCATGAGTGCCGATGGCGATGTCCACATGGCCGGCTGCCAGCGCTTCCAGCGCCTTGCTGCGCGCCGCCGCGCGATCACGCCCGGTGATGAGCGTCAGGCGCAAGCCGGCGGCTTCCGCAAGAGGGGTGAGCCGTTCAAAATGCTGGCGCGCCAGGATTTCCGTTGGCGCCATCAGCGCGGCCTGACGTCCGGCCTCCACCGCATGGGCCATGGCGAGAAGCGCAACCAGAGTTTTGCCGGAGCCGACATCGCCTTGAACCAGACGCAACATGCGTTTGTCTGAAGCCACATCCGCGTTGATTTCAGCAATCGCCTGCTGCTGCGATCCGGTAAGCGAAAAAGGCAGCGCGGCCATAATTTTCGCGGCGATGCGGCCATCGCCGAGCGTCGCCCGCCCGCGCGTTTCGCGCATATGGGCGCGCACCATCACAAGCGCGAGCTGGCCCGCGAGCAATTCGTCATAGGCGAGGCGCACACGCGCCGGACTTTCAAGCTCTATATCGCCGGGCTCATGGGGATGATGCAGGGTTTGCAGCGCTTCGTTGAACGAGGGCAGTTTGCGCTGGCGCACATATTCGTGGTCCAGCCATTCGGGCATCGCAGGCAGACGCTCCAGCCCTGTTTCAATCGCCCGCTGCACATTGCGTTGATAGAGCCCTTCGGTGAGGCCATAGAGCGGCTCTATCAACGGCACTTTGGCAAGCCCCGCTTCGTCCACCACGCGATCAGGATGGACCATCTGCAGATGGCCCTCCCATAATTCGAGTTTGCCGGAGACCCAGCGTTTTGCGCCGATGGGCAGCGACCGCTCGATCCAGTCTCGATTGGCGAGAAAAAACACCAGCAGCATGTCGCCGGTTTCATCCTCCACCAGCACACGAAAAGGCGCACGCGAATTGCGCCCCGGCGGCGCACGATGCTCGGCAACAGTGACTTCCAGCATGACAACCTGATCAGGCCGGGCATCCCTGATCTTGGGCCGCGCGCGCCGGTCGATCAGCGAATGAGGCAGGTGAAAGAGGATATCCAGCACACGCGGCTCGCCCTGGGGCACATCGAGCAGGCGCTCAAAATGCTTGCCCGTTTTCGGCCCCACGCCTTTGAGCGTGTGGAGAGGAGCGAAGAGAGGGTTGAGCAGGGCAGGACGCATTGATGGGTTTTTAGCAGATTCTGGCTGGCGCGAAGCTTACCAATTCATATTGCCGCTTCGCTTCGGCTCAACTAACTTCGCTCAAGACAGATTGGCATTTGGATTTCACAATGGACGTTTCGGATTCGGCAAACAAGGATCGCGGCTTCTGGAGCCTCCATTCTTCGGATGAAAGCATTGAACTTGGCGAATTACGGTTCTGGGCGATGGCTGAAACTGCACTCGCGATTGGCGTGTTCTGGTATGTGGCGCTGCGCTGGGAGACCTTTCTCCTTCTTTATTCAAGTCTGTTCATTGCGCCGCTTTTACTGTTCCGCTCGCCACAATCGGTGAAGCGGGGCGCTCAATTGTTCGATAAAGGATTTTTTCCCATCGAATGGCCGAAGGACCCCGAGGCGCGCAAGGCTGCGGTGAGCCGCCTTCAAAAGCGCTGGGGCTGGATAGGCGTGGGTATTGGCATTGTCGCAGGCGTGGCGATCGGCTATCCGGCGGCCAAAATGTTTTTGTTGGATACTGGCTGGTGGGAAGGATTTTGGCGTGGCGTGCTGTTTGGCTATGTGATTGCCTTGATGGGAGGAGCGCTAGCGGCAGCGGCAGTAGGAGCGGAAGCAGGACCGGAAGCAGGACCGGAAGCGCTAACGGGAGCGGTAGCAGGGGTAGCGGTAGCGGGAGCGGTAGCGGGAGCGGTAGCGGTAGCGGGAACGGTAGTGGGAACGGTAGTGGGAACGGTAGTGGGAGCGTTCTTAACGCCTGCCTTCGCTGTGGGAATATTAATCTGGGCGATTTGCGCTCGGATATTCGCCACGATTATTCATACCCTTGCTGGTTATGCAGAAATGCCCGCGAACGTCCGGCGAGTCGCTTTTCTCACGGCGCCTTTGCATCCGCCGGAATTGCTACCGGGGCTCAAGCACGATCATGAATTTCGCTTCGGCGTTTGGTTGGACATCGCTAAGCGCGACTTTGGCAAGCCGGATTTCACCGAAAAGATTTTGGCATGTTTTGCGTTTATCATCACACCCATTTGGTTCCTCCCCGGCTGGGCCTATCGCTTCATTCTGAAATCGACGCTCTGGCTGTGGTGGATTTTGTTCATTATCGGCGGCGCACCGAAGGTGGACGGCGGCATAGATGGCCTCAAGGCCGACGCTTACCGCAAGTTTTACTCATGGGCGCTGCTGGTTTCGGCAGCTTTCACCATCACCGGCTTTGCATTCGGCAATGTCCTGAAGCCGTTGCTCCTGAATCACCTGAGCGATGCGCCGCTGCCCGCTGTCGTCGCCTCGTTGTTTCTGATCGACTGGCGCGCGATATCCGGCTTTCAAATGGTCTCTATGCTCGCCGCCGGGCTCGCAGTCGCAGTGCTGTTCTGGACAAACAGTCTGGCCGTTGATTCTGGCGTTAAAGGCCGGGAGCAAGTCGTTAAAAGCCAGTTTCCCTGGCTCGTCCACACGGTTCGCCTGAAACAGGGTTTTGGGGCGCTCAGCATTGCCCTGATCATGGTCTATATCGCGTTCTACGCCAACGCCGTGCATGGCTGGCTTCCGGTTTCTGATTTTTTGCACGCAAAACTGGAATGGATTTATGGCGTCAACGCGAAGGCGCTGCGGCAGACGCTTTAGCGGCGTCCGTCGATCTTTTCCCTCTGACATTTCCCGCCAGGAACGCTATATGAACCCTTCACGCCCGCCGGTTTCCCGCCGGGCGCAATGACCTATGGATTCGACGATGACCGGAACCACGATTTCCACTGCGGGCCTTGATCCGCGCCGCCGCCGGGCGCTGTTTCAGGCCTGGCATCGCGGCATGCGCGAGATGGATATTTTGCTCGGCCAGTTTGCCGATGCGAAAATTGCCGCCATGAGCGACAGCGATCTCGACGCCTTCGAGATTTTGCTGAGCGCAGTGCCGGACCGTGATCTCCTGGGCTGGTTCACCGGCGAATGGCCTGTCGATCCTGACTATGACACGCCCATCTGGCGGGCGCTTGTGGCGTTTCACACCCATGACGGGCCGATACATGTCTAGTGGGAAAACCGCGCGCCAATTGCCGGGGCAGCTCGCTTCCATCCTCAAGGATTTTTCGCGCGGCGCTTCGCTAACGCTTGCCAGCGTACCCGATGGTTTCGATGCATTCGTCGCAGCCGATATCGCCCGCGCGCTTGCCGCCAGCGGGCCTGAGCGCTCTGCCGCGCTCGTACATGTGGCGCGGGACGGGCAGCGCGCGCGCGCTTTTGTGGATGCTCTCACCTTTGCCGCCCCGGATATAGAGATTCTGGATTTCCCCGCCTGGGACTGCCAGCCCTATGATCGCGTTTCACCCAATGCCGCGATTGCGGCGCAGCGTATGACCGTGTTGTCACGCCTTGCGCGCACACGCTCTTCGGAATCGCGTCCGCGCGTTCTCAGCACCACGATCAACGCCATATTGCAACGTGTGCCGCCGCGCGCCTTTATGGAGCGCGAGAGCTTTTCGGCTGCGCCCGGCAATTCGGTGGATATGAACGCGCTGACATTGTGGCTGGAAAATAACGGCTTTCTGCGTTCCACCACTGTGCGCGACACCGGTGAATATGCGGTGCGCGGCGGTATTCTGGACCTTCATGCGCCGGGCATGCCGCAACCGGTGCGGCTCGATTTCTTCGGCGATACGCTGGAATCCCTGCGCGCGTTTGATCCGGAGACGCAACGTACGACGATGCAATTGCGCGCGCTCGATCTGGTGCCGATGAGCGAAGTGCAGATCGTGACAGAGACCATGCGCCGGTTCCGGCAGGGCTATGTCGCGACCTTCGGGGCCAATACGCGCGGCGACACGCTCTATGAATCCATCAGCGAAGGACGCCGTTTTCCCGGCATGGAACATTGGCTGCCCTTGTTCCACGACAAGCTTGATACGCTCTTCGATTATCTCGACGGCGCACCGCTGATGCTGGATACGCAGACAGATAATGCGGCTGATGAGCGGCTCGACGAAATCCGCGACTATTATGAATCGCGCAAGGAGCAATACGATTCAGATCCGGTCAACGCGATTTACAAGCCCTTGCCGCCCGGCAGTCTTTACATCGAACCCGCCGAATGGCGCGTCAGACTTGATGCCGCCTGTGTTGCCCAGACTTCGGCCTTTGCAGTGCCCGAAGGCCAGCAGAAAATCGCTGATTGCGGTGGACGGCCCGGACGCAATTTTGCGCCCGAACGGGGCAACGAAAACATAAATGTTTTTCAGGCCGCCGTTGATCACATCCGCGCACAACAGATTGCCGGACGGCGCGTGATTGTTGCAGGCTGGACAGATGGATCGCGCGAGCGCCTGTCGCATGTGCTGGCCGAGCACGGCCTCAAATCCTGTGAATATGTCAGCTCGCTGGCGCAGGCGCTGGAATTGCCGCGCGACAAGGTTGCTCTGGCCGTCATCGGTCTCGAACAGGGTTTTGAAGCGGGCGATCTCGTTGTCCTCGGCGAGCAGGATATTTTGGGTGACCGCATTGTCAGCGGGCGCAGAAAAACCCGCCGGGCGCAGGACTTTTTGACAGAAGCCACAGCACTGTCGGCGGGCGATCTTGTCGTGCATGTGGATCACGGCATCGGCCGCTTTATTGGCCTGAAAGTGATCGAGGCCGCTGGCGCGCCGCACGATTGTCTGGAACTGCATTATCAGGGCGGCGACAAACTGTTTCTGCCGGTCGAAAATATTGAACTGCTTTCGCGCTACGGTTCGGAAGATACCGAAGTGCAGCTCGACAAACTCGGTGGCGCAGGCTGGCAGACGCGCAAGGCGCGGATGAAGAACCGCATTCGCGAGATTGCGCATCAATTGATCCGCATCGCGGCAGAACGCATGACCCATGCTGCGCCGAAACTGCCGGCGCCTGAAGGGCTTTATGATGAGTTCTGCGCACGCTTTCCCTATACGGAAACAGAAGATCAGGAAGCGGCCATCAGTGCCGTACTCGACGATCTCAACGCCGGGCGTCCCATGGATCGCCTGATCTGCGGCGATGTCGGCTTCGGCAAGACGGAAGTCGCCTTGCGCGCTGCTTTTACGGCAGCCTCAAACGGCAAGCAGGTCGCAGTTGTCGTGCCTACGACTTTGCTCGCGCGCCAGCATTATCGCTCATTCAGCGAGCGCTTTGCAGGCAGCGCGCTTAATGTGGCTCAACTCTCGCGCATGGTGACCACTGCCGATCAGAAGGCCGCGCGCGCCGGCATAGAGAGCGGCGCCGTAGATGTTGTCGTTGGCACACATGCAGTTCTTGGTAAACAGGTCAAGTTCAAAGACCTTGGACTTGTCGTCATCGACGAAGAGCAGCATTTTGGCGTGGCCCATAAAGAGCGGCTGAAAGAACTGCGCTCGGAAGTGCATGTGCTCACGCTTTCAGCAACGCCTATTCCGCGCACTTTGCAGCTGGCGCTGACGGGCGTACGCGAACTCTCGATCATCGCAACGCCGCCAGTCGACCGGCTGGCCGTGCGCAGCTTTGTTACACCATTCGATGAATTGATTGTCCGCGAAGCCCTGCTGCGTGAGCGGTATCGCGGCGGCCAAAGCTTCTTTGTCTGCCCGCGCATTGACGATATCGAGGATGCTGCCGCGTTCCTGCGCACAAATTT
>CANJJI010000169.1 GCA_947474545.1 Beijerinckiaceae bacterium | reverse complement strand
GGTTCCAACAGTTCCCCTCCGTAGCCGAGGAATGATGTCTCCCAGATGATCAACCGGAACATGTCGGAATTATTGGCGAGGAACCCGTGTGTCATCAATCTGAGGTTGGCTATAATCTCGTCACGGGGAATTTCTCGCAGAGCCCTCCGGAACGGCAAGGAACCGCAGGTTGTGCAGCCAGGACGGACACACCAGTTCTCGCGTTGCGCAATTTCTATCAATTCCGCGAATGATGCGGACGAAATCGCGGGCGTAGTTGTGTCCGACATCCTGAAGCCCTCTTATGCATTCCCCCAAGCCGTAACACCTGTCGGCCCATTTTGTGCGGTCAGTGTCCACCGCGACGCGCAAATGCTAATGCAGGGAAGTGTTTAGCGCCAGCCTGCTCAGCAAAGGCTATTACGTCTTCACGCGGCTAAAGCGGGTGGCGTCTAGTGTGTTGGATGCCTAATTTGTTCTGGAGGTGTGGCTTAGGTCTGCACGGCGCAGAAATGCGCTCCACCACGCCTACCTGAGGTTTTAGCGATCTCGAGACCAAGTGATCCATCGCAAATAGATCGCCTACGCAGGAGTTTTAACGCCTTGAAAAGAATCCGGAAATTCTGCCCGAACCAACGGGACCTAGGTTCGGTCGGAATGAGACGGAAGCGCTTTTGAGACCGATTTTGGTGCGCGCGGCAGTCTCAGAGGTTCGGTCGGAACTTGAAAACCTGCGGAAACCCTGGGGATTTTCGCGTCTCGAACAGGGCTGGGGGCAGTTCGAAGCGGTTTAGTGGCGGAGAAGGTGAGATTCGAACTCACGGATGACTTGCGCCATCGGCGGTTTTCAAGACCGCTGCCTTAAACCACTCGGCCACCTCTCCAACACCAGCGGTGCGGGGACGAGTGAATCTCCGCTGCTGATTGCGCACGTTGAACAGAACCAGCAGATTTTTTCAAGCGGACAATGGGAACAAGCGTCAAAAAGCTGCTTGTCCAGAAGCGATTCGTGCTTTCCCGAATCGCAGTTCAGGCAGGCTCACTTGCCAAGGCCCCATTTTGGTCGCATTTGAGCGGTCAGGGTCGCAGGTGTGATCCGCCAATTGTAAACCGCCGGGGCCAAACAGCTTGAGATTTAACCCTTTCTTTAGCCAAAACAAAGAATACTATGGATTGTTGATCGGTGGTTGCTCGTCTGTGGCGGGTGCTCATCGTGGAAATTGTGTGCCTGTTTTGAGTGATGCGTCCCGCGTAATGACAATTTTTCCTGCGACTACACCAGCTGCAGCGCCACTTCGCGTTGCCTCGACGGGTCTTTTTACGTTCGGCTGCCTGATGGCATTGGGCTTGACACTGGCAGGATGCGCCCAGCAACCGCAGGAGTCGGCCGGCGGCGTCCGGCGTGACCCCAATACGCGGGAATATTTTGCGCAAGGCCGCTACGGCACTGCCAGTCCGCGCGTTGTGGACGACGGACGGCCAATCCCGCGTGGCGGTGGCAGGGCCATGATTGGCAAGCCCTATAGTGTCGCGGGAAAGCGCTATTTTCCGAGGGAATTTCAGGCTGGCTCCAGCCAGACGGGCAGGGCTTCCTGGTATGGCGATGCTTTCCATGGCCGGAAAACCGCCAATGGGGAAATCTACGATATGTCGGCAATTTCCGCCGCGCACCCGACGATGCCTCTGCCCAGCTATGCGCGGGTCACCAATCTCAAGAACGGCAGGTCCATTGTAGTGCGCGTCAATGATCGCGGTCCCTACCATGGCGGCCGGGTGATTGATCTGTCCAAGCGCGTTGCCGACGCTCTGGATTTCCGCCGTTTCGGCACTGCCGACGTCAAGGTCGATTATCTCCGCCCCGCTGGTGTTGCCGGGTCAGACGACCGTCAATTACTCGCCAGTCTGCGCACCGATGGTTCGCCGGCCAATCTGGATGGCGGACCCGGAATCGCGCGCACGATGTTCGCGGCGGCCACGCCTGCGCCAGCTCCTGAACCGGTTATCCAGCGGGCGCCGGAACCTGCCGCGCCCCGTTCGCCCGAGCCGGCGCCGCAGCAAGCCCTTGCCATCGCGCCACAGCAGCGTCCTGCCCAATCCCAGTTTACGCCCGCTCAGACGGCGCCGGGCCTTCAGCCGCAGCTGGTTTCAGAGCCGGAAGAGAACGTGACTCAGGTGTCCCGCTCGGGCCGTGGCGGCTCCACAGCCGTTCCTATGCCGCCATCCCGGCCGCTGGATCTTGCGACAATACCAGGCGCTGCGGTACCGATTTCGGCTCCGCGCCGTCAGGCGTCCAGCGCGACCTTCTTTGCGCCATTCAGCCCGGACACGGTCAATGGACGCAAGTTGGAAAAACGCGGTCCATTTCAGAACCTGAACGCCGACGGGCTTATTCCCCTGCGCCGTTAAGAACAGTGCGAACCAAACAGCCGGAAGAATTGCACAAATACTGACATGCCATTAGGATAGCGCGTCCACAACGAATGCCATGTCGAGCTCATGTCCCTGTCGGCCAACCCGGTCTTTCGTTACCTGATTGCCCTGCTGGCCGCAGTCAGCGGCTGGCTGTTCTTCGCCGGGCCCGGCCATAGCCAGGCAATCCAGACGAATGCGCGCTGGGCGCTTCTGATGGATGCTGACACTGGCAGCGTCCTGTTTCAGAAGGACGCCGACGCGCCCATGTCGCCTGCCTCGATGGTGAAGGTGATGACGGCAGAGGTCGTCTTTAACGAAATCAAAGAAGGGCGCATTACGCTCGACACGGAGTTCAGCGTGTCGGAGAACGCCTGGCGAACCGGCGGCGCTCTCTCGCGGGGGTCCGCGATGTTCGCCAAGCTGCATGAGCAGATCAAGGTCTCCGATTTGTTGCGCGGGTTGATCGTCCAGTCAGGCAATGATGCGGCCATCGTCCTGGCGGAAGGCATCGCCGGAACAGAAGACGCGTTTGCAGGGATCATGAACAAGCGGTCACGCGAACTCGGCCTGCGCGATTCGACCTTCACCAATTCGTGGGGCAAATCCGATCCGCGCCAGAAGGTCACGGCCCGCGATCTGGCGAAGCTCGCTGTTCATGTCATCAAGACCTATCCGGACCTCTACAAGATTTTCGGCGAACCTGAATTCACCTGGAACAAGATCAAGCAGATGAACCGGAATCCGCTGCTCACCATGAATATGGGCGCAGACGGGCTCAAAACCGGCAATATCGATGATTCCGGCTTCGGCCTCATCGGCTCATCGCTGCAGGGGGAACAGCGCCTGATTCTTGTCGTCAACGGTCTCAAAAGCGCCAAGGACCGCGCGGAAGAAGCCCGCAAACTTATGACATGGGGTTTCCGTGCTTTCGATACGCGAGACGTATTCAAGATGGGCGAGAACATTGGCGCCGCCGTCGTGTTTGGCGGCGATATCGGCCGCGTCCCGCTGGTGTCCAAAACTCCTATCCGCGTGATGGTGCCGCGCGGCGCATCTGAACGGCTGTCCGGCAAGATCGAATATACAGGACCGCTCGTCGCGCCCATTGCCTCCGATACCAAGGTCGCAAACCTGCGCATTTACAGAGGCAAGGAACTGGCGCTTGACGCGCCGCTCTACACCGCTACTGAGGTGAAGGCAGGGCCGCTCTACTCGCGCGCCTTTGACGCGGCCTACGAATACAGTGTGGCGCTGGTTCGAAAATACACCAACAAGGAAAAATAGATGGTGGCGAAAGCCTCCGGCCCTCAGAATATCAGGCCTTTGAAGGGCAGGTTCATCACATTTGAGGGCGGCGAGGGTTCGGGCAAGTCTACCCAGGTCCAGCGTCTGGTTGCGCGTCTGGCGGGCTTGGGAATCGATACCGTCGCCACGCGCGAGCCGGGAGGTTCGCCAGAGGCTGAGCGCCTGCGCCGCCTACTGTTGTCCGGCGCCGTCGCGCCACTTGGACCAGAAGCAGAAGCGCTGGTCTTCACCGCCGCCCGCATCGACCATATCGACAAAACGATCCGTCCGGCGCTGGAGGAGGGTTGTTTTGTGATCAGCGACCGCTTCACCGATTCCACCCGCGCTTATCAAGGGGCCAGTGGAAAAGTCGATCAGGCGCTGATCAGGGAACTGGAAGCAGTAGCCGCCGGCCAGACCATGCCGGATCTGACAATCATTCTCGACCTCCCGGTTGAAGCCGGGCTCGCCAGAGCGCGTGGGCGTGGCGAAGGCGCTGATCGGTTCGAAAGCGAAAACAACGCGTTCCACGAACATGTCAGGCAAAGCTTTCTTGCAACAGCCAAGGCAGAGCCCGGGCGGTGTGTGGTGGTTGATGCCTCGCAAGCGCCGGACAAGGTTGAAGAGAACATCTGGGCGGTTGTTGAAGACCGGCTTCTGGCAAAGGCCAGGCCCGGCAAAGCGCGGGAGAATGCGCGAAAACTCCGTGTGATCGAAGGTTCGGGGGGCTCGAGACCCGGCGAGACCCAACCATGAGCCGCGCGCCCGCCCGCACCCCGCGCCCGCGAGGGATTGTAGAAGCTTCTCCTGAAAGTGACCGTTTCGAAGAAGCACCTCATCCTCGTGAAAACTTTGAACTTTTTGGGCATAGCGGTGCAGAGTTGACGTTGCTCGAAGCCTATCGGGAAGGACGGTTGGCCCAGTCCTGGATCATTGGCGGGCGCGAAGGCATTGGCAAGGCGACCTTAGCCTGGCGGTTCGCGCGTTTTCTGCTGGCACATCCCGACCCACAATCTGCAGACGTATGCGAGGCAAGCAACCTTTTCGTCAGCCCTGATCACCCGGTAGCCCGGCGTATCCTTTCGATGGCGCACAGTGACCTCTCGGTGCTCAGGCGCGAATGGAACCAGGAAAACAAGCGCCACTATACGGAAATCCGGGTCGACGACGCGCGCAATGTGATGTCGCGCTTCCAGCAGGCGGCAGCGGAAGGGGGCTGGCGGATCGCTATCGTCGATTGCGCCGAGGATTTGAACCGCGCCACGGCAAATGCGCTGCTCAAGCTGATAGAAGAACCGCCGCCGCGTTCGTTGTTTCTGTTCGTGTCCCACCGCCCAGCGCAAATTCTGGCCACGATCCGTTCCCGATCCAGGCTTTTGACGCTGTCGCCGCTCTCTGAAGGCGATGTTGCCAAAGCGGTTGCTGGGCTTGGTGGCGAATGGTGGGAAATGGACCCGGGAGAAATCCGTGCAGCTGCCGGCCGATCGGGCGGGTCGGTTCGCGACGCCCTGCGGCTTCTGGGGAGCGACGGGCTCAAGCTGATGGGGCAAATAGACCAGCTTCTGGAAGGTTTGCCCAACGTTGACTGGAAAAAAGTGCTCCAGCTGGCTGAAAATGTGAGCAAGCGTGACGCTACAGCTGATTACGAAGCTGCGCAGGCGGCCATTTATGACTGGATCGGCGCGCGCGTTCGCGTTAGCGCAGAGCAGGGCGGCATGCGCGGTTCGCAGCTTGCGCCCTATGCCGAGGTGTGGGAGAAGTTTGCACGCTCGGCGCACGAGACTGACACTTATAATCTCGACCGCCGCGCGCTCATCCTGTCGCTCTTCACAGATCTGGCAGCAGCCGCCCGGCGGGCCGCCTGATCGCTTTATTACGGACCCGTTGTATGGCTTCGCGCCGAGAATTCTGCATCACAACCGCTATTCCCTATGCCAATGGCAAGCCACATATCGGCCATGCCTATGAGCGCATTGCGACTGATGCCATCGCGCGCTTCATGCGGCTCGACGGACGCGACGTGTTTTTCATCACCGGCATGGATGAGCACGGCCTCAAGATGCAGCAGACGGCAGGCAAGGAAGGCATTACGCCACAACAACTGGCCGACCGGACTGCGGCGCAGTTCGACGAAATGGGCACACTCCTGAACGCCCGCGCAGACCACGTCATACGTACTACGGAGAAACGCCATTATGCCGCCTCCCGCGCCATATGGGAGGCTATGGAGAGACGCGGCGACATCTACCTCGCCAAATATTCCGGATGGTATTCAGTTCGCGAGGAAGCCTATTTCGACGAGGGCGAGATTACCGAAGGTCCGAACGGCAAGCTCTCGCCGAATGGAACGCCCGTCGAATGGGTGGAGGAAGAAAGCTATTTCTTCAAGCTCTCAGCCTATGCAGACCGGCTACTGGCGCTTTACGAAAATCAGACAGATTTTGTGACGCCTTCACACTATTTCAATGAGATAAAGGCTTTTGTTAAACGAGGACTTCAGGATTTATCGATCAGCCGGACGACTTTCAACTGGGGCGTTCCGGTGCCCGGTAATGACCAACATGTCATGTATGTCTGGGTCGATGCGCTGACCAATTATCTGACCGCCTGCGGCTATCCTGACGCAGACGCCCGCGACTGGCATTATTGGCCTGCGGACGCGCATGTGATTGGCAAGGATATCACCCGGTTCCATTCTATCTTCTGGCCGGCTTTCCTGATGTCGGCCGGGATCGAATTGCCGAAGCAGATTGTCGTCCACGGCTTTCTGTTCAGCCGAGGGGAGAAAATGTCGAAGTCAGTCGGCAATGTGATCGACCCGCAGACGCTCGCGACCCATTTTGGCGTCGATCAGTTGCGCTATTTCTTCCTCCGCGAAGTCCCGTTCGGCCATGATGGCAATTACTCCCATGAGGCAATCGTCAATCGCACTAATGCCGATCTAGCCAATGATCTGGGCAATCTCGCCCAACGTTCGCTGTCGATGATCAACAAGAATTGCGAGGGCAGGGCGCCCATTTTGGGTGAATTGACCAGCGCGGACAAGGAGATACTGGAATCAGCCTATGCCCTGCCGGGCAAGTCCCGGCTGGCCATGGAGGAGTTCTCACTGCACCAGATGCTGGCCGATATCTGGAAAGTCGTCGCCGACGCCAATCGCTATTTTGCCGGTGAAGAACCTTGGGCCAAGCGCAAGACTGACGCGGCGCGCATGGGCACTATTCTATGGGTGACGGCTGAAGTCATCCGCGTGGTGGCGATCATGGCGCAGCCGGTCATTCCGGCTTCTGCAGGGAAATTGCTGGACCTCGTGGCTTCAGCGCCCGATGTCCGCGATTTCGCCCATGCCGGTCCCGCTCATGCGCTGGCCGGTGGACTTGCTCTGCCGCCGCCCGTTCCGGTTTTCCCGCGTTATGTGGAGGTAGAGGAGGGGGCAAAGCCCAGGTCCGCGTAATGCTCATCGATTCCCACTGCCACCTCGATTTTCCCGAATTTTCGGCGGATATGCCCGCCACGCTGGCCGCTGCCCGTGCGGCTGGCGTTGGCCGGATGATCACAATCTCGACCCGGATTGACCGCTACGATGTTTATCGCGATATAGCCGAAGCTAATGATAATGTATGGTTTTCTGTCGGAACTCATCCGCATCGCGCGCATGAGGCGCCGAACGCTGATCTCGCGGATCTGGTTCGTCTGGCCGAACATCCCAAATGCATCGCCATCGGCGAGGCGGGGCTTGACTACCATTACGACAAGGCTCCGCGCGATATCGCAGCGCAGGTCTTCCGCACCCACATCGCTGCCGCCCGGCGCACGGGCCTGCCGCTGGTCATCCATAGCCGCGATGCGGACGACGACATGGGGGACATCCTCAGAGAAGAAATGGGGAAGGGGGCTTTCAAGGCCCTGCTCCACTGTTTCACCTCGTCTCATGCTCTGGCGATGACGGGTCTTGAACTAGGCCTCTACGTCTCGTTTTCGGGCGTTCTGACGTTCAAAAACTCCGAAGATCTGCGCAAAACGGCTGCTGACATTCCCTTGGACAGGCTTCTGGTGGAAACAGATGCACCGTTTCTGGCCCCGATCCCGTATCGTGGCAAGCGTAATCAACCCGCCTATGTCGCTGAAACAGCTAAAGTTCTGGCGGGTGTGAAAGGCGTGAGCGCAAGCGAGATCGCCAGCGCCACCACGTCCAATGTCTTGCGCCTGTTCTCGAAAATGCCGCCGCTATCCGCATGAGTCTCGCCGTCACCATCCTTGGATGCGGGTCTTCGGGCGGCGTCCCGAGGCCGGGTTCGGGCTGGGGCGCATGCGATCCCAAGGTTCCGAAAAACCGCCGACGCCGTTGCTCCATTCTCGTGCAGCGGCGTAACGGCACGGGCGAAACGACCAACGTCCTCGTCGATACGTCTCCGGACCTGCGCGAACAACTGATCAGCAGCGATACACGGCGCCTTGACGGCATCCTGATGACCCATGCCCATGCTGATCACGTGCATGGGATCGACGATGTGCGGCCGCTGGTCATCCTGGCGGGAAAACGCATTTCCATCTTTATGGACGCTGTGACTTCCGAAACTGTCACGAGCCGCTTCGATTACATCTTCAAATCGCCGCCTGGCAGCCAATATCCTCCGCTTTTAGACGCCAAAGGACTTATTTCAGGCGAAAAATGCGAGGTTTTTGGACCTGGCGGCGCTGTGGAAGCCGTGCCATTCGAACTTGATCATGGCGACTGCAAGGCGCTGGGCTTTCGCTTTGGCGGCATTGCTTACACACCTGACGTGGTTGGTATTCCCGAGGCTGCGATCCGCTGGCTCGAAAATCTCGACGTCTGGATCATCGACGCCTTGCGCTATACGACCCATCCCAGCCATTTTTCGCTGGCCGAAGCGTTGGACTGGATTGGCAGAATGAGACCGCGCCGCGCGGTGCTGACCAATCTGCATACAGATATGGATTACGAGCGGCTGGGCGCGGAATTACCAAAGGGAGTAGAAGTTGCGTACGATGGGATGGTGATAACAGACTGAGCTATGCCAGTAGTTTCAGATAGACTATTTAGGTTCCATAATATAGATTATGCGAATTAGCGATTGTAGCGGCAAAATAGTAATGTCTCACTCTGGCAATTTAGAGATGTCTCACTCCCCGAGCCTGCTGCTCGGACATGTGGGGCTTGCAGATGGCATTATTGACGATGAGCGAACGCGAGCTGGATCGGCTGAAGGTTATCGAGGACATCTGTGCTGGCCGGATTAGCGTCACACAGGGCGCGGCGCTGGCGGGTATCAGCCGCAGGCAGATGACCCGTCTGGTGCTGGCTTTTCGAACTTCCGGGGCATCTGGCCTTATATCCAGGAAGCGTGGTTTTCCCAGTAACCGGCAATATTCAAGTGGATTTCGTGACTACGTTGTCGGCCTCGTTGAACAACATTACTCTGATTTCGGTCCGACCTTTGCGATGGAAAAACTTGAAGCCGTTCACGGCGTATCTCTGTCGAAAGAGACATTGCGCCAATGGATGACGGCGGCAGGCCTTTGGAAAAGCCGTACCGAGCGCCGAAAGGGGGTTTATCAGCCGCGCAATCGCCGGGATTGTTTTGGTGAGCTGATTCAGATCGATGGCTCACATCACTGGTGGTTTGAGGGACGCGGACCTAAATGCGCCCTGCTCGTCTATGTCGACGATGCAACGAGCAAACTGGTGCATCTTAGGTTCGCCGCCTCGGAAAACGCGTTCGACTATTTCAACGCCACGAAGGATTATTTGCGCCGCTATGGAAAGCCTCTGGCCTTCTATTCCGACAAGCATGCGGTATTCAGGACCACTCACGCTTCCAGCCGCGATGCGACAACGGGCATGACGCAATTTGGGCGGGCTCTGCGCGAGTTGAATATCGACATTATCTGCGCCAACTCTCCACAAGCCAAAGGACGGGTAGAGCGGGCCAACAAGACCTTACAGGACCGGTTGGTGAAGGAACTGCGGCTTGCCGGCATCAGCACGATTGAGGCAGCCAATGTCTATGCTGACGCGTTTGTGGCGCAACACAATGCCCGTTTCGGCAAAGAGCCGCGCAACCCCAAGGACATGCACCGGCCCTTGTCAGAACACGAGAGCCTGGACGATGCGATGTGTCACAAGGAGCAACGTACCCTCTCGGGCTCTCTCACACTGCAGTATGACAAGAGAGCCTCTTGCAAAACTCTTCGGGGGATTCGCCAGCTTGGGGCTGATTTTGCCGGATAGCGCTGTTTCCGGGCGTTCGCCATACCGTTCTGGCCTTGCATGGCCCATTTTCCGTGATTGCGGACGCG
>CANJJI010000168.1 GCA_947474545.1 Beijerinckiaceae bacterium | reverse complement strand
TAGCGTCTCGCGCAGAGGCATTTCGAGGCACTCGCCTGTTGGTGATTTGTCGTGGAAACACCATGCCAGGTTCGGACCCGGATGCCTCGATTTATTCCCTTTCAGGGCGAAAAATCAGCGCGCAATCGCGGTTTTGCAATTGGCTCATCGGTCAACGCGTTTTTCGCCAATTCACCCAGCCAGAACTGGATTGGCCTGTGGAGCCTGCCCGGCAGCGGCGCACCGGACTATACGTCGCTGGACTATTGGACTGAGGTCGCACGCATTGCAGAGCGCGGCCTTTTCGACTCGCTTTTCTTTGCCGATACAAGCGGCGTCTACGATGTTTATGAAGGATCGGCCCGCGCCGCCATTGAACGGGCCGCCATGTTCCCGATGAACGATCCATTGATGCTTGTCCCGGCCATGGCGATGGCGACAAAGCATCTGTGTTTCGGCGTCACCGCCAATCTCACGTTTGAACAACCCTATACGCTGGCGCGCCGGTTTTCGACTCTCGACCATCTCACCAAAGGCCGCATCGGCTGGAATATCGTCACCGGATTCCAGAACAGCGCCGCCCGCGCGATGGGCATGGATCAAATGCGCGAGCACGACGAAAGATATGATTGCGCCGACGAATTCATGGAGGTCGTCTACAAATTATGGGAGGGCAGCTGGGAGGATGGGGCCGTCGTCCGGGACAACGTGAACCGGATCTATGCAAGAGGCGACAAGGTTCACACCATCACTCACGAAGGCAAGCATTATAAGATGCAGGGTGTGCATATGAGTGAGCCGTCGCCGCAACGCACGCCGGTGCTGTATCAGGCCGGCGGATCCCGGCGCGGGCGCATATTCGCAGCCGAACATGCCGAATGCATCTTTCTCTCCGGCCTGCCCAAACAACAAACCGCCGCGCGTGTGAAGGAAATCAGGGAACGGGCCTGCGCCGCAGGCCGTGATCCCGCCCGCATCAAACTCATCATGATGGCGACCGTGATTGCCGCGCCAACACAAGCCGAGGCGCGGGAGAAGCGCCAGAGGATAGCAAAGCACGTCAACGCGGAGGGGATGCTGGCCTTGTTTTCCGGACTGTCTGGTATCGATCTGTCGAAGGAACTGGAAAAAGCTGCAGGCGAGCGCCCGGCAAGCCAAGGCATCAACACTGTCGTTGAATATCTTCTGGAGGAAAGCCAGTCCCTTGAGAGACTGCGGGATATCAACAGTTTCGGTCCGCAGGCGGGTCGCGAATGTTTCATCGTGGGTTCGCCGTCCGAGGTCGCCGATGAACTGGAGTCCTGGATGGGGGAGGCCGATATTGACGGCTTTAACCTGCAACGCTCAGGCGAACCGCAGCACCTCATCGATTTCGCTGACCTGATCGTGCCGGAATTGCAGAACAGGGGCGTCTATAAAAGCTCGTATAGGGAAGGTGCATTCAGGCACAAGCTGTTTGGCGCAGGTGACCGTATTGAACCGGGCCACCCCGCCACGAAATTCAAATATGGCGAGTGATTCTTAAAATGCAATTTGTCCGCAGGCATAATTCCAATACTCTGAAACCATCGTCACATTTTCGAAATTCGCAAAGCTAGATATTCCCGCTCGCGAGGATTGCCCGATAGTTCGATCGCCCTGCCGTATTCAGCCTGTGCCTCTTTCAAGAGTCCACTTCGCCGCAAACAATCTGCCAGAGCCGCATGAAAAGGCTGGTACCCTGCGAGTTCACTGTTCAAGGACGACAGTTCTGTCAGCGCAGCCTCCGCCGAGTGCGCAAAGGAGACAGCCACCGCCCGGTTGAGCCTGACCACCGGATTGGGTTGCTGCTGCAAGAATATATCATACAGCCCAACGATTTCCTCCCAGCGCGTAGCTTCAAGTGACGGCGCTTCGGCATGCACAGCGCTGATGGCCGCCTGCAGTTGATATGGTCCAGCATGGCCAAGCGCCAGCGCCTGTTCAACAAGCTCGATACCTTCAGCAATCTGGTCCGCATGCCAAAGACGGCGGTCCTGATCTTCCAGCGCGATCATGTGACCTTCCATGTTACTGCGAGCAGACCTGCGGGAATCATGCAGCAACATCAGCGCCAGGAGCCCCATGATCTCGGGTTCCCCAGGCTGCAGGGCGTGCAAAATGCGTGCGAGACGGATGGCCTCCTCGCACAGCGAGTGCCGTAGGTATGTGTCGCCTGATGTTGCCGCATAGCCCTCGTTGAATATGAGATAGAGGACGCCGAGCACGGACGCGAGACGTTCTGGCAGGGCTTCGGCATCCGGAACAACATAGGGAATGCCTGCGGCTGCAATCTTCTGTTTGGCGCGCACCAACCGTTGCGCCATAGCTTCTTCCTTGTCCAGGAAAGCACGGGCTATTTCACGGGTGGTGAGCCCGCCCAGTGTGCGCAGGGTTAGGGCGATGCGGGATTTTTCCTCCAATGCGGGATGGCAGCAAGTAAATATGAGGCGCAAGCGTTCATCGGGGATAGAATGGTCTTCGGGTGGTTCGGGAGCATCCTGTTCCATCGTGATCAGCGCGGCATATTCCGCGCTCTTCCTCTCAAAATTTTTGTTGCGCCGGATACGGTCGATGGCCTTGCGGCGGGCGGTTTGCAGCAGCCAGCCAGAAGGAGAGCGGGGCAAGCCGCTCCGCTGCCAGTGGATGAGCGCAGATTCCAGAGCATCCTGAAGGCTATCCTCGGCAAGCTGGAAGTCGCGTAAACTGCCGATCAGGGACGATAGAAGCCGCCCCCATTCACGCCGCACGAGCGCGTTGACTGTTTGTGCATTGGCTTCAGGGGGCAGTTCCATCAGATTGCCTCGGGCGATGCACCCGCAGATCAATATTCCATGACCGGGCGAACCTCGACACAGCCAAATTTGGCTGAAGGTATCATGGCCGCGTATTTGATGGCTTCGTCGAGGTTGGCGCAATCCAGCAGATAGAAACCTCCGAGTGTTTCCTTGGTTTCCGCGAAGGGGCCATCCATGGTTTCTGTTTTGCCGTTGCGAACACGCACGGTGGTGGCTGTTGAAGTGGGCTTCAACCCTTCGCCAGCGATCAAAACCTTATCGGCCCTATAGCGCTGGGTGGCGGTTTCATAACCTTTCATGAATTCACCGAATTCGGGGGTACCGTAAGCGGGGCCGGCATTGGTTGCTGCGTAGATCAAGGCGAGATATTTCATGTGAGTCTCCAGTTGGAAGGCAGTCTGATGGTTTGCTCGCCCGGTATTCAAGGCTGGCAAGCAGAGGACGATTGGGGTGCGGGGAATTCGACATTCGCCTGAAAATATTTCCGGTTCAGGACAGATGTTTCCAGACGATCAGTCCGACAGCGATCAAAATCGCGATCATAGTGCCGGAAGCGCCTGCCACGCGCAACGGAGCGCTGGCATAGTCGTGCTTGATGCCAAAGGGGTGGATGAGACGAGACGCCAGCAGGATGCCGCCATCCATATGAAGCCAGGTTTTGGGCGCGCCGCCCGCTTCGGCAATCGCCAGCAGGATCAGCGCCAATGGCACATATTCCATGAAATTGCCGTGCCTGCGGATGCGTTCGGCCATCTGCGGATCGTTGGCGTCCATCAGGGAGATACTGGTCCTGGCGCGATAGGCGATCACATGAAAGCTCAGGATGATCGCAAGCACACCTAGGGCTGATGCATAGATGCCGGTGATTTGGAAAGTCATAATCTATCTCCTGTTTTCGGACGCGTTTGGACAGGGCTGCGGTCCGGGCAAATGGAAGACGAACAGCCCCACTGAAAATCGACGCCTGTCTGGTAGTTTTTTGCAATCTCACCGGCATTGCAGTTCAATCGGGGAGAAGGCACCCGCCTGCTGAGCCCTTGACTCTCCGCCCCCTCAATGCGACCAGCCCGGCTTTCCCGAGGGGCTCGCTGAGATGGCAATCGCATTCATATTTCCCGGACAGGGTTCACAGGCTCCAGGCATGGGGAAGGCTTTGGCCGAGGCATTTGCGCCCGCCCGCGCTGTCTTCGAAGAGGTCGATGCCGCCCTCGGACAAAAGCTGTCCACGCTCATGTTTGAAGGGCCGGAAGCAGAACTAACGCTCACGGCCAATGCACAGCCTGCCCTGATGGCTGTCTCCATGGCTGTCATGCGTGTGCTGGAAGCGGAGGCCGGGCTGGATCTTGCTCGCGATGTTAAATTTGTGGCCGGTCATTCACTGGGTGAATATTCGGCGCTCGCCGCCGCTGGCAGCTTCACTCTGGCTGATACAGCCCGCCTGTTGCGCCTGCGCGGCGACGCCATGCAGCAGGCTGTTCCAGCGGGGCAGGGGGCCATGGCTGCCTTGCTTGGTCTTGACTATGAAACAGGTGTCGCCGCCGCCGCGGAAGCTGCGCAGGGTGACGTCTGCCAGATTGCCAATGACAATGGCGGCGGCCAGGTGGTGGCGTCAGGAACCAGGGCCGCAGTCGAACGCGCCGTCGAGATCGCCAAGGCTAAGGGTGCGCGCCGCGCCATGATGTTGCAGGTCTCCGCGCCGTTCCATTGTGCACTGATGAAGCCCGCAGCCACAGCGATGGCCGAGGCGCTCGCCAAGGTCGATATCAAAGCACCAAAAGTACCGTTGGTGGCGAATGTGCTGGCGTCTGCAACCTCTGACCCCGCGGAAATCCGCCAGAGGCTCGTGGAACAGGTCACCGGCACGGTACGCTGGCGTGAATGCATGGTTTACATGGCACATGAAGGCGTTGAATCATTTTATGAGATAGGGTCAGGTAAGGTCTTGTCCGGACTCGTAAAAAGAATTGCCGATGGCGCAACCGGAACTTCAATCGGGACCCCTGCGGATATAGAAACATTCAAGGCGCGCAGCGCCTGAAGGAGCAAAGCATGTTTGATCTTACCGGACTGAATGCGCTCGTAACGGGCGCGACAGGCGGCCTCGGCGGTGCGATGGCGCGCGCGCTTCACGCCCAGGGCGCGACGGTGGCCGTGTCCGGGACGCGTGCAGAGGCGCTGGCCGGTCTCGCGAGCGAGTTGAAAGATCGCGTTCATGTCTTTCCATGTAATCTCGCAGACAAGGATTCTGTCGAAGCTTTGGTCCCCGCGGCAGAAGCTGCGATGGGCCAGCTTGATATACTCGTGAACAATGCCGGCATCACCCGCGACGGCCTGTTCATGCGCATGAAGGATGAAGACTGGGATCAGGTTCTCGCGGTCAATCTGACGTCCGCGTTCCGGCTGTCCCGCGCTGCTGTGAAGGGCATGATGAAACGCCGGTTCGGGCGCATCATTTCGATCACCTCGATTGTCGGGGTCACTGGCAATCCCGGACAGGTGAATTATTCGGCGTCCAAGGCTGGAATGATCGGTATGACCAAATCATTGGCTGGTGAAGTCGCCAGCCGCAATGTCACCGTCAATTGCATTGCGCCGGGCTTTATCTCGAGCCCGATGACAGACGCGCTCAACGACAAACAGAAGGAAGCTTCGCTCGCACGGATACCTGCGGGCCGTTTTGGTGAAGGGGCTGACATCGCAGCGGGCCTTGTATTCCTGGCGAGCCGGGAAGCGGGATATGTGACAGGCCAGACCCTGCATGTGAATGGCGGGATGGCCATGATTTGAGACGGCTGGTAGCTGCACCAGGGGCCGCTTACTCCCCTTTTTGTCTTGCTTACGGCCTCTCGCAATGCAGAATGAAGTATGCTACGAGCCCCGTCATTCCGGGATCGGCGCGCGTCGATGGGCTGTGGGATGAGGGTGAAACTTTGCTCATGTCTGCCCGGGTGGGAACATAATATCTGCAATAACAGGGAAGTATAGAGATGAGCGACATCGCCGAGCGCGTAAAGAAAATCGTAGTGGACCATCTCGGCGTTGACGCCGAAAAGGTGACTGAGGCTGCCAATTTCATCGACGATCTCGGTGCCGATTCTCTCGACACGGTCGAGTTGGTGATGGCATTTGAGGAAGAATTCAGCGTCGAAATTCCCGACGATGCGGCTGAAAAGATTTCGACCGTCGGCGATGCGGTAAAGTTCCTGGAATCGGCCAAAACTGCCTGATACGGGAATGGTAGGGCTGGCTGGTGCGTCCGCACGTTACGTTGTGAGGAAACCGGGCCGTTGCCGCTGTCCAGTGAAACCAGATACTTCCGCAAGGGCCGGCCAACCCGGCCCTTGTTGCTTATTGGCGCTCTGGACTCGCGCTGTTTGACGGTGCGGGGACCAGGCGAATTCAGGCTACCAGCCTTTCAACTTGTGCCAAGCTGCGCTAAATGCGCATCTGCCGCACTGTGCGCAGTGCAAAACTCTGTGGATGAATCGACTGGAGGGGCCCGTGAGAAGGGTAGTTGTAACCGGCCTTGGAATTGTTTCGCCGCTCGCCAACGGGATCGAAGAAACCTGGAAGCGGATGCTGGCCAGCCAGAGTGGCGTCAGCAGGATCGAACATTTCGAAATCTCCGACATCGCCTGCCAGATTGCGGCCCAGGTGCCGCGTGGCGATGGCTCGAACGGTACGTTTAACGCCGATCACTACATGGAGCCCAAGGAACAACGTAAAGTCGACGACTTCATACTTTTCGGCATAGCTGCAGCAACCCAGGCGCTTTCGGATGCAGGCTGGGCTCCCAAATCCTATGAAGATCAGACTTCCACAGGCGTTCTGATCGGATCTGGCATTGGCGGCGTCGGCGGCATTTATGAAGCGTCGATTACGCTGAAGGAAAGAGGCCCACGCAGGATTTCTCCCTTCTTTATTCCCGGGCGTCTGATCAATCTTGTCTCCGGTTACGTCTCCATCATGCATGGCCTCAAGGGTCCAAACCATTCGGTTGTGACAGCCTGCTCGACCGGCTCACACGCCATCGGCGATGCTGGACGCCTGATTGCATTGGGCGATGCGGATGTGATGGTTGCTGGCGGCGCAGAATCAGCTATCAACCGGCTCGGCATGGCAGGGTTTGCCGCCTGCCGCGCACTATCCACAGGATTTAATGATCGCCCCACCATGGCGTCGCGTCCTTATGACCGGGATCGGGACGGCTTCGTGATGGGTGAGGGCGCTGGTTGCGTCGTGCTCGAAGAATATGAGCATGCCAAAGCGCGTGGCGCGCGCATATACGCGGAACTGGTCGGCTATGGCCTGTCAGGCGATGCTCACCATATTACCGCACCGTCAGAGGATGGCGACGGCGCATTTCGTTGCATGACCGCTGCGTTGAAGCGGGCTGGGATGACCGCATCCGATATTGATTATGTCAACGCGCATGGTACTTCCACGCCGCTTGGCGATGAAATCGAACTTGGCGCAGTGACCCGTCTCGTCGGCAACGCCGCCAGCAAATTGTCGATGTCGTCGACCAAATCCGCCATTGGCCACCTGCTTGGCGCTGCAGGAGCCGTCGAGGCGATTTTTTCGATTCTGGCCATGCGTGACCAGATTGCCCCGCCTACTCTCAATCTGGACAATCCCTCCGTCGAAACGGCAATCGATCTGGTGGCGCATACGCCGAGAAAGCGCGAAATCAACGCAGTTCTTTCAAATTCCTTTGGTTTTGGCGGGACCAACGCTTCGCTGATCTTCCAAAGGGTTGCATGACCGGCGTGAATTAACCATGATAGGCGAGCTGGCGGCCGAACCAATTTCGCCACATTGAGAACTAGGGTAGACGCAGGGTTACTTCCTACGCCGGTATTTGGCGCAAGTTTGGGTTAAGTTCAGGTATGGCGGCACCGGAAACCAACCAGTCCCAGGACAGCGGCGCGCAAACGGGTGGCCAAAAGCCACGCGGAGCCGCTCGCTTCTTCGGCCGGCGCCCGAATTTGCAGACGCCGACAGAAGCTCTGCATCCCGAAACGCCACCTCCACCGCCCCTGACACCCAATAGCAAGAAGCGGCCAATGCTCTCTGCGGCCAGCGGAATCATGTCATTCCTGCTGATAGTGGCCGTTGTTGGCATTGGTATGCTGGCCTATGTGTCGAGCCGCTTGACCGAACCGGGGCCACTCAAGTCTGAAAAAGTTGTATTCATAGCTCCGCGCACGGAAGTTTCCGAAATCATCGACCAGCTTGAAAAAGCCGGCGTTGTAGATCAGCCCACCGTCCTGAAGGCGTTCCTGGTGATCGACCGCAAATGGTCTCAGGTGAAAGCTGGTGAATATCTGTTCAAGGAACATGCGAGCCTGAATGACGTCATTGATACGTTGGTCTCCGGCCGCGAAGTCCTGCATTCCGTGACAATTCCAGAAGGGTTGACGAGCGAACAGATCGTGGAGCGTTTGCGCCAGAACGATCTACTGACAGGCGAAATCGTTGAGATTCCGCCCGAAGGCACGCTCTTGCCGGAGACCTATCGCGTCCGGCGCGGACAGGCGCGCGCCAGTATCGTAAGACTGATGCGAGATCAGCAGACCCGCGTTCTGGACCAGATTTGGGAACGGCGCTCTCCCGAACTACCGGTCCGCTCCAAGATGGAGCTGCTGACGCTGGCTTCTATCGTCGAAAAAGAGACCGGCCGCTCGGACGAGCGTACGCGTGTAGCCTCGGTTTTTTACAATCGCCTGCGGCGCGGCATCAAACTTCAGTCTGATCCGACCATCGTTTATGGGCTCGTTGGAGGCAAGGGTACGTTAGGTCGCCCTATCCAGAAAGATGAAATCACCAAGGCTACGCGTTATAATACCTATGTAATTCCAGCGTTGCCGCCGGGACCGATTGCCAATCCCGGGCGGGCCTCGCTTGAGGCTGTCGCTAATCCGTCGCGGACCAACGATCTGTTCTTTGTTGCAAACGGGACGGGCGGTCACACTTTCGCAGAATCCCTCGAACAACATAACCGCAATGTCGTCCGCTGGCGTGAAATCGAACGGGATCGGGCCGCCCAGCGTGCCGCTCAGCCAGCCGCAACGGGCGGGGCATCGCCCGATGCCAATCAATCCAATGATCGTGTCGCGCCGGGTATCGAACCGGATGCAAACGCAGCTAGTCCCAATCGCGGACGCCGGAGCGATCTGCCCGGTGGGGCGGTGTTTGGCGAAGTTCCCACAGCCATAGACGGCAAAACGGTCGCCGTTGCTGATCTCGGGCGGGCTTTGAAATCATCAGCGAAAGGCACGCCGGCCATAGCTCCCTCGCAGCGGACCGCAACCGTGGCTCCGCCGCCAAA
The DNA here is from genome assembly GCA_947474545.1 of Beijerinckiaceae bacterium. Classification (GTDB taxonomy): domain Bacteria; phylum Pseudomonadota; class Alphaproteobacteria; order Rhizobiales; family Beijerinckiaceae; genus Terripilifer. Next base: position 881 of record CANJJI010000168.1, on the reverse strand, counting down.
TGTGCCGCCCGCGATTGCGCCTGCCGCTGCTCCGGTGGTTGCGCAGATAGCAGAAAAATCGGGTCTGCTGGCCTATGCGCCCGATCAGCCGGCGCCGACAATGCCCACAGCGGCGCCCATCTTCCCGCCCGGTTTTTCCAAAAAACCAGCCGCCATCGCTGCGCCGGAAGCTCCGGCTGCTGTACCTGCTACCGCTTCCGTATCGCCAGCGGCGGAGGCTCCCGATGCAGCATCGCGCTTCAAGCTCGCCAAGGGTATCAAGGAGCTCGGCATACAGATTGCCGGTGTCAATCACCCGGCGTCGCCTCTGGACGGCCCGGTTGATGAAAGCGGTCCGGTAGATCAGCCCAATCTGGAAACCTATCCGGTCGAGGCTTCGCGCAAGAACGACATGAACACCCGCTCGGCAATGTATGGCCGCGGTGTAATGCCGACAGGCCCGGTTGAGACGCTGGCTGTTCATGACAATGATCAGGCAGCTCCGCCGCGCCCCCAGGTCCGCCGGGTTCTTGATGCGTCCGAAGGGACGCGCCTGGATCCGCTCAAGAGCAAGGGCTGGGACCTTAACGCTTCCCACAATGTTCCCGCGCCTGCTCCCGTTCCCGCCGCCGCACGCAAGCGCTGACAACCCGCCTGATTCTCATACCAAGTGGTACAATGATTAATTCGCCAATCATTGTGATTCCCACGCATCAGCGCGTTCGCGCTTGGCAGTCCGTTGAGGACAGGACTTCTTGGTCTCAAACATCAAGTGCAACGGTTGAACTGAAGGCTTTGATTTCTTCGGCCATGGCCTCGGCAGGGGTTTTCCAGCCGAGGGTTTTTCTGGGGCGGCCGTTCATCAATCTGGCGACATCGTTCAGCCAGGTCTGCGAGGCATC
>CANJJI010000167.1 GCA_947474545.1 Beijerinckiaceae bacterium | reverse complement strand
TTTGCAGGACAAAAACGGAGAGGTTCAGGAAAATTCAGCTCTGCGTACAAGCGATTGCCGGGCGTTCAGATAGGGCACAAGACGGTATTTTAGCGGCCAAGCTGTGTAACATACAACATTGAATTCGCCCACATTGAACGGTTTTTTGTAGTTTCGAATTGACGTAAATATAGTTCATCCACACCATCGAAAAGGCTGCGTTCCAAGACAGCCCGGTCCGTTATGGACAAATTGTCGCAGGAAAGCGCAAGGGCGCGCTTTCATTTTTATTGCGAAGTTTCATGCTCTTGCACTGAAATAGTGTCAATTTCCGATTTTGGTGAGAAATTTTCAAGCCCCTATCAAGCTGGCGTGACAACCAGCTTAAGTTTAAACAGACATTTCAATAGCGTTTGAGGTACGGAGGAATTTTGATGTCGGGGCGTCGTGAAGCAATAAAAACTGCCGCGGATGAAACACCTCAACAGGATCCAGCGGCGACGATCAATCAAGTCCGCGAACTTCTGTTCGGTGAAGCCAACCGGTCCTTCGACCAGCGCACCACTCAGCTCGACGCCAAGATCGACCAGCTTGCCGCCGAAATGAACGAAAGGTTCAATCAGGTCGAGCGCCGCATCAGCGAATTGCAGGCGCAGACCGAGGAACGCCACCAGGCGACTATTGCGGAAATCGGTGACGCCATCGTGCAATTGGGCACGTCAGTCCGCAGTATGGGCGCTATCGGCAGAAAGCGTTGACCTTGAATGGCTGAAACCGCGAGGGAAGCTTCGAGTGAACTTGCGCGGCTGAAGGATCTTCTGCTCCGGCCGGAGGCGAACCGGCTTGAACGCCTGCATGCGCAAGTGAATGCGCTGGACGAGCGGGTCGGCAACAAAGAGCGGCTGGAAAACGCTACAGCTGAAATCCTGGTCGACGCCTTCAGGCAGGCCGAAGGGCGCCAGCATCGTGAACTCGCGCGCGCGGTGGCGCCCGTCGTCGTCGCGGCCATTCAGTCTGAGATCCGAAATTCCCGCGACATGATGGTGGAGGCTCTTTATCCGATAACCGGACGGCTGGTGGCAGCCGCCGTCGCAGACGCTTTCCGCTCGCTGGTTACAAATATCAACGAACGCGTCGACACCATGATGTCGATGCGCTTGTGGAAACTCAGGCTGAAATCCTGGCTGACACGCCGGCCGCTCAGCGAACTCCTGCTGGCCGAAGCCTCAAGACCCCATTTGCGCCGTCTTCTGTTTCTGGAACGTGGCAGTGGGACGCTGTTGGGAAGCTGGGCTGACGAGCCGGGCGTGAATGACCGCTCCGATCTCGTTAGCGGGATGATTGCCGCCATCACCGAATTCTCAGCTTCGGTGTTCGAGCATGAATCGGGTGAATTGCGCACCATAGATATGGGCGCCAGCCGCATACTGCTGCATGCCTCCTCGCGCTCCATCATCGCGGGTGAGTTTACAGGTCCCTTGCATACTCAGGATGAGCAGGACGTGCATGAAATCTTTGCGCGGCTTGCCGAACAACAGAGCGATGGTGCGCCCCCTGCAACCGCCGACATTGAAGATGCCGCCCTTTCGCTCAATGCGCTCTCGCAGCCGGCTGCCGAAAAGAAATCCAACAATCTTGGCGCGTGGATTATCCTTGCTGTGTTGCTCGCAATCCTTGGCTATTTCGGCTGGCGAACATGGGCGCGTGCTAGTTTTGAAAATAGCGTGCGCAACGCGTTTGTCGCGGAGACTGAGGCGCGCCCGGATATAAAAGCCTATCCAGTTTCGCTGCAGGTCGATCATAGCCGCCGCGAAATCACGATTAGCGGGCTTGTCCCGAGCGCAGAGGATGCTCAGGCGCTACGCAAGGCTGTTGAATCCAAAGCGGCAGACTATCCGGTGAGTGGAAATCTTGCGATCGTGGTCAGCCAGGACGCTGCTATCCGCAGCCTGGAACAGATGCGCGCCAGCCTCGACGCCCTGCAATCAAGCGCGCAGGCACAGGCGAAATCGGCACAGGAGTCAGCAGCAGCTCAAACACAGGCCCTGACGAACCTCAATGTGGAGCTCGAAAAGCTGCGCCAGGGCCTGCAAGCTCAGCAGCCTCTTATAACTGGCATCGATAAACGCCTCGCGGATACAGCGGCTTCGCTGGACGCGCGAGTCACCGATCTTCAGACGCAAGCCTCCGATCCGCGCAGCGCTGTCGAGCGCTTTACCCGCCGCAACGCCGTGTTCTTTGAGCGCGACTCCGTTTTGCGCGAGCCTGCTGTTGCGGCCAAAAATCTTGATGAACTGGCGGGGCTGTTACGCGCGGCCAAACTCGGCGTGCGCGTTGTTTCTTATTCCAGCGATTCCGGTTCAACTGCGACAAACCAGAAAATTGCGCAGGACCGGGCGCGTGTCGTTGCGTTAATGTTGAGTGAACGCGGCGTTGAGCTTGGACGCATTGTGACCGCGATACGGCCCTATACGAACCAGATAGACAGTTCCCCGGATGCCGCTGGCCATAGCAATAGGCGCGTTGAGTTTGAGACTTTGTTCGAGAGCGAGAAAGCATCGCCATGATCAGCGCCAAAATCATGATCCTCGGCGCAGTCGGCGTTGGCAAATCCTCGCTGGTCAAACGCTTCGTTCGCGACAGCTTTGATGGCGAATACAAGACGACGATCGGCGTCGACATCCAGACCTGCGATGTGACGCCCTCAGATAGCGAAGAAACTGTGCGCCTGATGCTGTGGGATACGGATGGCGATTTTGGACAGAGGATTTTTGATACGGCCTATGTGAAAGGCGCCAGCGGGGCCATCGCGGTCGCCGATGCCTCACGTCCGCCGACCATCGAAAAACTGAAGGGACTTCTCGCTGCTTTCGAAGAGAATTTTCCGGGCCGGCCGGTTCGCGCTGTCATCAACAAAAGCGATCTGGCCGACATAAACTCGATCGACCTGAAACCGGCTGGCCTGCACACCAGTGAATTGCTTTTCACCAGCGCCAAAACAGGTGAAGGCGTACGCGAATTGTTCAACACGCTGGCGATGGACGTGGTGCGGCGACGTGGCGGGTAGGAAAAGGCTCTATCTTTTCGGCCTGGGCGATGTCCCGTTCGATGTTGAAATTCGCGGAACGGACGCCGCTGTGTGAAAGCTATGCCGCCTTCGCGTTTTGATCAAGCTGCGTGGCCGATGAGGCTGCCAAGCCTTGCTTGTCGAGGGCCGCTCGAAGAGCGGGAAGATGCTTGTGCGCTTTCAGGCGTCGAAAACCTTTCTTCGCTTCCATCATCGCGGCGGCGGTCCAGCGCAGGGCCATCGAAGGCGAGCGCCAGTATTTGACGTTCCTGCAGACACGCCGCACCGTGCCCATGACATTTTCGATGACGTTGGTGCAGGCGAGCGAGCGGCGCAACTCCCTGGGCAGCCCGAGCCGCGTGACCGTGAGCATTTCGTCGAGCCCTTCGAGGATCGAGGCCGAAACGCCGCTCCAATCGGCTTCCAGACGACGGGCGAGATTGCGCAGGAGCTTTTCGGCCTTCACGGCGTCGTCCATTTCCCAGGCTTGCCGCAGAACCCGTTTCACGGAAGGGCGCATCGACCTGGGCAACCGCTCCAGAATGTTGCGGGCCTTGTGAATCTGGCAACGCTGGATCGCCGTGTCGCGTCCGAAGGTTCGCTTGATGGCCCTGGACAACGCCTTCGAACCGTCGATGATGAAGAGCCGCCGGACGGCGGGGTCCAGTCCGCGCTCGACGAGATTGTCGATGAGCGCCTGCACGGTGGCCGCGTTCTCCGTCGCGCCTTCGACGACGCCAAGGGGGTGTTTTTCGCCCTTTGCGTCGATGCCGAGCGCGGCGACGAGCAGCATGTCTTCATCCTTGTGAATGCCGTCGATCTGGATCACCAGCAGGTCGAGATCGTGGAGCGGGGTTTCCATCCACGCCTTCATGCGCGCCGTCGACAACGCGACAAAGCGGCGGGAGGTCGCCGACTTCGACAGGCCAGACCCGTCGGACGCTGGAACGTCTCCTCCGGGCAGGCGCACCGATCGCCTGAACCGGCGCGTCGAGACGTTGATCAGCATCTGGTTCATCGCCCATTGGCCGAGCAAATCCTCGTCAACGGCGCTCTCCCAACTTGGCAGCACGTGTTCCCCTCCATCGAACCCGCGAACGCGCGGACGCTCGACCTCGACCTTGCCGCCATGGAAGCCAATCTTGCCCTTCGTGCGCCCCCAGCGGTGTCCCTTGCGTCCCTCGCCGCGCCCGTGGCGCGCCCCACAGGCCGCCACCGCGTCCTGCTCCATCATCTCGCTCAGCGCCTCGATCCCGGCGGCAAGGCAGAATTGTTCGAAGCTCGCGGACATTCCCGCCATCGCCTCGCTCTTCAGGGCATGCGTGGGAATCGCCGTCGATGTGATATCTTTCTTCATGGCGTTGCTTTCCTTTGTTGGAATCAGCACCCCGAGCCTACCGGCTCAAGGCGAGCAACGCCGCTCCTCCTTTTTCAACATTCCCCGGGACATCGCCTCGGCCTGCCCTGCGCCTTGATTGCAAGCTCGGTACGGCTGCGCGCATGTAGTTTGTCGAGGATCCGGCTGACATAATTCTTGACGGTGCCTTCCGCCAGATCGAGCCTGCGCGCAATCTCCTTGTTGCTCTGGCCTTCGCCGATCAGCGCGAGTATCTCGTCCTCGCGATCCGACAGCGGCACGAAATCCTCTTCACTGACGACCATCGGATTGCCTGTCCGCAAACGGCGAAATTCGGCGACGATTTTGTTGGCAATGCGCGCAGACAGATTGGTTTCACCGCGCATGACGCCGCGAATGGTCGCGAGGATTTCGCTTTCTTCGGCGTCTTTCAGAAGATAACCTTGCGCGCCCGCCATGATGGCGTCGAACACGACATCTTCAGCTTCATAGGTCGTGAGCACGACGACATGGGTTGCGGGCCACTCCTGTTTGATGGTGCGTGTGGCCTGAATCCCGTTCATACGCGGCATTTGAATGTCCATGAGCACGACATCGGGATGCCACGCGCGCACCTTCTCGACAGCTTCCACACCATCTGCGGCTTCAGCGACAACATCCATATCCACTTCGAGCGACAGAAGCGCAGAAAACGCCTTTCGCACGACCTGATGATCTTCCGCGATCAACAGCCGTATTTTCGGTTCACTCATCGGCTGCAACCCTGCCCTCTCGATTCGTCCCGGCCACATATTATACGATTGTCAGCTTAAAGTTCCGGCACAGGAATCACCGCTACTATCTTTGTGCCTTTGCCTTCCAGGCTGTCGATTTGAAGCGTGCCGCCCAGCAGCTCAATCTGCTCTTCCATCCCCTCCAGGCCGAAATGCCCTTCTGGACGGAGTTCTTTATTGAAGCCGATGCCGTCGTCCGCGGTATTCAGCCTTGCCACCGGCAAGTCCTGGCTCCCTTCTATGCGCAGCGCCACTTCGAGATTGCGCGCCCGGGCATGACGTTCGATATTGCGCAGCGCCTCTTCAAACACACGCGCCAGCCCCAGAGCGATTTCGCCGCCAAGATCGTCTGCGGCCGGATCCATGATCAGTGAAACCTTGATATTGAGGCGCGCGCGCAATTGCGAGAGCGCATTACGAATGGATGTCCCCAGTGTTGTTACTTCGAAATTCCTGGACCTGATTTCACCCAGCGCTTGGCGGGCGCTGTCCAGCCCTTCATGGGCCAACCTTTCAGTGGCGCTCAATTCCTTGAAGGCGAGCTCGGGGTTGGAATGCATCAGCTTCAAGGCAAGCCTGATCTGCATCATCAGACCAACCATAGACTGCACAAGCGTGTCGTGCAGATCGCGGGCAATACGGGCACGCTCCTGCGCGACGGCGTTGATGCGCGTCTGTATATTTGCACGCTCGGTTTCGGCCAGCAGCCGCTCGTCCGACATTTGCTTGTTGCGCCGTTCGGCGGTGAGCAAAGCCTCGATCTCCCCCGCCCCATAATCGGCCATCGTCAGCACGAGATAAGATTCATGCATTGCATCCCAGGTCATAACGATATTGGCGCGCGGTCCATCGCCCATTTCCTGAACGTGGATGCCCGGCAATGTGAGATGTTTCCGATCCTGCTTCTGGAGGGTAAGCAGATCATCTTCCATGCCAAAGAGCAGCGCGGTATCGCAGCAGGATTGGCCTGGTTCCGGCAGCCACGCGCTCAACCGTCCTGTACGGGACAGCACACGCAAATCACGACCCACGCGCGCAAAGCCGGCCTGGCCTGTTTCGACGGCGATAGAAATATCTTCTTCCACACGTCACCAGAGGTTGATGTCACGCCATTCGCAAGACAGGCTTTACAGTATCGCCGGTTTCGCTGTCATGGAAGGCTTTATCAATTTCCTCAAACTTGTAGAATTTGATCAATTTGTCGAAGGGGAAGCGGCCATCTTTCCAGTAGTCGACAAGGCGCGGGATAAAGACGTCAGGATTGGAATTGCCCTCAATGATGCCACGCACCTTACGGCCCATCAGCAGATTGCGCACGTTGAGGCCGAGTTCGCTGCCATCCCAGGGGCTGGTGACGAAACCCGCATTTCCGCGCGGCGCAAGGCAATCTATGGCCTGGCGCATGACGCCGAGAACGCCCGTTGTATCAAGCGCGAAGTCGACGCCGCCGGGCACAGCCTTCATCACGTCGGCAGTCACACTTTCGGCGCCTGCGACAATGCCGTCATGTGCGCCCAGCTCTTTGGCGAGATCTACACGATGTTTGTGCCGGTCAATCGCAACTATACGCGAAGCGCCTGCAATGCGGCCGGCCATGATCGCGGACAGGCCCAGCGCGCCAACGCCGAAAACAGCGAGCGTCTTGCCGGGCTGCAGTTTGAAGTCATTGAGAACAGCGCCCGCGCCTGTCTGAATGCCGCAACCAAGCGGCCCCATGATTTCAAGCGGGACATCCTTGCGAATTTTGACGATGTTGCGCTCAAAACCGATCGAATGAGTCGCGAAACTCGACTGCGAAAAAAAATACCCGTTGATGGGCCCTTTCGCGCTCGACAAATATGTACTGCGTCCCGGTGGCTTGCAGGTGAAACAATAATCGAAGCTCGAGTGACAATATGCAGGTTCGGCCTCCTCGCAGGAAATGCAGCGGCCACATGAGCCAAAGGTCATCACCACATGATCGCCGGGCACGACTTTGGTGACGCCGGCGCCGATGGCTTCCACTACGCCCGCACCTTCATGGCCAAGAACGACAGGTTTTGGCACGGGTCCAGGTCCAGCGGATTTATGATCGGTATGGCAAACGCCCGTCGCCACCATCCGCACCAGAACCTCTCCGGGGCCGGGACCGGCCATATCGATTTCCTCAATAGTGGGGTGGCCGGACTCGTCACGAAACACAGCGGCGCGGATTTTCATCTGGCGTTTCCTTTTACTTTGGAGTCAAAGCCTTTAGGCTCTTTTCCGAACCATTTCGTATTCTGTCAACTGGACCTCGTACATGACCCGGACCTTGCCCCTTGAGGGCATTCGCGTGATCGAATTCTCGCATATGATCATGGGGCCATCTTGCGGCCTGATCCTGGCCGATCTGGGCGCTGAAGTCATCAAGGTCGAGCCGCCGGGCGCTGGCGACAATACGCGGCGGCTGGCCGGCTCGGGGGCTGGATTTTTCGTCAGCTTCAACCGCAACAAGCGATCAGTGAGTGTCGATATGAAATCGGCCGCCGGTCTTGCTTTCGCCAAGACGCTCGCGGCGAACGCCGATGTGGTGATCGAGAATTTCCGTCCGGGATCGCTGGCAAAACTGGGCCTCGACTATGCAGCTCTGAAATCCGCCAATCCCCGTCTGATCTATTGCTCGCTGAAAGGTTTTCTCGCCGGTCCCTATGAACATCGTGCGGCGCTCGACGAAGTCGTGCAGATGATGGGCGGTCTTGCCTATATGACCGGGCCGCCGGGACGGCCCTTGCGCGCGGGCGCTTCGGTCAACGACATCATGGGCGGCATGTTCGGCGTCATCGGCATACTTGCAGCGCTGCAGCAACGCCACGCGACGGGCCTTGGCATGGAAATCAAGTCCGGCTTGTTCGAAAACAACGTGCTGCTCATGGCTACGCACATGATGCAGTATGCCATTACCGGAAAACCCGCGGCCCCCATGCCCAACCGCGTCTCCGCCTGGGCTGTCTATGATGTGTTTGATACGGCGGGCGGCGGACAGGTTTTTGTTGGAGTCGTGACCGATACGCAATGGACTGCGTTTTGCGAAGCGTTCGATCTGGCAGAATTCAAAACCGATCCCGAATGCCGGACAAATCCGCAGCGCGTCAGTGTACGCGAAAAATTCATGCCACGTTTACGCGCTTTACTGGCGCAAAAGACGCGTGCTGAAATCGTTGCGATTTGCGAGCGGATTGGCTTGCCCTATGCGCCGATCATGCGCCCGGAAGACCTGCTCGACGATCCCCATGTCAATCATCCCGGCGCAATGACCGAAATCACATTGCCGGACGGGCGCAAGACGAAAGTGCCGGCGCTCCCCATTGAACTGGATGGCGAGCGGCCGGGGCTGCGCCGCGATGTGCCGCGTGCTGGCGAACATATCGCCGAGGTCGCACGCGAACTCGGCCTCGGGGAAATCGACATTGCCGAACTGATGAAGGCCGTGGATTAGGCGTGCTTCACACGTTGGCGGCCTTCGCCTATGGTGCGACTCTACGCTTCAACTGAATGACACGATCAGGGGGAACATATGCGCCGTCTCTTGCTTGCCGCGCTCTGCGCAACCGGCTTTGCCGGCGCCGCGATGGCGCAGAGCTGGCCTTCGCAACGCATCCGCATGATCGTGCCTTATGCTGCGGGCGGGACAACCGATTATTTGGGCCGCGTCGCGGCTGATGAGATTGCCAGGAAGACCGGTCAACAGGTCATCGTCGAAAACCGCACGGGCGCGGGCGGCAATATCGGCTCTGCCGCTGTCGCAAAATCCGCAGCCGACGGTCTGACGCTGGGCATGCTGGTCAATTCCAGCCTGACGATGAACCAGCATATGTATTCCAACATGGGCTATGATCCGCTGAAGGATCTTGTCACCGCCGCCATTCTGGGCGAAGCGCCGCAGGTCATCGTGGTGCCGCGAGATCTGCCCGCAAAAACCTTGGCGGAATTTGTTGCACTGGCAAAGGCCAAACCCAATTCGATGAATTACGCTACGGCAGGGGCGGGCTCAACAAACCATCTCTCCGCGCTGCTGCTTTCCAAGCTAACTGGAATCACAATGGCGCATGTGCCCTATCGTGGGGCTGCGCCAGCTGTAGCCGATCTCAATTCCGGCGTCGTGCAGATGTTTTCCGTCGGCGTTGCGCCCGTAGCCGGCCTTGTTGAATCAGGCAATCTGCGCCTGCTGGCCGCCACCACGGCAACGCGCATGCCGCAATTGCCCAATGTGCCAACGGCTGCAGAAGCAGGTGTGCCGGGCTATCTCTCGACATCATGGTTCGGAATCGTCGCTCCCACTGGCACGCCCCGCGAAATCATTGACCGCATCAATGTCATGATGCGCGAAATGGTTGCGCAGCCGGAGATGAAAAAGAAATTCGATCAATCCTACCTGATTGCCTGGAGTTACAACCCCGATGAATTGCGCAAGATCGTCGAGGACGAAGCTGCCATGTGGGGCAAGATCGTGAAAGAGTTTGGCGTGAAGGTTGAATAGCCGATCGCAGAGACTGAAAGTGACAAATATGACTCGCCGGTTAAACTTCATTTTGCGCGTTACGCTTGGTCTTGTTCTGGCGGCCTGCGTGCTATCGGGCCGGGCTCTGGCTCAATCCAACATCGAAATGCATCGTCAGGGCATTGGCGCGGACGATGGCAAGGACTGGCGGCTCGCCGAGTCAACGAGGGGTGGGTTTTCCGTGGACATGCCGGTGGCGTTCAGTGACTTCTTAGGCTCAAGCTTCAAGTGCAACACCCACGGCCCGCAGGGCATAGGATGTTGCGATGGACAGTCGATACAAGCACCTTGGCAGCGAGGAACGTGGCGTGATTTTGGCCGAGCATCGGCGGGGCAGCAGCCTTCGTGAGATAGGG
>CANJJI010000166.1 GCA_947474545.1 Beijerinckiaceae bacterium | reverse complement strand
GGCTTTGATGGCATGGTGCTGAATGAGCATCATCAGAATATCTATGGTCTGATGCCTTCGCCTAATCTTCTGGCTGCCGCCCTGACGCAGAAAACGAAGCATGGCAAGATCGTCGTGCTTGGAAACCTGCTGCCGTTGCATGGCAATCCGCTCAGGGTGGCTGAGGAATATGCGATGCTCGACAATATGTCCGACGGGCGAATCGTTGCGGGGCTTGCGCCGGGGGGAGGGCAGGAAACCTTCAATTACAATACGCCCGCAGCCTACCAGCGCGAACAATTCTGGGAGGCGGTCGATCTCATTCAGGACGCCTGGACCAAACAGGGCCCGTTTGCCTTCGAGGGCAAGCATTATCCGCTGCGCTACGTAAATCCGTGGCCGCAGCCCACGCAAACACCACATCCGCCAATCTGGGTGCCCGGCGCCCGTTCGCCGGAGACCATGCATGAAGTCGCCAAACGCGGGTTCACTTATTTTCTGTCTTCGCGTGTTGCCGGTGGCGAAGTGGCGAAAGTGCGTCACACATTTGATGGCGTCTTGAAACAACACGGTTCGAAATATACGCCTGATCGTATGGGCATGTTGATGTCTGTTTATGTTGGTGAAACCGATGAACAGGCGGAAGCTGAATCCCATGAAGGTATCTGGTATTTCATCAAATACTGTCTGAAGGGCCATTTGCGTAGCGAGAAGGGCCGTTCCATGACTATGGGGGCGGGGGTGCCCAGTTCATCCGTTTCCGATTACCGCCGGATTCTGGAAAACTCGAAGCCTGGCGGCCGCATGCTCGGCGATGTCGCCGACTTCAAGGAATTGCAGGCGTCGCAGTCGATTATCGTGGGTAGTCCCGATACTGTCTACAAACAGATCATGGGGATTCTCGAACAGGCTCAAACCGGAACGCTGTTGATCCAGTTCCACATGGGCAACATGCGCGATGATCTGGCGCGCAAGAGCATGCGTTTGTTCGCGACAGAGGTTGCGCCGAGGCTTCGCGAGGAATCAAAGAAGCTCTTTGCGAAGGAATATCCGGAGATGGAAAAGGTCGTTGCTTAGAGGCGAATATCACAGGATGGGAGTCGCGCTGTGAATATTGCGCCGCAGTCTCTGCTGGAAATGATGCGTCACCGGCGTTCATCGCGTACAGGCTTTCTGGAAGGCAAGCCGGTGCCGGACGAACAGATATCGCTGCTTCTTGAGGCGGCCCGGTCCGCGCCCTCGGGTGGCAATGGGCAGCCCTGGGAGTTTATCGTGATCCGGGATCACGATATGCGCAACAAGATTGCCGATCTCTACAAGCATCAATTGCAGGACAAGATTGAGATCGAACGTGTGATTCGCGGGGCGGCGAGCGTATCGGGCGTTGGCTGGCGCAATGCGCCTGTGCAGATCGTTGTGCTCGGGGATCCACGCGTGTCTATGTGCTACCCGCTCAGAACTGCTGAAGACAAAGCTGATTCTCATTTTTTTACCGGACTGGCGAACGCCACTTTGCAATTGATGTTGATGGCTGAAAGTATGGGCTTGTCGACACAATATGTCAGCGATTCAGCCTCTCCCTATTTCAGCTTAATGTTGAAGCATCTTCTGGGTATACCGCACGAACTCAAAGTCTATCATATCGTACCTGTCGGATATGCGGATGTTGCTGCTGTTCCCAAGAGCCGGCGTGCGCTCGAGAGTATGGTGCATTTTGAGCGGTACGATGCCGGAAAATTGCGCAGTGTTGAATACTGGCAGCAATTTATGGAAGAGGATTCAATTCAATCAAAAAGCTACAATCGCGGTGGGGACAAGATTCCGGAACCGGGCGCATAAATTAAATTTCAATTCGTCGTGCTGTCAGATATTTGCAAGGACCGGAAAACTCTCTCCTTTTTTCCGGCCCTCGTGGAACTGACCTGCAGATTGGCGATTACCAGCTTCGGCGATAGGTATTCCAGTTGTTGTTGTGGCGGCGGTAGTGGTTGTAGCCATAGCCTTCGTTGTAACGGCGATAGTTGTGATGGCCATAGGAATAGCTGTTGTAGTGATGACCATGCCCGTAGCCATAACCACCGGCCTGCGCTGGAGCGATGCTGACTGATGCGGCCATGACGACGGTGGCTGCTGCCGCGAATACTGTTAGAAGCTTTTTCATTTTGGTCTCCTGCCTGTTTCGGCCAACTGGCCGGCTGGGTTGAAGAGCGAGCGCTGCGCCCGATCTGTTACCGTTATAGGCAGGAGCTTTGTGAGCGGCTGTTCCAGCGGGAACAGGCGGAATGGCTGTTGCGGCATCATGTGTGTTTTCGCACATGCGCTTTGATCACACGCTGGTTGTCAACGTTCCGGTCTTATTCGACCCGTGACTAAAGAGTTCACTCGCCAGCAATTCTTACGCGGCTTTTTTGCGAACGTAGCACCTGCGTCGCAGCAGTATCCAGAGATCCATCAGCTTTCAAAGCGACGCCGTATATATCACAGGCCTCATCCGCCGTGACATAACCTTCGGCCACGTCGTGGATCACGCGCGCGGGATCGCGTTCAAGTGGCGATCCGAAGCCGCCTCCGCCGCCCGAGCGTGCAGTAAATCCTTCGCCGGGGCGCAGCCGCTGCATCATGATTTTCGCGTTGGGAAAATCGGTCTTGGCGCCTTCATTCAAATGCAGGGTGACGTTGTTGCCAAAGCCGTCCTTGCCGCCATCGAGTCCCCAAGGTGTACAATGCATGCGGTCGACTTCAGCATTGAAGGTCAAAGGCGCACGTGCTGACACTTTGCGTTCGATGCCGAGCCCGCCGCGGAACTTTCCTGCGCCACCTGAGCCTTCGCGCAATGCGAAGCGGTCAATGATCAGAGGATATTTCGATTCCACCGATTCGATAGGCGAATTATGGGTGTCTCCATCGTTAAGACACACGGTTGCGCTTTGGCCGTCCTCGGTGAGCTTTGCGCCCCAGCCGCCACCCAGCGGTCCGAAGCCCCCAATGAAGAGATTTCCGGTCTTGGGATGAATGCCATGGACGCGCACTGCAATGAGATCGGCATGATGGCCCGCAATGACCTTGTCCTGCATCGCGGTTTCCATCGCCTTGAATACAGTGTCGACGATGGTCATGGGGAACGTCATCCACCACCGCATGGCTGCGGGCTTGATGGCGCTGACAATCGTGCCGGGGGAGAGCTTCACCTTCAAAGAACGGAAAGACCCCTCATTGATAGGATAATCCGTTGGAGAAGTCAGGCATTTGTAGGCGACTTGTGCGCAAGCGTAGCCTGTCGTGGGTCCGGAATTATAAAAGCCGCGAACCTGTTTGGCGACTTCTGTCAGATCAATTGTCATGTCTTCGCCTGACACAATGACCTTGATCTTGATGGGGATGCGTTTGCCGATATCTACGCCGTCATCATCCATATAGGACGTAGCTTCATATTCGCCGTCGGGAATTGCGCGTGTGCGCGCCCGGGCTGCGCGCTCGGACTGGTCCATGATCGCCGATATGGCTGTCAGCGTTTCTTCCCGCCCATAGCGTTGCAGCAATTCCTTGAAGCGCCGCTCGCCTGTTGTCACGGCGGTAATCTGTGCGCGCAGGTCGCCCATGGCGCGATCGGGAATCCGCACATTCATGCGGATGATATTGACGAGATCGTCATTCATCACGCCGGCCATGCGCAATTTCATGATGGGAATCTGAAGGCCTTCTGCGTAAATATCGGTAGTGATTCCGCCGATGGTGCCGCCAATATCGATCCAGTGCGCCATACAGCAGGCAAATGCGCTCAGTTTACCCTGATGAAAAATGGGCAGGCTCAAGGTGACGTGATTGAGATGGCTGCCGGTGAGGTAAGCGTCGTTGGTGATGAGGATGTCACCCTCTTCAATGCCATCCGCGCCGAAGTGCTTCAGTTTCGCCCTTACAGTCTCTGACATGCCGCGAATGAACATGGGCAGCCCGATGCCGATTGAAATGGTGTCGCCTTCGGGCGTAAAGAGCCCGACAGTAAAATCGAGCGCTTCATAAATAATCATATTGTAGGCTGTGCGCGTGAGATTGTTTTTCATCTCTTCGGTCACCGCCAGGACGCCGTGGCGTATGATCTCGGTAAGGACCGGATCAGCTTTTGCGAACTTACGCACCGGCGCTGTTTTTTTCGCAACGGGTCGTGCGCTCTTACGCGCCGGTTTCTTTACGGGCTTTGTGCGAGCAACCATGATCAGTTCCTGCCGATATCGATGATGAGATTGCCGAAGGCGTCTACGGTCAGTTTGTCGCCGGGGAAGACGACCGTTGTAGATGCATGCTCTTCGATCAAAGCAGGACCAGTGATTTTGTTTCCGCCTTTCAATTCCTCGCGAATATAGATGGGCGTTTTCATCGCCGCTTTGCGATTGTCGAAACTGACCATGCGGGCGCCCAGCGATGCGGCCTTGGGTGGCGTGGCCGATCCTTTGGCGATGCGCTCCATGGCAGGCTTTTTCATAAGACCCGTGACCGTGGCGCGCAGGCTTACGATCTCTGCTGGTTCATTCGGCGCGCATGTGCCGTACCTCAGCTGATGTTCGGCATCGAAGGCCTGCTTGATGCCGCCGCGGTCCTGCTTCTTGAACAGAGATTCGGATAGTTCAATCGTTACCGCATGTTCTTGCCCGACATAGCGCATATCGGCCCAACGGGTGATCTTGCGTTTGAGATCGCCCGAGCCCGCACGCTCCAGCGCAGCGCCGCCATCGGCGATCAGCTCAGCATAGATAGTTTCCATCTGGCTGAAATCGACATTGGCGAGGCGTCCCGGCCAGGTGCGCACGTAATCATAACGGAGGTCAGCAAACAGCATGCCGAAAGCACAGAAATGGCCGGGCGCCCGGGGAATGATGACCTGCGCCGTGCCTATCTCGCGGGCAATGGCGCTGGCGTGCAAGGGACCTGCGCCGCCGTAAGCGATCAGCGGGAAGGCGGCGGCGTCAAGGCCCCGTTCTGTTGTCACCGTGCGAACCGCCAAAGACATGGTAGTGGCGGCAATGCGCAAAATGCCAGCGGCAGCTTCCACCGTGCCGAGCCCAAGTGGTTTGCCAATCTTTGCGTCAATGGCGCGCCTGGCGGCATCAACATCCAGTGACATTTCCCCGCCCAGGAAGCGAGCGGGGTCCAGACGGCCCAGCACCAGATTGGCATCGGTGACCGTCGGTTCTTCACCGCCCCTGCCATAACATGCGGGACCGGGTTCGGCGCCAGAGCTGACCGGGCCAACATGCAGCGCATTGCCTTCGCCGAGCCAGGCAATGGAGCCACCACCTGTGCCCACTTCGAAGATGTCGATCATAGGAATTTGCACAGGCAGGCCCTGCTCATAGCCGCCGATCATGGCTGCGCCAGTGGTCAGCGCCTCCTTTTTATAGATGACCCCCGCCTTGGCTGTGGTTCCGCCCATATCAAAGGCGATGGCGTCATCAAGGCCTATGGCCCGGCAGAGTGCCTGGGCGCCGATTACACCGGCAGCCGGGCCGGATTCGAGCATGCGGATGCATTGTTCGCGAGCCTGAACGGACTCGTAGAGGCCGCCAGTCGATTGCACAAGCAGGAAAGAGCCAGTGAAGTTTTCCTTCTTCAGATGCTCATCGATGCCCGCAACGTAGCGGCTGACGCGCGGGCCGATAAAGGCGTTGGAAACGACGGTCGAAACCCGCTCGAATTCCCGATATTCCTGGGATAATTCGTGCGACGCAGACACGAACGCATGCGGAAATCGCTCCTGCACGATGGCCTTCACGCGCACCTCATGGGCAGGGTTGCGGTAGGAGTGCAGGAACATGATCGCTACGGCTTCGATGCCGAGCGGCTCCAGCTGATCACAAACCGCGTGGACGCTTGCCTCGTCAAGCGGGATATGGACATCGCCCTCGGCAGTCAGACGCTCCCGGACTTCAAAGCGAAGCGAGCGCCGGACGAGCGGCTCGTGCTTCTTGAAATAGAGATTATAGGCATCGGGACGGTTGATACGGCCGATTTCATAGACGTCGCGGAAGCCTTCCGTCGTGATCAGCGCCGTCTTTGCGCCGCTCCGCTCCAGCATCGTATTGATGGCAATCGTCGAGCCGTGAAGAAATATGGACGCCGCGCTATAGGCTGCGCCTGCCTTGTTGACGCCGCTGGAAATGCCATCGACCAGGTTTCGCGGGGTCGAAAGACTTTTTCCGAGAAGCAGCCGGGACGTCTTTTCGTCGAACGCGGCGACATCCGTAAATGTGCCGCCGATATCTGCAGCCAGCCGGATAGCGGATGGACGGGAGGTCTTGACTCGAGAGGTTTGTGTTTTTGTTGCTTTAGCCATGGTGTATTTTTCTGATGAGCAATGGATGGAGGCGTTCCCCTGGACGTCCGTGTTTAGCGCTGTGACGGCTCAAGTGCAACGAAAAGGGGCACCAGAAAATCTGGTGCATTGGCGGAGGAGGCGATATAAGCAGGCTGATATCAGGAAGAACAATGTCATCAGGTGAACACAAATCACGCGGACGGGAGTTGGCCGAGCTTTGGGCCGGTGCGATGATCTTCGCCCCTCATATGGCGGGATGCTCCTGCGCCGGTTTTCACGTTCCCCTGGATGCCTCGGCTGTGGAAGAGGACCTGATCGATTTTCTGGCATATCGCTATAAAGGGGAAGGTCTGGCGGCGCTCGCGGAATACGTATCGAGCCGTGCTACAGCAAAGTCCATGCAGTTTTCAGACTGGCTTGAACAACTCGATCGCGCGCCGGTCAGCGAAGCAGACCGTGACCGGTTGATGAACGATCTGTCGAATACGTTGGAATCGATGAATGGCGCCCGGCCCGCCAAGGCGGGCTTCGTTTGCTATTGAATCATGGTTTATGAAACCTGACTTCATAGTAGGAGTTTTGGGTATAGCTATTTCCATTTTATAAACCTTGAAGAAAATATTTCATGTTTGTCGCGCTTTTGAATGTCTATTTTCCGCGAATTCCCGACCAACGTTCATAGGTTGGAATCACATTTGTGTTCAGCTCCAGCCAGTAATATCGATCAAACGTCGGAGAATTCGGACGGACAAGATTCGTGCGGTGCTGGATCAGTTCGGAAAATTGAAAGTGCCTGCCGAAACGCTGAGCGCTAACGCAGATCTTTATGACGCGGGCCTGACGTCCTTTGCATCGGTCCAATTGATGCTTGGTCTTGAAGATGCGTTCGACGTCGAATTTCCTGAACACATGCTCAATCGCAAGACTTTCTCAAGCATAGCAGCCATTGAGAACTCAATCAGTGAAATCATGCGCGCAGCCGCCTGAAGAGGTAAAGGACATTTGTGATGTCGAATGCCTCAGCCAAGATTGCCCATCTGACGGCGCCGAGACAACGTCTTGCCGCAGCGTTGGAAATAGCGCGCCTTCACGCCGATGATCTCGACCGGCAAGGACGCTTTCCGCATGAGGCGATTGAAGGGCTCAAAAAGGCGCGCCTTTTGGGCGTCATGATCCCTGCCGAATGCGGAGGCGAAGGTGCCAGTCTCGCCGATGTGGTCGATATGTGCGGAGCCCTGGGCCAGGCCTGTGCATCGACCGCGATGATTTTCGCCATGCATCATATCAAGGTATCGAGCCTCGTGACACATGGTTTGGATAGCTTGTGGCATCGCGCATTCATGAAGCGTGTCGCCGATGAGCAATTGCTGGTTGGATCTGCAACAACAGAAGGAGGCATTGGTGGCGATGTCCGAAATTCAATCTGTGCGATCGATCGTGATGGCGACGAATTCACACTGACGAAAGCAGCTAACGTCATTTCCTATGGACTCAACGCAGACGCGATTATGGTCACTGCAAGACGTAACGCGGAGGCAGCGAGCTCCGATCAGGTTATGGCCGTTGTCGAGCGCAATCAATATACGCTCGAAATGACAATTCCATGGGATACTTTGGGCATGCGGGGCACGTGTTCCGAGGGCTTCTTGTTGAAATGCAAGGCGCCTTCGAACCAGATATTTCCACACGCGTTTGCAGAAATCGCAGCGCAGTCAATGCTGGCCATGTCCCACCTGATGTGGGCGGGCGTATGGTTTGGCATCGCAGCAGACGCAACGACACGCGCCCAGAACTATCTTCGCGCTGAAGCACGCAAGAAACCCGGGTCCACGCCTCCGGCGGCTGTTCGTCTTGCGGAAACATTCGTTCTGCTACAGGAAATGAAATCCGTTATCATGACCGGGATCGCCGGTTACGAACACGCCAAACTCAATGAAGATATTCTTTCATCGGTTGGCTTCTCCATCTCAATGAACAATATCAAGATAGCAACCTCCCAGGCGGTGAGCGACATCGTTAGATCAGCGATGATGATTACAGGTATTTCCGGCTACCGTACGGGTGGAAAATTCAGCGTTTCCCGCCATATGCGTGACTCGCTTTCGGCTGCGATCATGGTCAACAACGATCGCATTATCGCAAATACGTCCAATCTCACTCTCGTCAGCAAGTACGATACAAATCTGGTGGCCTGATATGAACATGCACACACCTACCTCAGCTATCGCGAAGGCCGGAAAGTCAGCAGCTGAGGAATTCCTGGATGAATTGTTTGATGCGGGTATTTTGTTCGATACTGGGGTCGACGGTCTCTACGGGCGGAGCGGCGCATTCGAGGACGTGATCAATGCATTTAACGGTCTCGTCACAAAATACGGCGCCGCTGACAAGGCTGCGGCGATTCATTTTCCACCCGGTATTGCTCGCCGGCTTTTCGAGAAAAGCGGCTACATGAAAAGCTTTCCGCAACTTGCCGGTACTGTTCACAGCTTTATGGGCGGTGAGGCAGACCATTGCACTTTGCTTGCGGACCTTGAAGCGGGTCAGGACTGGACTTCGCAACAACAGGCGACTGAGGTCGTGTTGACTCCTGCAGCTTGCTATCCACTGTATCCTACGGTTGCCAAGCGGGGTCCGTTGCCGGAGCAGGGACGGCTTTACGATCTCCAGTCGTATTGCTTTCGACATGAGCCCTCAAAAGACCCGGCGCGGATGCAAATGTTCCGGATGCGTGAATTTGTGCGCATTGGTTCTCCTGAACAAGTTCGCGGCTTCCGCGAAAGCTGGCTTGATCGCGGGCAGAAGATGATGGCTTCACTAATGGTGCCATTGAATGTAGATATAGCCAATGATCCCTTCTTTGGCCGGGCGGGCAAAATGCTTGCCAATAACCAGCGTGATACCGGCCTAAAATTCGAATTGCTGATTCCCGTAACCAGCGAAGAAAAGCCAACAGCATGCCTCAGTTTCAACTATCATCAGGATCATTTCGGGGCATTGTGGGATATACGCACGGCTGATGGGGAGCAGGCACATACGGCGTGTGTCGGATTTGGCATGGAACGTGTAGCGCTGGCGCTCTTCAAGCATCACGGTCCCGATGTCGAAGGTTGGCCGGTTGAAGTGCGTCATCTGCTCTGGGGCTGATTATGAATTGCGTTCTGCCACGCCTCGATCCCGCCAATTACAACCAGCATAGGTTGCATGGACCAGAGCGGAACTGGCCGGAGACGAATTGCTACATTGATCTGTGGATCGAGGTGCTGTCCTCCCTTGGACTGCCTCCGGAAGCGATGTTGGGTTTCACTGCCCGGCAGGATTTCGAAGGCGATCATTTCACCTTTTTCAAAGTCCCGTTGGAAGATCTGGAACGT
The DNA here is from genome assembly GCA_947474545.1 of Beijerinckiaceae bacterium. Lineage (GTDB taxonomy): Bacteria > Pseudomonadota > Alphaproteobacteria > Rhizobiales > Beijerinckiaceae > Terripilifer. The sequence continues at coordinate 453 of CANJJI010000166.1, read as the reverse complement.
CTATACAATATCCGCGTTACAGAGCTTGCTATTTTTGATGATGTCGAAAGGCATGTTCAGGCCCAGATCAACCGAGGCCGGATGCCTCTAGTTGAAGTTGATAGTTATTGGCTTCCTGATACACGCGGCGTCTCCTATCAGACCACTCACAGTAAAACAACCATCGGTATAAATGCCTTGGATCCGGCAAATAAGACGATACATTATTTTCACAATGCGGGCTATTTCAGCTTGTCGGGCGACGACTATGATGGCGTCTTTGGACGTAAGAATAGCACCGAAGGCGGTGTGCAATTATTTCCATACGTTGAATTTGCAAAATTCCCGGAGAACAAAAGAAATCCGCCTCTTTTGAAAACCGAGTGGGTTAGGGCGCTGCACAGGTGACGACGCGCATCAGGGTATCCCTTTGTTAGAGCGGGCAGACCATCCCTCCGTCCCGACCTGCCTTCC
>CANJJI010000165.1 GCA_947474545.1 Beijerinckiaceae bacterium | reverse complement strand
GCGCAAGCGGCGGATGCCGCGCGTCCGCAATCACGGAAAATGGGCCATGCAAGGCCAGAACGGTATGGCGAACGCCCGGAAACAGCGCTATCCGGCAAAATCAGCCCCAAGCTGGCGAATCCCCCGAAGAGTTTTGCAAGAGGCTCAATAGTAAAAATTGCTTAATTGGGAATTAGCCGTCGGCCGGACGCAAGGAATTAGCGTCATTTGAAGCCTATCCGGGCCTGGCGGTTTCAGGCGCGATGATATGGATGGCCGGAGAGAATAGTCACCGCGCGATAGATCTGCTCCAGCGCCATCACGCGAACCATCTGGTGCGGCCAGGTCATGGCTCCGAATGAGAGAACAATATCCGCCTTGCCGCGCAAATCTTCATCGACACCGTCCGGTCCGCCGATAGCAATCACGTAGCCGCCCGAGGCGCTGTCGCGAGCCGCCGCGATATCCTGGGCGAAGGCTTCACTGGTGAGCGATTTGCCGCGCTCATCCAGGACGATCAAACGGCCGCCCTTGGCAAGCAGCGCGAAAATGGCCTCGCCCTCGACGGCTTTTCTGTCCTCCGGGCGGCGCGCGCGGCTTTCCTCGAATTCACGAATTTCGACAGCGGTAAGGCCCACCTGCCGGCAGGCGGCCTGAGCGCGCTCAAGATAGCGCGCCGACATTTCCCGTTCGGGCCCGGCCTTCAGCCGCCCGACCGCAGCAAGAATGATGCGCACGCGAAGCTCCGAAACCTAGCTTGCGCGTTGTTTGCCTGCAGATTCAACAGGACGGTCACCGCTCCACATCTTTTCCAGATTGTAGAACTGACGAACCTCCGGCCGGAAAACGTGGACAATAACGTCCCCGGCATCCACCAGCACCCAATCGCATTGCGGCACACCCTCGACACGCGGGGTGTCAAAGCCGGCCCCTTTGAGCGCCATGATCAGATGATTGGCGATCGCCGCAGCGTGAACGCTGGAGCGGCCGGTCGCGATGACCATGTAATCTGCGATGCTGGTTTTGCCTGCGAGATCGATCTGAACGATGTCTTCCGCTTTCGAATCATCGAGGCTCTTCACCACCTCCTTCAGGAGGCTCTGAATTCGGCCGTCGACCCCGGATTTTCCTGGGGCCAGAATGCCCTTGGGCGGCTGTTTGACCGTCCGTGTCGCTGCAATTGCTGTCAGTGCCCTGCACTCCATTTTCACTGGTTCCCGCGGCGCGGGCGTCCAAGCCTTTCCAAGATGGACCTTATTCGTGACGAATTCAATGCAAGTTTACTACGTGACATCTGCGATGCGGCGTAAATATGGCGCTTCATCCGGAAATTGACACCGGGCAGTTCCGCTGAAACAGTAATATTTACAATGATCGGGAGGAATTATGTCGGGCAAACGAGCACTTGAGCGTCTGCTGGCCTCAGCTTTCGTACTTTTGGCCGCATTTCCGGCTTTGGCCCAGAAATCACAGGACAGACTGCGCATCGCCATCAATGAATTCGTTCCGGGCATCAACCCCTATGAGTTGACCCTGGACGAATTGAGCCGGGTCTATAGGCAAGTCTATCGCCCGCTGCTGAGCCGGGACGAACGTGGCAACCGCTGGGTGCCTGAACTCGCCGTCTCATGGACCCGCGTGGACGACACAACCTATGACTTTCAGTTGCGCGAAGATGTAACCTTCCATTCCGGCAACCCGTTTACCGCCGATGACGTCGTTTACACCGGCAATTATGTCATCGATCCCAAGACCCGGATTCCCGGCAAGGCACGGTTCAGCTTTCTCAAGAGCGTGGAAAAGCTCGGGCCCTACGCGGTACGTTTCAAGACCAACGGCGTGATCGGCACCACGCTCGAAAGCATCGCCTACGACATCTATATCCTTGACTCCAAAGAACATGCGAAGCATGCCGAGGCGGGCAGCTACGGACGTCTCTCGGCTTCGAGCGCCGGTCATTACCGCCTCGTTTCTATGGATCCCACGAAAGGCGCGCTACTCGAGCGGTTTGAGAATTTCAAGGGGGACCCGGCCTATCACCGCGCGCCGATCAAACAGATCGAAATCATCCCCCTGCCGGACAGGCAGACCCAGGTCGCCAAAATGATGGTCGGAGAGGTGGATCTGTTGCGTAACATCGAACCTGATGCCGTCGACTTCCTGAGCAAGCAGGATGGACTCCAGGTGAGCTACGTCACAAGCGGGGGCTATATCTACCTGCTGCTCGACGCAGCCGGGCGCTCCAATGTCACTGCGATGAAGGACATACGCGTCCGCCGGGCTATCGCGATGGCAATCGACCGGAAATCTCTGGCAGAGACCATGGTTGCGGGCGCTTCGCGGGAGCCGCTGCCAGAGGCCCTGTGCTTCAAGACAACTGTCGCCTGCTCCTGGTCCACCAGGCTGCCGGAGTTCAATCTTGCCGAAGCCAAAAAGCTGCTGGCCGAAGCTGGCTATCCTAACGGTCTGAATCTCCCTTTCCAGATCCATACGCCCTATCGCCAGATTGCCGAGGCTGTCGCAAACCAGCTCGCGCGAGCCGGCATAAAGACCAATCAGGAATTGCTCAACATCACCGGCTATACGCGCAAGCGTGGCGAAGGCGGTTTCACAATGTTCCTGGGTATGCGGCCGACAGCAACCTATGCCGAAGCGACAGCCGTCATGGTCAGCCTGTTCGGCAGCTCGAGAGACTATTCAGGCGATCCTGAAATAGCGAAAACTCTTGCAGAGGCGGAGCGCACCTTTGATATTGATGCACGCACAAAGATCATCCAGGCGGCCATCGATCGCAATAACGAGCAATTGTATATTCTGCCCATAACCACTTTCCCTTCCGTTCTCGTGCACAAAAGCGAAGTTGCCGTACGGCAGAATATTCTCAGCTACCACGACGTCGACATCACCGATTATTACTGGAAGTAAGCCTCATGAACCTGACACTTTCACTTGCCATGGCGCGCAATCCCCGCACGCGGCCGGTTCTTGACGGCGCCGTCAAGCCGCAGGGAATCGATATCATACCCAGCGTCGTCGATGTTGCTGAACTGTTTTGGCGGCAGATGAAATTCGCCGATTTCGACATATCGGAAATGTCGATGTCCTCGCTGATGATGCTGAAAGCCTCCGGCAACGAAGACTGGATCGGCATCCCCGTGTTCACAACACGCCGCTTTTTTCACACGGTCTGTTGGGTGCGCAAGGCCGCTGGAATCAACAGCCCCGCCGACCTCAAAGGTAAACGTATCGGCGTACCCGAATATCAACAGACGGCGGCCCTGTGGACGCGCGGCGCTTTTCAGCACGAATGGGGTATCTCACCCACGGATGTAGAATTCTGGATGGAGCGCGTACCCACTCATTCCCATGCAGGCGCCGTCGCATTCAAGGCGCCGCCTGGCGTGACGATCAACCAGATTCCACCTGAAAGGAGTATCGGCTCCATGATGCTGTCAGGCGAAATCGATGTCGCCATTTGCTACAATGCCAAGCACACTCTGGTCGACCGCAGCCTCGTTGATCTGGCAAACCACCCCGATATCAAGTCGATGTTTCCCGATAGTGTTGCGGAAAGTGTGCGCTATTATAAAAAGACCGGCATGTTCCCCATCAACCACGGCATGGTTGTGCGCCGGGAAATCCATGAGAAACACCCCTGGGTCGCGCTCAATATTCTGGCTGCTTTCGAGGAAGCCAATGCGATCGCCGATGCGCAACGCGCCGAACATCTTGAATATTACATACAGACGGGTCGTGCGGATAAAGCGCAGGTCCAGGAGCGCATCGTGAAACACGGCATCAAGGCCAATAGGCTCGTGCTGGAAACCGCAGCCCAATATTCGCTCGAACAGGGCCTCACGCCGCGACTGATGCGTATGGAGGAATTGTTCGCCCCCAGCACCCTCGGACAATAGGATATCTCGCCCATGTCGCCTCCCTTCCGCGCCGAACAGGTCGGTTCACTCCTTCGCCCACATTCAATCCTTGATGCACGCCGGGAACACGGCGCTGGCCGGATGACATCAAAAGCGCTCCGGGAGCTGGAAGATGCAGAAATCCGCAAGGCCGTCGCCATGCAGGAGGAGCTCGGGTTCAAGGTTACAACCGACGGAGAATATCGCCGTGAAAGCTGGAACCGCGATTTCCTGCTCAAACTCGCCGACGTTCAACTGGGAAAAAGCCGCATCGCTGTAGGCGCTGCTGCGGGAAATACACAGACCTCGCCACGCGAGCCCACTGCAATGGTGGTGACAGGCAAGCTGACACGACCGGAACAGATCTTCGTGGAGGATTTCAAGTTCCTGAAATCAGTGACGCATGTAACCCCTAAGCTCACAATACCCTCCCCCACCATTCTTCACTTTCGTGGCGGCCGCGACGCCATTGATCGCAAGGCGTATCCTGATATCCAGCAGTTTTATGCCGACGCCGCCCAAGCCGTGCGGGAAGAAATCGCCGAATTGGCAGCTGCAGGCTGCACATACCTGCAGATTGACGACGTCAATTTCGCTTATCTCTGTGACCCCCGTGTTTATGAACAGGTGCGCACCATGGGTGAAAATCCCGATGAACTGCCGCACACCTATGCAAAGCTTATCAACGCGGCCATAGAAGGACACGACAGCCGCATGACGATCGGTTTGCACATGTGCCGGGGAAATGCGCAGACCGGCTCGACGGCCGGCGGCTATGATCGTGTGGCCGAAACTGTTTTCAACGAAATCAATGTCAGCTGCTTTTTTCTCGAATTCGATGATCCGAGATCGGGAGGTTTTGATCCCCTGCGATTTATGCCCTCACATAAATCGGCGGTGCTCGGACTAGTTTCATCAAAGACAGCGCCGCTGGAAAGCAAGGACTTGCTCAAGCAGCGTCTGGACGAAGCCACCCGCTATGTTCCGCTCGACCGGCTCGCCATTTCAACCCAGTGCGGGTTTTCCAGCGGCGCTGAAAGCACCTTGCGTAAAGGTATGAGCGAAGCTGAACAACGCGCCAAGCTGCAATTGGTTGCTGATGTTGCGCGGGATATCTGGGGCACAACCTGACAGGCCGTTAAAGTATAAAACTCACCATACCCAGAGCCCCCAGCTCCTCGACGTCAAGAATAGCGCGGCGTTCCAAGATTTTCAGCTCGCCATTTATCCGCACCAGACGATTGCGGTATTCGCCGGTAAACATCCGGATATCGCCGCCGCGTCTGTTGCGATAAACAATGAAATTCGCGCGCGCATCAATGAAATCGCCATCCACATTGACTCTTACATTTGAAATAAAGCGTCGTGTCCGGGACGGGGGATATTCTACATGGCACGCCGGATCCTTGAGTCGCAGGACACGCTCGCGCAACCGCAGAATGTCATCGGCTATAATGAAAAGCGTATCCAGATGACTGGCCCGCGGTTTGTCAGTGGGCGGCACAAAATACGACGCGTCTTCGGTCAATAAATTCAGCCAGTCGTCGAGCGCCCAGTCGTCGAGCAATTCCGCTTCATGAAAGAAGAAATCCTCTATCTCGTGCCGCAGCTTCACAGATGTTTCCAGTGCGCTCACGATTGTGTCTCCATGAGTTCGCTCCAGCGGCGCCAGAAGACGCGAATATGTTCTTCGTCCGTGTCGAGCTGATCAGGCAACGCCTTGCCCATGCCCCGGGAAAGATCATTATGGGTCACCTCTTGCCAGGATGCATAGCCAGCTTGCGCTGATTCTAGTGCGGCAACATCATCAGGGGTTGCAAAACTTCCTGGCCCATAAAACGTGAGAAACGCATGCAAACGGCGCGCCCGTTGTTCCTGCGTTTCCTCAATCGGCCCGAGACACCAGGCGGTCACCTTGATGCGATCGGGCGCCACTGGCCAGAAATTCCGCACCGTCACAGACGATCCGTCATTCAGCACGAGATTGGGGAATATCGCCAGATTGCGATTGGTATCGGCCACCCGCCGCGCCCGGTCTTCGCCCAATCGCGCGGCCAGTTCCGCGCGCATATTTGCAATATCCGCCTTTGCGTCTTCGCCATAGATAGATATCCACGCGGCCACAGGACGCCCGCGGTAATTAGGATTGTCGATCACAAGATGACCGTTACCCAGATCCTTGCCCCTGCCCTGCATCGGCAAAAGCGCCCCCTTATTGCGCTTCATATTGACGCCAGAATGACTCATATAATTCATCCACGTGATATGTGTGGAGAGCAGATGATAATCATCGACTGAATTTTCGACCAGCAATTTCCAGTTGGCCTTGATCTCATACTCCTGAGTACCGGATATGATTTCCATTTGTCCCGAGGGCGATTGTTCAACGATGATGTCGATATATTCTTTTGCGCCCGCAAGATCATCAATGAGCGGACGGGCATTGATGTCGAAATTGACGAACCAGAAATCCCTGTAAGATTCGAGTCGAGGAACCGGCACAAGCCCCAGCAACGATTTGTCAAACTTGTCACCATAGGAATCAGCGCCCGGAACCGAACGCAGGGTGCCATCGTTGTTGAATGTCCAGCCATGATAGAAACAATAAAATCCCCGCGTGTTGCCTTCACGCTCACGACACACCATCGCACCACGATGACGGCATGAATTGATGTGCACACGAACTTCGCCCTGCGTATCCCGGCAGAAGATGATCGGACGGCCTGCAGCAAGCCGGCTGCGAAAATCGCCAGGTTTGCTGATTTCCGAACTGTGCCCGGCATAGATCCAGCTGCGGTTGAATATCTTTTCGCGCTCCAGCTTGAGAATGTCTTCGGATACGAAGACTTCCCGGTTGACGAGAAACCGGCTTTCCGCGCTGGATTCAATGACAAGTTTGCCGTTTGCCAGCACAATAATCTCCTCTGGCCGCTTCAGGTTCATGGTGCGTTTTATCGCCCGGACAAAGCGGACACAAGCTGCGGCTTATCGTCCAAGCTTGTTGCGCCTGCCGCCCCCATGGTTCAATATCCGGCAAAAATTCTGGCTCTTTGGAAACGCAGGAGGCAGCCATGTTCGTGCGCAATACCTGGTATATCGCGGCTGTTGACGATGAATTGGGAGCAAAACCCCTCGCTCGCAAAATCCTCGGTGAGGATATCGTATTTTGGCGCAAGACCGATGGAACGCCTGCCGCAATTGAGGATCGCTGCTGCCACCGCCATTTGCCATTGTCTCTGGGTCAGGTAACAGGCGACAATATCCGCTGCGGTTATCATGGCTTCTTGTTTGATTCCAAAGGCGCCGTGATCGAAATCCCCGGCCAGTCGACCATTCCCGATAAAGCCCGTGTCAAAACCTATCCCGTTGTCGAACGCTGGAAATGGATCTGGGTCTGGCTCGGCGATGCGGCACTGGCTGACCCCGCCAAAATTCCCAACATGTTCTGGGCCGATCATCCCGCGTGGAAATTCACCAAATGCATGCCGGTTCATCTGGCCTGCAATTATCACCTCATCTGCGACAATGTGCTTGACGCCACACATCTGACTTACGTTCATCCCACGACAATCGGGGCCATGTCCCTTGTGGAATTCGACCCCGTGATCAAACAGACTGAGGACTCCCTGCGTGTAGAACGCTGGATTCTCGACCGCCCGCCGCCACCTTCTTACAAAAAGGCCGGCGGCTTTCCCGGCAATGTCGATCGCTTTGCCTGTATCGAATACTGGACGCCCAATGTCTGCGTGAATTACGGCAATAATTACGATGCCGGCTGCGGTGGACCCGATGGCGACCCAGCTCGAAGTGCGCATAAAGTCGAACTCGTCGCGCTCAGCATACCGACACCGGAGACCGAAACGACTTCACATTATTTTTTCGCCTTCGCCCGCACCTTTGGCTTCGACGACCCGGAAGTGGAGGAATTTTTCTCGCGTGGCATGCTCACGGTCTTCGAGGAGGATTTTCCGATATTGCAGGCCCAGCAACAAAGGATCAGTGCTTATCCCGGCGCGACCCAGGTGGACAGCCGCAATGACGCCGGTGTGAACCGTGCGCGGCGGATGCTACAGCGCAGATTGGACATGGAGCAGAACAGCGCTCGCGAAGCCGCAGAATAGCAATATGTTTACGTCCTCTTAACCCTCAGGCCCAATTTGACGGGCGCGATGGCGATATTTGGCTCTCGTATAATTTTCATTCAAATTTTCCATGTCATTCTATCTGCCTGTTCGCCGTAGTCACGGCATGGGAGAATCGAAATGGGTGAACCCCGCAAATCGCCTCGCGCGCGGACCATGTTGGGCGCGCAAATCATATTCAATAATCGTTCCTCTACGGTCGATTGCCAGATCCGCAACATGTCCGAGGAAGGCGCCAAGATCATTATTCATGATCATTTGTCGATTCCACAGCGGTTTGAATTTCACGTGCCGCAGAAAGGCCGCAGCTTCAAGGCCAAGGTGATCTGGCGGCAAGATAACGAAGCCGGCCTCGAGTTCCTTCAGGATAATGCCGTGCAGGCAACTGCTTCTTCGGCTACCAACCTGTCCGAACGGCTCAAAGAACTCGAAACAGAAAACGCATCATTGCGCAGACGAGTGACTGACCTGCAGGCCCGTCTTGACCGGGATATGATGACCGGCGCGTAAGGCGGGGTTCTCAAGTCCTCCAAGCAATGCAATAAGGGGCGCGGAGGGCTGAACCCATGTCCGCGTCCACAACTATTTTAAAACCCCTGCGTTTTTCCGCCAACATATCCATGCTGTTCGGTGAATATGCGCCTCTGGATCGAATTGGCGCGGCCGCACGCACGGGATTCAGCGCCATTGAATTTCTCTTTCCTTATGATCACGGCATTGCCGATATCAAGGCGCGGCTTGCTGATTGCAACATAGCACTGAACCATCTCAACACATGGCCAGGAGATAATGGCGAATTCGGATTGGCTGCTCAGCCTGGGCGCGAAGCCGGCTTCGACCGGGTGTTCGATCAGGCGCTCGACTACGCTGCTCGCTTGGGCGCATTGACTCTCCATTGCATGAGCGGTGTCGTGCAGACGGAAGATCGCGCGCGAGCAAAAGAAACCTTCCTGCGCAATATGGATAGCGCCAGCCGAAAGGCTGAGGGTACCGGGGTAACCCTGGTTATCGAACCTATCAATAGTTACGACAGGGCGAATTTCTTTGTGCAACGATCGGATGAAGTCGTCGAATTGCTGAAGGAACTTGACAAGCCCAATGTCAAATTGCTGTTCGATTTTTATCACATCCAGATCATGGAGGGCGACCTCACGCGCCGTCTCGAGCGTCACTGGGATTATATTGGACACTTCCAGTTTGCATCCGTCCCTCTGCGGCAAGAGCCGCATCTTGGAGAAATAAGCTTGAAAACGTTGTTTTCAGACATTCAACGGCGCGGCTGGAATGGCTATCTGGGCGCCGAATACAGGCCAGCCGGACGCACGGAGGATGGTCTATCATGGATGAAGACACTGGCGCCGGCTTCGTGACGCCGCAACAGCGCAGGGAGTTCATCAGAACGCACACGAAGCTGCTAAAAGTACCGCATGCTCCTGAGATCAGCCTCTTTGTCGCCGATGATTCGACAGCCCTCTGGCAAAAGACTGAGGACGAACTTGGCGAGATAGGCTTGCCGCCGCCATTCTGGGCGTTCGCATGGGCAGGCGGTCAGGCATTGGCCCGCTTTATCCTCGACCGGCCTGAAATGATTGTGGGAAAGCACGTTCTGGATTTTGCCAGTGGCTCAGGATTGGTCGCGATCGCCGCTGCAAAATCTGGCGCTGCAAATGTTCAGGCCTGCGATATCGATGCATTCGCGATCGAAGCCATAGCCTTGAACGCCGAATCCAATGACGTAAAGGTCAGCGCAACACAAGATGATCTGATCAGCTGCGACGCGGGCTGGGATGTGGTTCTCGCTGGCGATGTAAGCTACGAGCGCGACATGGCGAAAAAAGTCACAAACTGGCTTCACGCTCTCCATCTCAGAGGAGCAAAAGTATTGATAGGCGATCCCGGACGGAGCTATCTGGCGCGCACCCAGCTCACCTTGCTCGAGGAGTATCAAGTCCCTGTCACGCGCGATCTGGAAGACATGGAAATCAAGAAGACCGGCGTCTGGGGCTTTGGGATTGATGGAGCAATCGCGTAATCAACACAGCGGATGTTCAAATCGATTCATAAGCCCTTTTTAAAAGTGACTTGGCCATTGCAATAGCGTGCGCTTTGACCTCCGTCTCGGTT
>CANJJI010000164.1 GCA_947474545.1 Beijerinckiaceae bacterium | reverse complement strand
AGCGTCTCGCGCAGAGGCATTTCGAGGCACTCGCCTGTTGGTGATTTGTCGTGGAAACACCATGCCAGGTTCGGACCCGGATGCCTCGATTTATTCCCTTTCAGGGCGAAAAATCAGCGCGCAATCGCGGTTTTGCAATTGGCTCTGATATATACCATATTCCGGATATCGTCATGAAATCGAAAGCCCATTCACCCACAGCCAAGCTCTTCATGCACGGACGCAGTCAGGCTGTGCGCTTGCCGAAAGAGTTTCGTCTTCCGGGTGTTGAAGTGCGGGTCAGCAGAATGGGCGACAAAGTGGTGCTGGAACCGTTGACCAGCCATTTCGATGTGAAAAGTTGGCGGGAGTCAGCCCGTGAACTTGGCGCAGGAGATTTTCTGCCCGAAGGACGGCCGGAACAGCCGCCAATGCCTAAAGACGGCGTCACGTTTGGCTGACCTGGGATGTTTCTGCTCGATACCAACGCTATCATCTCAGTTCTCAACGAGCAAAATCCGGCCTTGTCGGAGCGGTTTGATGCTGAGATTGCTTTGTCTACACCGATCTATCTGTCCGTCATCGTGCTTTTTGAACTGCGCTATGGCATCGCCAAAAGTGTGCGGCGCGAAACCAGCGAACGCATTCTGGCGCATTTCCTGAAACTGCCTTTATCTATTGCTGCGTTTGAGGAAGACGACGCGGCCCATGCCGGCGAAATCAGAGGTTATCTCGCGCAAGCGGGCACGCCAATCGGTCCATACGACCTCCTGATCGCCGCACAAGCTCGCCGGGTCGGCGCGGTGCTTGTGACAGCAAACCGGCGCGAATTTGACAGGGTACCAGGGTTGATGGTGACGGATTGGGGGGCGTGAGGGATCGATTGGCTACGCATTGACGACCATCGCCCACCAATTGCTGCCTCTATCCCCCCACCACCTTCGCCATCACGCCCTTCGCATCCGCCGGCGCGGCATCGCCCGTCCAGACCACATATTGATCGGGACGCACGAGCACCATTTTTGCTTCGTATTTTTCACGCCCGCCAGCGTATGAGTCACGCACAACTTTCAGTGGCACATTCAGTCCTCGCGCGGCCTCCTCGAAGCCGCGCACTGTTGCGTCAACCATGTCAAACGCCAGCAAGGTAAAGCCCTTGCCCAGTTCCTCAAACACGTTACGACCGTTAGACAATGGCGCGGGTGTCAGGTGATGGCCGGCGCGAGCTTTGTACATGTGCTGGCCATGCGCTGAAACCTTGCCGCCGGGCGGGCCCCAAACGACAGGGGAGCCTTCAAAATTCGGCTCGTAGCTGGCGTGCCTTGACCAGCCCTCGTGTTCGAGGCGTTTCCAGGCGACTTCGAATTCGGCCTTGTCTTTGGCGGGATTATAGCGCGCAAGAAAATCGCCTTCCTCGCGAATACGTGCGGCAATAAAATCCTCGCCTGTCTCGTGGAAGACGGGGCGGCGCTCGTCGCTGTAGGATTGCAGCAACTTTTCGCTGCCCCAGCCTTTCAAGCGCGCTTCCAGTTTCCAGCCGAGATTAACGATGTCTTCGAGGCCGTTGTTGAGACCAAAGCCGCCATAGGGCGGGTGCGAATGGGCGGCATCACCGGCGATGAAGATGCGGCCATTCTGGTATTTGTCGGCCACCGCCACGCGCAGATCCCAGAAGCCGACGTGATCAAATTCCGCTTTGAATTTAAAGCCCGCGACTTTCTCAATGAGGCCATGGAAATCGAAATTATCGACGCGAGTGTCGCCGGGCACGGGCGCATGAAAGAACCAGCCTTCGCCGACATCGATGCGGCCGAAGAATTGCCAATAGCCATTCAATGCAGGATCCAGCACGCGATAGGTGGAACGCTCCGGAAAGCGCTTCAGGCCCTCGTGCAATTCCTTGGAGCGGAACACGGCGAGCAGCATCTTTTGATCGAAATCGGAGCCGCCGCGCTGGATGCCGGCAAAGTCACGCACGGTTGAGTGCGCGCCATCACAGCCAACAACATATTCGCCTTCGAGAACGTGCGAGGTCTCGCTGCCCTCTTCCTTGACGGTTACGCGCACCCCATTGGCGTCCTGCTCAATATGTGTCGCGTTCCAGCCGAAAAGATTGGTCACGCCCGGCACGGTCGCCATCTTCTTACGCAGGACGTCTTCCATGCGATATTGCGGCAGACGTTCGTTATCCTGGAAATAGAAGGAGCGCACGACTTCGCGGCCAGCGGGCGCGTGCCAGTATTCGCTCATCAGATTGCCATAGGCAGTGAGATTGCCGATGGGGTAGCCAGGGGGCATGGCGCGCGCGGCACGCAATTGGTCGGCTATACCCCAGAACCAGAAATGTTCAAGCGTCCTCTGGGTGAGGTTCTGGCCCTTGGGGATATTCTGCAGCCGCTCGCGCTTTTCGATCACCGCACAGGTGATGCCGCGCATGCCCAGGTTCACCGCCAAAGCCACACCCACAGGACCACCGCCGACAATGACGACCTGAAATTTCTTGTCCATACCCAAAGCCTCCCGGCTCCCCAGACGGGAGCTTATCGTTGTCCGCAAAATGTCGCCCAAAGCCGCTGAGGTCCAGCGCCAATTTTGGATTTCGCTGCGGTTTGATGTCCTGCTCGCACGGCTGGCCGCAAAGCGGCCCAAAAAACGCCTGCTTGCCGGTGAAATTCAGTCGAATTGCATCCGTGATCAGGGTAGAAACGGGTGGGGGCTGTTTGAGGATTGCAGGGGCGCCGGGCAGGCAAATCGCAAGAATTTAACCAGTTGCTGGGACAATTGGTTGGTATTGCGTGCGAATCACCGGCCCGATTTCAGATTGCCCGTGGAAGAGAACGTATGCGGTTTGGCCAGAGCAATGAGATTCCCGATATCCGGCGGCGCGCCCTGCGGGTGCTTGCAGCAGTGGGCGGGCTGTTGCTCTCAACCAGCTTCGCGGCAGCTCAGTATATCCATTGCGCTGCCATTCAGGCCGAGATTGCAAGCCTGGGCCGCACGACTTCGGTGCAATCGGACAGCTATCAACGCGCTGCACAAAAGCAGCAGGGCGAGCTTGCCAAGACAATCGCCTATGCCAACTCACTGGGCTGCAATCGCCAGCGGTTTTTGTTCTTCGGCGACCCGCCGCCGCCGCAATGTGGCGCTCTCAATTCGCGCATCTCTGCCATGCAGGGCAATCTTGGCCAATTACAGGCCGCAGTCCAAAATGGCGGCAATGAGCAGAAACGGCGCTCGCTGTCTGCGCAATACGACGCCTATTGCCGTAATCAGCCTACGTCGCGCGCGCCGGGCAATTTTCTGGAGCAATTGTTCAGCGGCAATTCCCGCATGCAGGAATTACCGCTCGATCCACCGCGCGAAACCCTGCGCGATAATGATTACGAGCAGGAGCCTGAAGAGCGCGGTCCCCGGCGTGGCTCGATGGCTGTGTGCGTGCGCAAATGCGACGGCGGATTTTTCCCGGTGAGCTATGCCGCCAATCGCGGCAATCTCGACAGTCTCGCGGAACTGTGCACGGCGCTCTGCCCCAACACCGAAGCGATGCTTTTCACCAAGCGGCCTGATGCGGAAATCGACGAGGCCCTGTCCTATGAAGGGGAATCCTACGAATCCCTCTCCAATGCTGGCAAGTTCAAGAAGAAGTTCGATCCCGCGTGCACGTGCAAACCCGCCAACAAGAGCTGGTCGGAGGCGCTTGCGGCCGCCGAGAAAATCATTGCCTCAAAAAATTCTCGGGATCTTATCGTCACGCCGCAGAAGGCGGAGGAATTGTCGCGGCCGAAACTGACGGCAGCTGCGCTTGCCGCTCAACGGCCCGTGCGGGGGAAACCGGCGGCTCCCGCCAAAACCCAGCCGCCTGCCGAAAGCGACGAAGATCGTGCGGTGGCTGCGCTCGACCGGGCGGGCAAGGCGGATGCAGAAGCGGCCAATGGCTCCAACGCGGGCATTACACCGGGGGTTACAACAGCGGGCCAGCGCTTTGGCGTATCAGATGGCCAACGGGAAACCATCACTACACCGGATGGCACCAAGCGGCGCGTACGTGTGGTGGGGCCGAAGACGTGAAGTGTAACGGCCATGAGAGTTGGGACGCCAGGCGGATGCTGCGTGATCCCGGCTCTGCGCTTCGCTCAGGCCGGGATGACACTTATTGAGATCAGAGCCTATTCAGCAGCTTGTTTCACACCGGCCTGTTCGGCCTCATAGGCGGCCATGAAGGCGCGCCGTGCGTGATGCAGGGCGTTGTCGGCCTTGATGTTGAGCAGCGGACGGTAGGGATCAAGATCGATACGCGCCTGCTGGTTCATCATGATATCCACGTCTTCCACGAAAGTCGGATAGATCTCCTGATACATATCTTCAGTGGCCTGGGGATCATCGGTGCGATAGCCATTGGCGGTCGACCAGAAGTAATACGACGTGCTCTCCGTCGCCGGTGTGATGGCGTGGAACAGGCGCAGGTGGAAACCCTCCTGATTGCGGTTCTGCTTGGCGCCCTTGCCTTCGTCTGTCGCGCCGGACCATTGCAACACAAGGCCTGGCAGCACGTATTCAAACTCCTGCCAGCGATCGATCTTGCCTGTGAAGCCGCAGGCCTTCACATAAGTCGGCGGCGGGTTTGAGCCCATCATCCAGCGGATATATTTGCACCCTCTTTCGGTGCGTACCGTTTCCATTTCCGCGTTCACATGCGCGCGCGGATTGCCGCCGATGGTCTTCGTATGGACATAGCCGAGATGGGTGAGGTCCATCAGGTTGTCGATCATCATGAGGTAATTGGCCTTGATGGGCATGCAGGCCTTGCGGTGCGGCAACGGATTTGCGCCACCCTTGTGGAAGGGCCAGTCGACAATCTTGCTTTCGTCCGCGAGTGCTGGATCACCCATCCAGATCCAGACGATCTCGTGGCGTTCAACGACAGGATAATATTTGATATTGGCCATGGGCGGGATGGCGTCCTGTCCTGGGATTTCGACGCACTTGCCTTTGCCGTTGAAGACGAGGCCGTGATAGCCGCATTGCAGGCCGGTTTCGATGACCTTGCCGTCCGTCAGCGCCGCGCCGCGGTGACAGCAGCGATCCTCCACCGCGTTCACATTGCCCTGAGCATCGCGAAAGAATGCGATGGGTTCGTCCATGATCGTGCGGGCGAGAATGCCGCTCGACAATTCATCGTCGAACAGCGCGACATACCAGGCGTTGCGCAGATAGGGCGCGTTTGCGGATTCACGAGTCATACTTCCCTCCTTTAATAAATAAACAGCCTATTCGGCTGCCTGACGCATTTGGTTTTGCTCGGCTTCATAAGCGGCCATGAAGGCGCGACGCGCATGCACAAGCGCGTTATCGGCCTTGATGTTCACAAGCGGACGCTCCGGATTGCGATCGATGCGCGCCTGCTGGCTGGCCATCATGTTCACGTCCTCAAT
Source organism: Beijerinckiaceae bacterium (assembly GCA_947474545.1). Classification (GTDB taxonomy): domain Bacteria; phylum Pseudomonadota; class Alphaproteobacteria; order Rhizobiales; family Beijerinckiaceae; genus Terripilifer. The sequence continues at coordinate 4,799 of CANJJI010000164.1, read as the reverse complement.
GAAGGTCGGGACAAGCTGGCCGTATAATTCTTCTGTCGCCCTGGGATCATCCGTCCGGTAGCCATGGGCTGCCGACCAGATGTAGAATGAGGAGTTCTTCGTCTGCGGCGTCGAACAATGGATGATATGGGAATGGAAGCCCGGCTGGTTCTGATTTTCCTGCGCGTTCTTTCCCACATCAATCGCGCCCGAATATTGTTTCACGAGACAGGGAGCGACATATTCAAACTGCAGCCAGCGATCGACATTGCCCTTGAAACCGGCTGCTTTCACATAGGTCGGCGGCGGATTCGAATTGAGCATCCAGCGCGAGAATTTGCAGCCGTTCTCCGTGCGGCTCGTTTCCATGAGAGCATTGACGTGTTGCAGCGCATTGCCCCCAATGGTTTTGGTGTGGACAAACCCAAGGTGAGTCAGGTCCATCAGATTATCGACCAGCATCAGATAATTTGCGTTGAAGGGCAGGACGTCCTTGCAGTGGGGCAGCGGGGTCGCGCCGTCCTTGTGATAGGGCCAGTCGATGATCTTGCTTTCGTCGGCGAGCGCGGGATCGCCCATCCAGATCCAGATGAATTCCTGCTTTTCGACGACGGGATAATATTTGATGTTCGCCATGGGCGGGATGTGATCCTGCCCTGGAATTTCAACGCATTTGCCCTTGGTGTCGAACACTAGCCCGTGATAGCCGCATTGAAGACCGGTTTCGATGATCTTGCCGTCGGTTAGCGCGGCGCCGCGATGGCAGCAACGATCTTCAACAGCGCCAGCGTTTCCCTGGGCATCGCGAAAAAACGCGATGGGTTCATCCATGATCGTGCGCGCGAGAATGCCCTTGTCGAGTTCGTAATCCCACGCGCCAATATACCAGGCGTTACGCAGATAGGGCGCGTTGGCGGATTCATAACTCATGGCGATCTCCCTCCCGAGATCAGGCATTTCCCTGGTACAATGCTACCCCGGAGAACTCCGGAAGGCAATATCTTAGAGATCGAAGAATTTGGAATTCCACTTAGAGTGGAACTCCGTTTGCCTTATTCGCGGACCGGAGTGCCGTTCTTATTCCGCAGCCTGGCGCAACGCCTGCTGCTCTGCCTCATAGGCTGCATTGAAGGCCCGGCGGGCGTGATGGAGCGCGTTATCAGCCTTGATGTTGAGCAGCGGCCTGCCGGGATCGAGATCAATCCGCGCCTGCTGATTGTTCATGATTTCGACGTCTTCGACAAAGGTGGGATAGGTGTCGTTGAAGATCGTCTCGATCACGCGGGGATCGTCCTGACCAAAGCTTGCGCCCACCGAGAACAGATAATGGGAGGAGTTCTCAGTCTCCGGTGTGATGGCGTGATATAGTCTCAGATGCACGCCATGCTGATCCCGGTTCTGCTGCGCACCCTTGCCCACATCCAGAGCTCCTGACCATTGCAGCACGCTGCCGGGCAGCACATATTCGAATTCCTGCCAGCGGTCGACCTTGCCGGCGAAAGGCACGCCCTTGAGGTAGGTCGGCGGCGGCAGAACATCCAGCATCCACCGCACAAGCTTGCAGCCGCGTTCTGTCCGCGTGACATCCATCCTCGCGTTGACGTGCGACAGCGGATTGCCGCCAATGGTCTTGGAATGGACATAGCCGAGATGGGTGAGGTCCATGAGATTGTCGATCATCATGAGGTAATTCGCCTTGATCGGCAGAACCGCCTTGCGATGGGGATAGACTTTCTGGTCGTCGTGGAATTTCCAGTCGATGATCTGGCTTTCATCAGCGCGCGCGGGGTCGCCCATCCAGATCCAGATAAAGCCCTGCCGTTCGACAACGGGATAATATTTGATGTGCGCCATCGGAGGTATCGCATCCTGGCCGGGAATTTCGACGCATTGGCCTTTGCCGTTGAAGACGAGGCCGTGATAGCCACATTGCAGGCCAGTCTCGATGACCTTGCCATCGGTCAGCGCGGCGCCACGATGGCAGCAACGGTCTTCCACGGCATTCACATTGCCCTGCGCGTCACGGAAAAAGGCAATTGGCTCGTTCATGATGGTGCGCGCGAACAGGCCTTTTTCCAGCTCTTCGGGCCATGCACCGACGTACCAAGCATTGCGCAGAAATGGTGCGTTGGCTGATTCACGGCTCATAGTGTCCTCCCTGGCGTCTTGCAACGCGCAAGGTAATCCGTTTTCCGGGTTCCGCCAATCGACAAATAGCGTACGGAAAACGGGCTCCGAGCCATGGTTACCATGGTTATTGACGCGGCCCTTTCCGCCTAGCACAATCGTTCCCAAGGTCCGCCGCACTCCGGTTCACGAGACCGGGCGAAATATACGCAAAAGGGAAACGCACATGCTCTCGCACGCCGATAACCAATTGCTCACCCAGACCGACAAGGGGACGCCCTATGGCGACCTGATGCGGCGGTACTGGATTCCCGCGCTGCTTTCATCCGAAGTGCCGGAAAAAGACGGTGCGCCGGTGCGCGTGAGAATTCTCGGCGAGGAACTTGTGGCGTTTCGCGCCACTGATGGGCGGATCGGGCTCATTGGGGAATTCTGCCTGCATCGCAGTACATCGCTGTTTTTCGGCCGTAACGAGGATTGCGGTTTACGCTGCGTCTATCACGGTTGGAAATACGATCTTGACGGTCATGTTACCGATACGCCAGGCGAACCCCCCGGAAGCACGTTCAAGGACCGGCTGAAGCACGTGGCTTATCCTACCATAGAGGCTGGCGGCATGGTCTTCGCGTATCTTGGGCCGCCCGACAAGAAGCCCGAGTTCCCCAATTATTCCTGGCGCAACCTGCCTGCAGATCAGGTCTATGTCACAAAATGCCTGCTCGACTGCAATTTCATGCAGGGCGTGGAAGGCGAATGCGATTCAGCGCATCTGACGCAATTACATCGCTTTTTCAAAAATGACCCAACCAGCCCGATCAAGGATCCGCAATCGCGGCTTTATCTGCACGATCCAGCGCCCGTCTACGATCGCGAGGAAACCGATTTCGGCATGCGCCTGATCGCCACGCGGAATTCGCCCGATGGCGGCAAATATGTGCGCATATCCAGCTTTGAAATGCCGATGGCCTGCTGGATCTTAGCGATCCGCAAGGAGGTGCATTATTATGTACCGATCAACGACCGGCAGTGCTGGCGCTTCGATTTCGGGTTTGATCCAGACCAGGCTGTGCCGGCGGACATCCGTTACGGTGGACGCGACAAATTCATCCTGCCTGACTTCCGCCGCACCGCGCGGATGGACAATGACTATAATATCGACCGGCAGAAACAGAAGACTGTGAACTTCACCGGCGTCGACAATTTCGTCAATCAGGATGCGTTAGCAGCGGAATCGCAAGGCGCCATCGTAGATCGCGAGCGCGAACATCTGGGCCAGAGCGACGCGGGACTTGTCGCCGTGCGCCGGTTCATCCTCAACGCTGTCAAATCATTCCGTGATGGTGCAGAGCCGCCGCATCAGGTGCGCGATCCCGCCAGCAATGTCTTCGATCACCTCGACACCGTGGATATCGTCGTTCCGCCCGGAAAGACCTGGCGAGAGATGCTGCCGCATCTGGCGCGGGTGTGACGTCCTATTGTCATCCCGGACGCCAAAGGCGATCCGGGGTCGTGTTAGTATCTACGTCAAACGATCCCGGATAAATCGTCAATAGGGATTTTCCGGGATGACAATGCGTTCCTTACGCCAGGCCCGGCTCCAGAAAATCATGATCGGCGCGATAGTCTCTTGCGGTTTGCAGCGGGTTTCTGTTCACGAGTTTGCGGCCATACATAGTGTTGCGCATGGAGCGTGTTTCATGGTCGATCACATAAAGTGATTTGCCAGTGTCGAGATCAATGATGTTTTCGAAGCGATATTGTGCGTGATTGCTTTCTTCCGAAATCAGGCCGCGTTCATTGAGACGGCGGTGCGGGCCTGAGAAGTCACAGACAAAAATCATCACATGGTGTGTGGGATTAACGACATTTTCCTTGTCGCCCTCGCGGAAGATCAGCGCTTGTCCGTTACCCGCCTCGACGCGCGCAAAGGCCCCGCCGTCATCCAGGCCCGCAGCAGCATGGGCGCCGATCATCTCGCGATAAAACCGCGCAATTCCGGGCGAAGTTCCACGTGGCGCATCGAAGCTTACGTAGGGCATGCCCAATTGCATCGGGCCGAAGCGCTTTTCGTCGGGCTCATGGACGGTGAAGCGATTGCCCCAGGGACAGGTCGCATCGACGCCGTCATTCGTCTCGGTGAACGAAAACTTCGTATCCACAAGGTCTTTCTTCACGCGGGCAAGGCGGGCAAGAAGCGCTTCGCGCCCGGGCACGATGAGGCCTGTGCGTGTGCATGGCGCCACTACGGCGTCGCCGGTTGGCAGGTGGAACTGGCTCTTGCCAACATTCACCCACATATTATCTGTGGAGGTCATGAGTATGGGATCGCGCGTCAGCCCAAGCCCGGCAACATAGAACAGCGTGGAGAGCCGCTGATCGGGAATGCGGTTATTGACGTGGCCGAGTTCGACAATATTGCCGAGGTCCTGTTCCGCGCGGTTGTATTTTTGTTCGCTCATCGCGTAGCTCCCTGAATTTGGAAGCTAGGCTAAACCGGATTTCAAGGAAAGGAAATGGCCATATGGACGGCCGCGCGAAGCTTCTCAAGTGCCTGATTCCTGTGAAGAAAAAATGACGAAGTTGGTCAGGGGAATCGCATTTGAAATAGCGTGCTGTTTCGGGCGCTGATTTTACGTTTTGCTTGAGATGGATTCTACCGGGCCGTGAACGAATCACGGCGCGGGAGAATATTT
>CANJJI010000163.1 GCA_947474545.1 Beijerinckiaceae bacterium | reverse complement strand
GGCCCTTCGCTTGAAGAAATTTCTGACGAAATGGCTGGAAAAGTTAAGGTCGTCAAAATCAACGTGGATGAGAACCCCGGAGTCGCTGGCAAGATGGGTATTCGCTCCATCCCCACACTGATGCTGTTCAAGGGTGGCCAGCTTGCCTCGCAAAAAGTGGGCGCGTCGCCCAAGGGCGCGCTCTCCAAGTGGATTGAAGACACCATCGCCTGATAGTTTCATGTACTCAATGCATTAGGGCCGCGTGAGCGGCCCTTTTCATTTGCGTTCGTGAGAGTGGAGGCAGGTTCAGGCCTTCTTGGATTTTGCCCGTTCTACGCCTTCCAGGAGCATTTTGCGGGCTTCTTCGGCATCGCCCCAGCGCACGACCTTGACCCATTTTCCGGGCTCCAGGTCCTTGTAATGAGTAAAGAAATGCTCGATCTGCTGCAGCGTGATACCAGGCAGGTCGGTGTAATTTTTCACGTGCTCGTAGCGGCGGGTTAATTTGGCTGAGGGGACAGCGATAAGCTTTTCATCGCCCCCCGCTTCATCTTCCATCAGGAGTACGCCGACGATCCGGCAGCTCATGATAGCGCCAGGGACAATCGCGCGTGTATTGGCGACGATGACGTCGCAGGGGTCGCCGTCGCCAGAGAGCGTATGCGGTACAAAGCCGTAATTGCCGGGATAACGCATCGCAGTATAGAGAAAGCGATCCACCATCAGAGCGCCGGAATCCTTGTCCATCTCATATTTGATGGGCTCGCCGCCAATTGGCACCTCGATGATGACGTTGACATCATGAGGGGGGTTCTTACCGATAGATACAGCGTTGAGATTCATACGGGACTCCGGAAATTTGAGCTGGCGAATGTGCGCCGCCTTCTGGCATGGCGCTATTCCACTAGCCACCCGGACAATCGGATGAGGCGCTTACGATTTGGTTAGGAAAACGCCATCTTAGGCTGAAATTTCAAGTTTGCCGCTTCAGAAACTCAGAAGCGTTGAACAAGGCCTGGAACTTCATGCCCTTGCCGGCGAAAAATGAGGCGGCGCCTTCTTCACGGTCGACAATGGAAATGACCTTATCTACATCGGCGCCGGTTTCGCGAATCGCTTCGATTGCCTTCCAGGCGCTTTCGCCCGTGGTTGTTACGTCCTCAAGGATCACGACTTTTTTTCCAGCGAGGGTTTCTGTCCGCGTCAAGCCCTCCACCAGCTTCCTGGCCCCGTGGCCCTTGGCTTGCTTGCGGACAAAGAACCCCCTGAAGGGCTGGCCGCGCTCGAAGCTCAATTGGCAGACCCCACCTGTGATGGGCACCGCGCCCATTTCCAGCCCTCCTACGTATTCCACGCCCGTGTCCTTGAGTGCATCAAACAATTCCCGCGCGATCAGCCCCGCACCTTCCGGGTCCAGCATTGTGGGCTTCATATCGAAGTAGAAATCGCTTTCCCGGCCCGAAGCCAGGATGACCTTGGCGCGCCCGAAGGATCGAGCGAAAATGATGTCGGCTAGGCGGGCGCGGGGCGAAACGTGCGAATCGGTCATTGGAGCCTCCAAAAGCCAGTTGTTGGTAGCGCCGGACGCCGCATCTGTCATCGCCTGCAATCTGGCGATCCCCAATACAATGGGCAAATTCTGGCCTCCGGCACGGCTTTCCGTTGTGGCCAGGCCAAGCGCCGGCCCAATTCCTCTGCGTTGTTGGAAAAAAGATGAGATTTCGAGCCGATAGCCGCAATCAAAAGCGCCATTTTGTGAATGCAATATCCCATTTTTTAATCTTCTCGCGCGATTGTTAACTCGGACGGGCGGCCTTGTTGCCGCACCCAGTGACTAAATTTGCAGCATGGTCATTCAGGCTGTTTGCGCGATTTGGGTTGGCGCCGGGCGAGATAGGGAAAAAGAATGCCGCTGATCGTCATTGTGGACGACCGGGTCAGCAACCGGAATATTTTTGCAAAGCTAGCGGCCTCGATCGAGGCTGACATAACCGTGCGAACGTTTGGCGAACCGTTGAGCGCCCTGGAATGGCTCAAGGATAACACGCCAGATCTGGTCATCACCGATTACAAGATGCCCAATTTTGATGGCGCAGAGTTCATAAGCCGGTTCAGGCTTCTGCCCCGTTGCGAAGAAGTTCCGGTTATTGTGATCACAGTCTATGAGGAGCGAATTTTCCGGCTTTGTGCATTGGAGGCCGGAGCGACCGATTTCCTTCATTCTCCCGTCGATCATCATGAATTCGTGACCCGGGCGCGCAATTTACTGAAGCTTCACAAGCATCAACTGTTGCTGGCGAACCGGGCGACCATGCTGGAGCAGGAGCTGGTGAATTCTGAACGTACGCACGAACTCGCATTGCGGGATTCCAGCGAACGGCTGGCGCAAGTGATCGATACGGTTCCAGCGATGATCCGCGCAACGGATTCCGATGGTAAGCTTCTTTTCGTCAACGCGTATCAGGCGGCGTTTGACGGCGTGGACGCGGCAAAAATTATCGGCAACCATTCGGCAGCTGTGCATGGGCCAGAACGCAGCGCACGTGATGCAGCGCTAGACAAGATTGTATTCGAAACCGGAAAGGCGCTTCCTCCGTTTGAAGAGGAATTGCTCGATGTTAACGGCGCGACGCGGGTGTTCCTCACAACGAAATCTCCGCTGAAATCGAATAGTGAGAGCGTCTCGGGCGTTCTCACAAGTTCGCTTGATATATCCGCTCGCAAGCGGATGGAAGCGCATCTGCGCCATCAGGCGCATCACGATCAGCTGACGGGATTGCCCAATCGCATTCTTCTGAATGAAAGAATGCGTAAGCTTGTTGCTCGCGCCAGACGCGGCGATCAATTATTTGCTGTGCACATGATCGACTTTGACGGCTTTAAGGCGATCAACGATCTCCTCGGACATGCTGCTGGAGACCGATTTATCAAGGCTATATCGAAACGGCTTCAGGTCGCGATGAGAGATTGTGACACACTGGCGCGAATTGGCGGTGATGAATTTGCAGTGTTGCAATATGACGTCGCGGATACACAAGACGCTGCAGATTTCGCCGCACGCCTTCTCTCTATTGTCGAAGAGAGCGCAGACCTTGAAGATATTCCACTGTCAATTACCGCGTCGATTGGCATTGCAATGCACCCGTCGGACGGCAGCGACGCAGAATCCCTGCTGAAAAATTCAGATCTCGCCATGTACCGGGCGAAGGCTGAAAAGGGCAATCATTTCTGCTTTTATGCCTCGGATATGACTGTGCGCGCCCGACAACTGGCGATGCTCGACAAGCGTCTGAAGAAGGCGTTCGAAAACGGCGAATTCATCCTGCACTATCAACCACAGGTCGATGTCGCCAGTGGCAAGTTGATCGGCGCGGAAGCTCTGTTGCGCTGGCAGGATCCGGAGAATGGATTAATCGGTCCCAACATGTTTTTACCGCATGCGGAAGAAAATGGCCTGATCGTTCCCATTAATGAATGGGTGCTCCAGAAAGCCTGTGAAGACGCCAAGGGATGGCAGAGACTCGGACTTGAGAATATTTGCGTGAGCGTAAACATGTCGCCGGTTCAGTTCCGCCGCCGGACAGTTCCGCTTCATGTCGCACGGGTGCTTGCCGCCACTGGCCTTGAGCCTGGGTTGCTCGATATCGAGTTGACCGAAGGCATTGTCATGAGTGGCATAGACAGTGTGATCGCAGATATGCAGCAGCTTGTGGATTTAGGGATCGGACTTTCGATAGATGATTTCGGTACGGGATATTCGTCGTTGAGTTATGTGAAAAAACTGCCTGTCAGTAGATTGAAGATTGACCAAAGTTTCATCCGAAATCTCGCTGTTGACCCAAGCGATGCAGCCATTGTGCGCGCTATCATCACCCTGGGGCGCAGTCTGAACTTGAAAGTTCTGGCAGAAGGCGTGGAGACGGTGGAACAATTCGCCCGTCTCCAGGCAGAAGGCTGCGATCAGGCGCAGGGCTATTATTTCGGCAAGCCCATCAGCAATGATGGGTTCATTGAGGCGTACGTAAATCTTTCCAGCTTCTCGAAATCAGCATGAAAGATATGCCGATGAAAAAAGATCTCGAATTATATCAGGATTCAAAGGCAGGGACGGCTTCTGGAATGTTTGCTCGTGTACTGAATCGGCTGCGAAATCGTCCCGATTCTGAACATGAAATGACACTCAATCGCCTGGTCAACAACATCGTTGTCCTGACATATTTTGCCATTGCAAGTTTTTACGAGGTCAAAGAGGCCGAATTTGTTTTGGCGCAAACGATCGGACTTTTCGTAGCGTATAATTTAGCGTCTATCGCATTGTTTGTGCATATCTTGCACAGTCCCGGAGTATCAAAGCCACGACGGCTGCTTGCGATGTGCATGGATTTGAGCATGATATGTTATGTCATGCATGTTGGAGATCATGCGACCGCGTTGCTGTATCCATTCATCCTCTGGACTATCTTTGGAAATGGCTTTCGGTTTGGACTTAGATATCTGTTGCTTGCTACTCTCATTTCGCTCGCTGAATTCGGGGCTGTCGCCGCGACAACTGAATTTTGGATGAATTATCCGGCTCTTACTACAGGACTTATGATCGGTTTGATTATACTTCCAGCTTATGCCTCTGTTTTAATTCGAAAATTGTCGGAAGCAAGGGATCAAGCTGAATCAGCTAATCGCGCTAAGAGCCTATTTCTGGCAAGTATTAGTCACGAACTCAGGACCCCTTTGACTGCTATCATAGGATTGAGCGATGTCCTGCGCCAGACAAGACTGACAGTTGAGCAGGCTGATATGAATGAAACAATCTCTCAAGCCGGAAACTCACTTCTTGCATTGATAAACTCTATTCTAGACTTATCCCGTCTTGAAGTTGGAAAAATGCCAAGGCAATTACAAAATGTAGATATATACCGGTTGATGCATCGCACATATGATCTCCTGAAAGTGCCGGCAAGAAAAAAAGGGGTTCATGTTTCTTTGCATATCCAGAATAATGTGCCGAGATTTGCGATGGTTTCCTTGAAACATATCGAAGATTCCATCGTTAATTTGGCCAGCAACGCTGTCAAATTCACCGAACGCGGGTTCGTGACTATCAGTGTCCTGCATATCTCAAATACGGAGAATACAGTTACTTTGCGATTTGAGGTCAAAGACTCAGGGATTGGGATCTCGCCTGAAGCCCAGTCACGAATATTCGAGCGATTTACGCAGGCTGACGATTCCATAGTAAACAAATTTGGCGGCACAGGGCTAGGATTGGCCACCGTCAAGCAAATGATTGAAGATATTGATGGAACAGTTGGTGTCATCAGTAATGTTGGCGAAGGCAGCACATTCTGGTTTGAGGTTACGCTGGCTTCTTCGGTTAACGAAGTTGCTCCTGACCGCAAAATCAATGACGTTATTTTATTGTCTAGTGACTTGAGACTTCATTCTAAAATCGAAGAGGGCGGAATAAGAGCTGTGACCGCAAAAACACTTGTGGAATGTTGTGAACAAATCACCGAGATGCGTTCGATGGAAAGTCACCATCTTGTTGTGATTATTGACTTGCGCGATGTCGGATCTGAACTCGAAATGATCGTCAATAAATTGTCGGGAGGCAATATCGGAGCCCTGCCGAAAATTATTGTTATTGCCGATAGCCTCGAAAATCTGGACCCATCAATCATACAGCGCTATGTATCGACAATATTGATACGTCCTCTGGATATTGAGTCGATAGAGAACGCGCTTGTCATAGCCTCCGGGCCCCGATCGATTTATGATAACTCCCCAGAAATTGACCAGGAGTCTGAAAATATTATCCCCCGACGTATTCTATTGGCAGATGATAACAAGACCAATCAAAAGGTAATAACGAAAATTCTGGAGAGAGCGGGTCATCACGTCACGGTCGTGGATAATGGACAGACTGCACTTTCCGCCATGCAAGAGTGTGAATTTGACATCGCTTTTCTTGATGTAAACATGCCCGTTTTGAGTGGTATAGAGGCGGCGAAACTTTATCGTTTCGCCACGGCCAGCTCCGATTGTGTGCCACTCGTAGCGCTGACTGCTGACGCCACCGCTGAAACTAGGTTGCAATGTCTTGAGTCCGGTATGGCGGAATGTTTGTTGAAACCGATTGAACCGCGGCTTTTATTGGCGGCTGTTTCCAGAATCACGGGAGAGAATGCGCCGGCAGCCTTGTCATGGAATGGCGGGGATCAGGTGGAAGCGTCATTGCCTGAGGCACCCATTGATTCAATTGATATGCATGCTGTCAATGATCTGGTTGAGTTAGGTGGTAAAGAGTTCGCCCTTGACGTCGTTTTGCAGTTCGCGGCTGATGGAAGTAAAGTTATGCTCGAGTTGGTGCAGGCGGTAGCTACCAGTAATGCGCCTCTATTTGCAGACCAGGTTCACGCACTAAGAAGTGGCGCAGCAAATGTCGGCGCACAGCAGATTTTTAAAATGTGCCAGACTTGGCGGCAAGTTTCATCCGCTGAACTTCATGAGAATGGGGAGCTTTATTTGCGGGAATTCAAGCGCGAATTTGAAATTGCAGTGCAAGAGTTACAAAAATTTCTAATGAATGACGAAAACATCAGGTCGGAAGGCGCGCTTGGGGCGCGCGACAGGAATGACCCAAAGGCTTCACAGGCCGCCTAATTCGACATCTGGGAGACAGTTGTTCAGTTCGTTTTGGAAAGCCGTTTGATTTGAGCTTTCGCGAGAATTTCCATACGACGAAGGTCTGCTTCTTCGAGATCGAGCGCCGTTTCGACCCATATATCGGTGATATCTTGTAACTCTTTTAGTTCCAAGGGCGCTGCTCGCCGTTTGGCGTTGAGCATTGCGACATTGAGCCGGTGCCGCCGGGTGTTTTCATGAATATATTTCTGGATTACGGTGCGCCCTTCACCAGGATTGGCTAAAATATCCACGATCCCCATCTCGTAAAGGTCTTCGGCCTTATAAATATTGCCACTGCGGATCATTTTTTCAGCAGCGGTAATATTTAGTCTTCTACTCAAAAAGCTGTACGCCCCCATTCCAGGAAACGAGCCGAATAAAACTTCCGGCATTCCCATTTTTGATCCACGTTCGGCGACAATCAAGTTAAAGCAGATAACGCCTTCCAAGCCTCCACCAAGCGCATCACCTTCCACAAGGCATATGGATATAATTGGCAAATTGAAGCCATGCCAAATATTACAGACAGCCTCTACACATCCGAATGCATAGTTGCGTAATGCCTCACGATCTTTATTCCTGATCGCGTCAATCATGAATGCCAAGTCGCCACGCATATTGTATATCGATGGTATTTTCGAGCCCATCACATAATAGTTTATGGGCGCGCTGCCTGGACAGGAATCGACGAAATCGTGAATTGATTTGTGAAGGGCGTTGAGTTCGCGGATCATTGACGGCGTAAAGCTTGGCGGTCCATTGGGCGCCATCAGACACCAAAGCGCTTTTTGATCTGGATCGAGCTTTATTTCTAGCTCGCTGAAATCTGACAATTGAAATGTAAGACTCGCGGGCAGCCTATGCCCGTCGCGCGACGTAGCTGCATTATCTGATGTTATTGTAGTAATTAGTCCGGGGCTGGCGGCGCCATTCGTTCCCGCTGTTGAACATGCAAATCCTGCATCGACGGGTTCTCGGAACCCGCCCGACCTTCTAACGTCCCACATTAGCCCACACCACTTGTTCTATCCCGCTTATCACTTTACCTACATTGATCCATCCGGCAATAGTTTGTTAATGAAATATGCCTGTTTTTACTATATTACATGCAAATGTGGTTAATTTAATTAACGATTTGATAATGTGATTCCGCGTTTGGCGTAACGTCAAGCCAGGTGTGGCTGTTTGTCCGGGTCCGGCGCAAGCACTGTTTGAATGGTTGCATTGATGCATGCAAATGTATGATGAAGATGTACCTTTTCGATGGAATGAGAGATCGGTTGTGAATGACAAGGATGGAGTAACCAACGCTTCCTCTGGCGTACCGGATGCAAGGGGGCCCGAGCCAATGCCGGCAGGGCGTTTGTTGGAACTCAGTGTGTTGCCGGTTTTTTACAAGCTTTCGGGGCGGCGTGTTTTGATCGCCGGCAATAGCCGCGCTGCCGTCTGGAAAGTGGAACTGCTCGCTGCAACCGGCGCGCAGGTTGATGTTTATGCGGTCAAGCCTGACGCGCGTATTCTTGCTTTGGCGGCCCAGGCCGGAAACGTGCGTGTATTTGAAAGGCATTGGTCAACCAATGATTTCGCGCAGGCGGTACTGGCCGTCGCGGAAGCAGAAGACGAACGTGAAGCGCTGGCTTTGCAGAAAGCTGCCGCTTCTGCGGGCGCGCATTTGAACATCATCGACAAACCTCAATGGTCCACTTTCCTGTTCGGCTCGATTGTTGAACGATCGCCGTTGGTGATCGGGATTTCCACGGATGGCGGGGCGCCTGTTCTTGGCCAGAGCATACGTGCGCGCATCGAAACCCTGTTGCCAGACGGATTGCGGCGCTGGGCATCGGCAGCCAGGGCGTGGCGGCCCAAAGTTGCAGCGCTCGGGTTGGATATTCACGCGCGCAGAAAGATTTGGGAAAAATTTACCCGGCTGGCTCTAGCCGAACCAGAGCGTGCGCCGGCCGATCACGACCTCGCATCGTTGGTACAGGGCGCGGGGGCGGAACCGGCTGCAACGGCTCAAACGGGTATGGTGATGCTGGTCGGCGCAGGCCCGGGGGATCCTGAATTGCTCACCCTGCGCGCCGTGCGCGCTTTGCAGTCAGCAGATGCCGTCCTTTTCGATGATCTGGTCTCACAGCAGGTGCTCGATTTTGCGCGCCGTGAATCGGACAAGATTTCAGTTGGGAAACGCGGATTCAAGCCATCCTGCACCCAGGAGGATATCTGTGAGCTCATGATCGCGCTGGCGCGCGAAGGCAAGTACGTGGTGCGGCTGAAGGGCGGAGACCCCATGGTTTTCGGGCGGGCTAATGAGGAAATCGCTGCGCTGGAAGCTGCGGGGATTCCCGTGAGCGTCGTTCCCGGCGTTACTGCGGCCTCTGCCGCTGCCGCTTCGCTTGGGCTATCTTTGACAGAGCGTAATCTGGCGCGGCGGTTGCAGTTCGTCACCGCCCATGCACGCGGCGGGTCGATTCCGAACGACCTTAACTGGAAGGCGTTGGCTGATCCCCTGGCGACGACGATTGTTTATATGGGGGTACGAACCTTGCCGGAATTTTGCGCACGATTGGTGCGCGAGGGTCTGCCCCCGGACATGCCTGCGGTGATGGTGGAACGCGCAAGCCATCCAGACGAAAGAAGTCTTGCGGGCACACTGGCCACGTTGCCGGGCATTGTCGCCAAGGCCGGTGTCAAAGGCCCGGCGCTGACGATCATCGGACCGGCAGCGCTGGACCGCAGCGCTCTAAAACACATCAGCTGATATTCTGGCAGCGCTTCCAGACAATGGCTTTTGCGACGGGATTGCCCGCGCGCACTTCCATGGTTTCTTCGTTCAATAGGACCATATAAATCGTTGAACCGCTTTCAGGTTCTGCAGAAGGCGCCGTGTACGAGAAAGAGTGGCGGCCGTATTGGCCGGCCATTTTTGCGCCAGCGGGCGTTGTGATCTGAGGACCCTGGATTTCCACGTGCTTGCCATCCGGGCTGCACCACTTGCCGTCGATGCGGTCGGCAATGGCCGGGCCTGATACCAAGACACCCAATGTCGCAATTGAAAACGCCATTCCGGCGCGGCGAGAAATCCTTGGCTTTGCGATGAACATGACAAGCTCCATCTTTGACGGTGGATGCCTCAGCCTAACGCAAAATCCGCGAAAGTCTCGCGAATTTCACGTCTGCTCGCAAAAACTTGACCAGATATACTGCGTCAGCCTCCGCGTGCTGGTGTTGCCTCGTAGTTTTTCAGGAAATCTTCGGGCGGAGGCGTTGTCGCCCATTGGAAAAGCGATTCTTCATTGGCTTCAGCCTTTTCGGTTTCCCATTCAGCATTTTCGGGGATGAAGTCGATATCCCAGTAAAATTCGTTGAGCCCCATCCAGGGGTCGCGAATGTAGTGGAAATAATTCGAGCCATAGATGTGGCGGCCCAAGCCCCAGCCGTCGCGATAACCTGCTTTCAAGAGATGTTCTGCGCGCAGCCGGACCTGATCGATATTGCCCATTTCCCAAGCAGACCGTGTTGAAACTCTTTGCGGTTGGCTTGTTGGATTATCCGGTTTCTGGCGACTGTGTCTTTTCACCGTTTTGCTGGAAATTCCGCTTCTGGTGCGCCCAGAGTGGTTGTGTGGCTGGGAGGAGAACTCTGTTGACGGCCAAG
>CANJJI010000162.1 GCA_947474545.1 Beijerinckiaceae bacterium | reverse complement strand
TCTATGGCCGCGAAAACAATAGCCAAGAATTATTCCAGTAATGAGGACGCGCCACTCAAGCTTGGAGTTATGTGCACAATCGCACCCAAACGGTTTGTCGCTTTGATTTCGGGTATGCAGACTCATTTTCCCGGAGTTAAAATTGAACTCATTGACGGTGACGCCATCTTCCTCAATGAAGCCCTGCGGGGCGGAAGGGTCGATGCTGCCATCATGACGCCGGTCGGCTCATGTCCGGATCAGAAGTTACATTGTATGCCCCTATTTCGCGAGGCTATGACAGTCGTGGTCGGGCTGCAGCACAAATTTGCAAAAAGTACCTCAATATCATTGGGCGACCTGGACCACGAAGCCTATATTTCCAGACTCAATTGCGAGTTCAATTACACACGTAACTCTGAACTGCTGCAGCACATGGCTCTGTGGAGGCCAATTTTTCGAAGTCAACGAGATGACTGGGTTCTGGACATGGTCTCTTCAGGTCTTGGCTTTGGTTTCGTGCCTGAAAGCTGCGCTGCCTATCCGGGGGTTAAAATATACAATCTTGCCGATCAGAATATTACCCGCATGATTCAACTCATCACGATCAGAGGCCGGCAGCACCCTCCCGCACTTGGCGCATTACTTCGCCAGGTTAGACGAATTGACTGGGAAACAGGACAGGAGCTGAATGGGTCTTGCTCACAGAAGAATCCTGACAATTCTGAAGAAAGCATCGCGGCTGGAAAATAGTGAACCCCTTTTTCCAACTCCCTCTTCGTTCCTATTGGCCAATTGAGAACATAACGTTTTTGGCAGAACCTCGTGCGCTCGGCGCGAGTTTCTGCCTCTCGTCCCCGTCTTCCGGGGCCTCATGTCCGCGGCTGGCTATATTCAGCTCAGAAATTGCGCGGAATGGCGTCCCACATGGCCTGCAGTTTTTCGAGTTCGCTCAGCGGAACCATACCATACATCTTGCCATCCATTTTTGCGATGTAATATGTGTTCTTTCCCTGGGTGTATTGACCGACTTCCAATGTGGTTTGCTTCATCGGGATGTTTTTTTGCTGGGCGGTGACATGCACGACGCTTGCCGTGAGAGCCGAGACAGCCAATGCGATTGCAATCATGGACTTTTTCATGTTTTTCTCCAAGTTTTAACTTCCACTGGAAGCTGTTTGAAGGAAACCCTCTTTCCTCCAATGCGTTGTGGTTTTATTGAGGCATCGCTAGCTGCGCCAATATCGTTTGGCTATGCTTTCGATAGCCCGCGGTTTCCGATAGGTATGGGCTTCCCCACACCGCAGACTCGCCCCATATTGGAGCCATGGCCACACCGCCCCGCAAATCCTCCCGCCCCGCGCGCTCGCGCGCTGCCAAGCCTGACGTCCACCCGCTGGGCGAGCATCTGGCGTCGCTGCTCAATCCGTCGCTGAACGACGTCAGAGGTTTCGGCGAAGCCGCACAAGCGGGTTTTGAGTCCGGCTCCCTGACGGATGTTGATCCCAATCTGGCGCGACGGCTCGGCCTCAACGAAATCGCCACCCCCAGTGATCCCGTGCGCCGGGTGCGCACGGCGCGTCCTGACATGGCGATTTCGGGGGTGGGCGCAACGGCGGAATCCCTCAAGGAATTGCTGGAGCGCGGCGATCCCAATCTGCGCGAACAAAAACCCTGGACGCCCCATCGCCCCGCGCGGCCGGAAAAATCCGAAGGCGGCATAAACTTCGAACTCATCTGCGAATACACGCCGAAAGGCGATCAACCCGCCGCCATTGAAGCGCTGGTCGAGGCTGTTGACGCGCACGAACGTGATCAGGTTCTGCTGGGAGTCACAGGCTCAGGCAAGACATTCACGATGGCTCAAGTCATAAAAAGGACAAACAGACCTGCTCTAATTCTCGCGCCCAACAAAACGCTCGCTGCGCAACTTTACGGGGAATTCAAAAGCTTTTTTCCTAACAATGCGGTCGAATATTTCGTCTCGTATTATGATTATTATCAGCCCGAAGCCTATGTGCCGCGCACAGATACTTACATTGAAAAAGAATCCTCCATCAACGAGCAAATCGACCGCATGCGCCATTCGGCGACGCGAGCGCTTCTGGAACGCGATGACGTCATCATCGTCGCCTCTGTCTCCTGCATCTACGGCATAGGCTCGGTGGAAACTTACACTGCGATGACTTTCTCTGTGAAAGTGGGCGAAAAGCTCGACCAGCGCCAGCTGATCGCCGATCTCGTCGCCCTGCAATACAAGCGCTCCATGGGCGACTTTTCCCGCGGCATTTTCCGCGTCCGCGGCGATACGCTGGAGCTTTTCCCGGCCCATTATGAAGACCGCGCCTGGCGCATCTCCTTCTTCGGCGACGAGATCGAATCCATCGCCGAATTCGATCCGCTCACCGGCAAGAAAACCCAGGACCTGGAATTCGTGAAAGTTTACGCGAATTCGCACTATGTCACGCCACGTCCCACGCTCATCCAGTCGATTAACGCGATCAAGCAGGAACTCAAACATCGTCTCGAGGAGCTCTACGCCCAGAGCCGCCTGCTCGAAGCCCAGCGCCTCGAACAGCGCACACTCTTCGATATCGAGATGCTGGAAACCACCGGCTCCTGCGCCGGCATCGAGAATTACTCGCGCTATCTCACGGGCCGCCGCCCCGGCGAGCCGCCGCCCACCCTGTTCGAATACCTGCCCGACAACGCGCTTGTCTTCACCGATGAAAGCCACGTCACAGTTCCGCAGATCGGCGCCATGTACAAGGGCGACTTCCGCCGCAAGGCGACGCTGGCCGAATATGGCTTCCGCCTGCCCTCCTGCATGGACAACCGCCCCCTCCGCTTTGAGGAATGGGAGGCCATGCGGCCGCAGACCGTGCACGTCTCGGCCACCCCTGGCAGCTGGGAGATGGAACGCACCGGCGGCGTTTTCGTCGAACAGGTCATCCGCCCCACCGGCCTCATCGACCCGCCCGTCGAAATCCGCCCGGCGCGCACACAGGTCGATGACCTCCTCGGCGAAGTGCGCGAAGTCGCGCTCAAAGGCTATCGCAGCCTCGTCACCGTCCTCACCAAGCGCATGGCCGAAGACCTCACCGAATATCTGCACGAGGCCGGCGTGCGCGTGCGCTATATGCACAGCGATATCGACACCATCGAGCGCATTGAAATCCTGCGCGATCTTCGCCTTGGCACGTTTGACGTGCTCGTTGGCATCAACCTGCTGCGTGAGGGCCTCGACATTCCCGAATGCGCCCTCGTTGGCATTCTAGACGCCGACAAGGAAGGTTTTTTGCGCAGCGAGACGTCACTGATCCAGACCATCGGCCGCGCCGCGCGCAATGTCGATGGCCGGGTCATTCTCTATGCCGACCAGATCACCGGCTCGATGCAGCGCGCCATGGACGAAACCACCCGCCGCCGCGAACGCCAGCTCGCCTATAACAAGGAAAACGGCATCACGCCGGAAACGATCAAGCGCGGCATTCAGGACATTCTCGGCAGCGTCTACGAGGCCGATCACGTCACCGTCGACAAAGGCCTCGCCGGTCCCGCCCCCGTGGGCCACAATCTCAAACTCACCCTCGCCGATCTCGAAAAGCAGATGCGCGAAGCCGCCGCCAATCTCGAATTCGAAACAGCCGCCAGATTGCGCGACGAAATCAAACGCCTGCAAGCCAACGAACTCGCCATCGCCAGCGATCCCCTGGCAAGACAGCAAGCCGTGGAGGAGGAAGCGGGCGCCTACGCCGGCGAGAAGAAATATGGACGAGCGGCGAACCTCCCCGCGCGCACTCCTTCTCCCCGCGAGCGGGTAGAAGGTGGCAGCATAGGGCGTCGAGAGATGCCCATCTCGCGACGGGCTATGGGGCCGGATGAGGGGCAGCACAACCCTCCACCCTCCCGCATCCACAAACCCACCGACGAAGACATGGGACCCCACAATTTCGGCGGCGGCGAAGCCAAACCGAGAGGGGCGGCGAAGAGCTCACCAAAAACGAGGAAGTGGCGGGGGAAGTAGGCTGGAGCCGAGGAACCCTTCTCCCCGCCTCTTGCGGGGAGAAGGTGGCCGAAGGCCGGATGAGGGGCAGAGCAAAATCTCCACATCCCAACAAAATTCACAAACCCACCGATGACGACATGGGCCCGCATAATTTTGTTGGCGGCATCACCGGCCCTGGGAGACGTTTTCGGGGGCAAGGTCAGAGCCGGAACGGGGCTGGTGAGCGGGCGCGGATTTGACCGCCGTCAAGCCGGGCGGCGGCGCATGCCTTATCGCTTCCCGTCCGCCCGCAAAATATGCTAACCGGCAGGATCACGCATTCAGGAGGGAGCCCATGGCCAGCACCGCCATACCCAATACACCGCAGAAAGAATATGCCGATATTCCCGGCACTTTCGTCTTTGACGCCGATCAATCGGCCAAAGGCTATGCCATCAACGCCTTCTGCATGACCCTGCTGAAAGCCCCCAATCGCGAGGCCTTCAAGGCCAACGAGGCCGAATATCTCAAACAATTCGGCCTCAGTGAAGAGCAGACCGAGGCCATCCTCAAGCGCCAGTGGAACCGCATGCTGGAACTGGGCGGCAACATCTATTTCACCGCCAAACTCGGCGCGACCGATGGCCTGTCGTTCCAGCAGGTCGCCGCCAAGATGACCGGCATGACCCAGGAAGGCTATGCCGAAATGATGCTCAAGGGCGGACGCTCCGTCGAAGGCAATCGCACCAGAACCGAGTGGGAAAAGAAAAATGGCTAAGCTCGTTGGCGGCATCTGTTGTTCGCATGTCCCCGCCATCGGCGCGGCGCTCGATAACGGCAAGACGCAGGAACCCTATTGGACGCGCGTTTTCTCCGGCTTCGAGAAATCAAAGGAATGGTTTCGCGAGATGAAGCCGGATGTGTGCATCGTCGTGTTCAACGACCATGCCACCGCCTTCTCCATGGATATCGTGCCGACATTCGCGCTGGGTTGCGCGGCGGAATTTGAACCGGCCGATGAAGGCTGGGGACCGCGCCCGGTTCCGGTCGTGCAGGGGCATCCGGAGCTTGCCGCCCATATCGCCCAATCGGTCATCAACGACGAGTTCGACCTCACGATCGTCAACAAGATGGAGGTCGATCATGGCCTCACCGTGCCGCTGAGCCTGATGTTCGGTCAGCCGGACGCCTGGCCCTGCCCGGTCATTCCGCTGGCTGTGAATGTGGTGTTGTTCCCGCCGCCGTCCGGTAAGCGCTGCTTCAATCTCGGCAAGGCCATCCGCAAGGCCGTAGAGAGCTATCCGGAAGACCTGCGCGTCGTCATCTTCGGCACCGGCGGCATGAGCCATCAGATTTCCGGCCCCCGCGCCGGCCTGATTAATAGCGCCTTCGACAAGGCCTTTATGGACTCGCTGGCGGGTGACGCTTCCTATGCCAAAGACCTGCAACACGTGACCTATATGCGTGAAGCCGGCGCCGAAGGCATCGAGATGGTGATGTGGCTCGTCGCCCGCGGCGCCATGGATGCAAAGGTGGAGGAGAAATACCGCTTCTACACCGTCCCGGCGTCGAATACGGCCGTGGGGCATATGATTTTGGAGAATGCGGGCTGATCCCGTGTCATCCCGGACGCGCGCAGCGCGATCCGGGACCCTCCGCCGCAGATAACATTACGATCCCGGATAAAATGCTTCGCATTTTTCCGGGATGACCGTCAGGCCTCGTTGGCCCCTTTGTCTTTCTTGTTTTGCTTCTCTTGCGTTTCCTTCTTCTCATCTTTCTTTTCATCGCCAAAGCCCGCCGCATCCATCGCCAGATGCACCCTGTTCTGGAACGCCGGGGCCTGTCCCTGCGCGAGATAATCTGCATGGCGCGCGACAGCGTCGATCAATGTATCGACCCACCCCGCTTCTGACTTCGCAAAATCGGAAAGCACATAGCCATAGACCCTGGCCTTGTCGCCGGGATGACCGATGCCCAGGCGAATCCGCCGGTAATCATTGCCCACATGGGCGCTGATGGACTTCAGGCCGTTATGTCCGGCATTGCCGCCGCCCATCTTTACGCGCAGCTTGCTGGCGGGCAGATCAAGCTCATCGTGAAAAACATAGATGTCGCCAGTTGTGATTTTATGAAACCTCGCCGCTTCGCTGACGCTGCGCCCGCTCTCGTTCATGAAGGTCTGCGGCATCAGCAGCGCGACCTTTGTCTCGCCGATCGTCCCTTCGCTCACAAGGCCCTGATGCTTCTTCCGGAACGGCGAAAAATTCCAGCAACGCGCCATCGCTTCGATCGCCATAAAACCGATATTGTGGCGATTGCCAGCGTATTCCTTGCCCGGATTGCCGAGCCCGACGAAGAGCAGCATGAGGGATCTCTCAGCATTGCGATAAAAGCAGAAACGCCCGCGCAAATCCTGCGCGGGCGTCCCGATTGCAGGCAAAAAGCCTTACTTCTTGGCGGCAGCCTTGGCAGGCGCCTTGGCGGCCGGAGCAGCGGCCGCTGCAGCGGCAGGCGCTTCTTCGGCGACAGTCTTCGGCGGAACCATGGTCGCAATGGTGAAATCGCGATTGCTGATCACGGGCTTGCAGCCTTCCGGCATCGGCACAGCGGAAATGTGCAGCGAATCACCCATGCCCATCTTGCTCACATCAGCGACGATGGCCTCGGGGATGTTATCCGCAGGAACCCGCATCTCGACCGTGTGGCGCACGACGTTCACAGTCGCGCCTGCCTTGATGGCCGCGCTGGTATCCTGACCGACGAAATGCACGGGCACGTCGACGCGCAGGGTCGAACCCGCTGTCAGGCGCAGAAAGTCCACGTGCACAGGGGTGTCACGCACGACATCGAGCTGGTAATCGCGCGGCAAGGCGCGGATCTTTGTTCCGTCCACATCGATCTCGAAGATCGTTGTGAGGAAATGCCCGGCGTAAATCAGATGGTTTGTAGTCTTGTAATCGAGGCTGATGGCCTGAGGAGGCATGCCGCCCCCATAGATCACTGCCGGTACGCGGCCTTCACGGCGTACGCTGCGGGCGGCCCCCTTGCCTGTCCCGCTGCGGACCGTGGCCGCAAGCTGCTTTGCCTGTGCCATGTCTAGTCCTTCTCTATTGAAAAGCAGCCCGCCTCCAGGGGTGTCGGAACGGCTGCGACCGGGCTTATAGGGGAGGGCAAGAAATTTCGCAACTGCGAACGGCCCTGGCCAGATCAGTACCCCAAAACAGAGGGCAATTTCTTCGTATTCCAGCAGGCGCTGATGCCGCAACGCCAAGTGTAACCCAAAATTAGTCAATTAACTTTAACAAATCCGATCATTGAGTATCCTGACAGGGAAGTTTTCTGAGTTTTAGTTTCGCCGGGCCCCTCCCGTACTTGATCATCGGAATTTGATATGAATTTCACCTGCCTACAACGTGCAATTGCTTCCACGGCCCTGAGCATTGCACTCATTTTCTGGTGCCTGTTAGTCCCCGGTGAGCAGCTGGTCGGCAGCAGCTCCTATTTAATATATGCGCTTCTTATCCTGCTCGCCCTGCCAATGCCCTCATCCATCGGGATGCTATTGGTGATAGCTGGCCTCGGATCGTTTTTGGCGCTGGAACAGATCAGCATCCTCAAGGCTTCCATGACCGGCCTTCCGCTCATGTTCCTGGACCTCCAGATCACAGCAAGAGATCCCGACGGCTTTATCGGCGCGATGAAATGGCCAGCCTGGGGCTTCTACGGCTCGATTGGTGCTATAATTACGTTATTGGTGTTCCTGCTCGTAGCTGGGATCAGAGCCGAATTTGCAAAACACGGACGGCCCGGGATCAAAACCCTTTCGGCATCTTTGGCGGCTGTCGCGACATTTGCTGCGGCATTCGCGGTGTTCAGTCAACAATTGTATATGGCTGTAAAGCCGCCGTCCAAATATATGCAGGAAGCATGGAGCAGCGCCGGCATAGGAGACGTGTTGAACCAGATCGGAGTCATACCTTTCGTTATTTTTACCAGCAAGCTTGATTTTGATTCAACCAATAACCGGTTTTCATCTGCAATCCCGCGCAAGAGCCACCCCCTGGAGCCGGAAACAGACGGAGCCAGACGCTTTGTGACCGATGGCCCCGCGCGCGACAAGACCCCCAACATTGTCATGGTGCTTTTGGAATCAACCTTTGATGTGAACAAGACATTTGAAATAAATCCCCGTCTTGAGACGACTTTAAGTGCCGACTACGAAGGCGCACTCATTCGCGGCGCCTTTGACGTCAACGCGGTGGGCGCGGGGACCTGGCTTTCAGAATTCGAAACCCTGACGGGCGTTGATTCCCGGCTCTTTGGTTTAGCAGGACTTTATACGCATGTAACCGCAGCGCCGATGATGAATGGGTCCATCGTAACATGGCTTGAAGGCAGGAACTATCAAGCAACAAGTTTCTATCCGGTCTGGGGAGACTTTTTTAATGCGCGCTCAGCCTACAAAAAATACGGCTTCAATCAAATGTTCGACTACACACATTTCAAACTCAAAAATCCCTGGTTTCTGTCAGATGAATCACTGATCACAAATTTTCTGACAGAGATGAAGTCGGCAGCGGACAAACCCTTGTTTGCCTACATGTTGACGATTGCAAACCATTCTCCTCACCCATGTGTGAATTTTGACAAAGGAAACATGCCCTATCGCTTCATAGGCGTCGCCGATCCCATGTTGAGTTGCGAATTGAATGAATACATCCATAGGCAAAAGCAGACAGAAGCAGGGATACAAAAACTGGAAGCCCATTTACAGGATTTGGAGGCCCGCACAGGCAGACCTTATGTGCTGGCCCTCTTCGGCGACCATCAGCCCGGAGCCTTCACGAACCAGAAAGGTCCCTTTATCCTGAGCGGAAATGACTACCGGCTATTGCGGCGCATCAAGGAAAGCCAGACCTTTTATCAAATTCGAGGGTCAGCTGTGAGCCCGTTCAAGACCAAAGTCCTGGATATTCCGAGCATTTTATTGCCCTCAATGGTGAGCGCTTTTGTCACCAATAGCGTCGGCGATTTGTATATGGGCGTCAATTTTGACGTGTTCGCCAATTGTGGCTCGCCCATCCCGGCTGCGGCGCTCACCGGTTCGAATGGCGGTTATGACGGCAAGACTCTCGAACCTTTTCCGGCTTGCGCCGCAACGATCGACCGCGCCATCGCGTCCTACAAACAAAAAGGCCTGGTCAAATAGCGGCCAGGGAGTCATCGCAGTATTCGGAATGTCAAAACACCATGGCAAAAGCCGTACACCTGAAATTAGTTGATGCTCCCTTAGAAACCTGAATGCTTCGATTGCAGCGCTTTGCCGGAATTCGCGTCCACATCAGAATCAACCCAGCTTGAACGGATCATCGGGAGCTTATATGCGCCTTTCCAGTCAGCATCGCGCAATCGTCTCGATCTTGTTGAGCTTCGCGCTCATGGCATGGTGCCTGTTTGCGACCGGCGACAGGCTGATCAGCAGCAGCCCCTATCTGATCTATGCCCTGCTCATCATTCTGGTTCTGCCGATGCCTTCAAGCGTTGCAATGCTGGTGATGATCGCCGGTGTGGGGCTTTTCTCAGCGCTGGAACAAATTGGCGCTGTCAAAGCGTCACTGACCGGCTTGCCGCTGATGTTTCTGGACCTCCAGATTGCCGCCAGTGATCCCGAAGGCTTTATCGGCGCGATGAAGTGGCCAGCATGGAGCTTTTACGGTGCGATTGCTGCAGCTGTTATTGTGTTCTTTGGCTTGCTCTTTGCGAGCCTGCGAACAGAATATGGCAAGCAGGGTAAACCGGGCATTGGAAGCATTGCCGGTTTTCTGGTGGCGAACTTCACCCTGGCAGCCGCCTTTGGCGTATTTTCCCAACAGCTCTATGCAACGATCAAACCTCCATCCAAATTTATGCAGGAAACCTGGAGTGGAAGTGGTCTTCTGGGAGTTCTGGCGCGAACAGGGGTTGTGCCGTTCGTCATTTTTACGAGCAAGCTCGATTATGATTCAACCAGCAATCGCTTTTCTCCGGCCAACGCACAAAAAAGCGCAAGTCAGTCTCCAGCCGTTGGGACCAGCAGCGCCAATAAATTTGTAACCATCCAGCCGGTACGCGGAAGAGATCCGAATATCGTTGTTGTGCTGCTGGAATCGACGTTTGATGTCAACAAGAATTTCGACATTACACCCCGGTTTGAAACCGCCTTGAACGCTGACTATGAAGCCGCACTGACCTGCCCCTGCATTTTTCCTCCGCGAGGATTTAGAGTCCGGCCCCTCAGAGGACGGACAGATGAAGCGAGCAAGGTTTACAGAAGAGCAGATCATTGGTGTTTTGCGGGAGCAGGAGGCGGGGGCGAAGACCTCTGATCTTGCG
>CANJJI010000161.1 GCA_947474545.1 Beijerinckiaceae bacterium | reverse complement strand
TAGCGTCTCGCGCAGAGGCATTTCGAGGCACTCGCCTGTTGGTGATTTGTCGTGGAAACACCATGCCAGGTTCGGACCCGGATGCCTCGATTTATTCCCTTTCAGGGCGAAAAATCAGCGCGCAATCGCGGTTTTGCAATTGGCTCACATGACTGTCGATAAAACGCTCTCCCATTCCCATCTGGTGCAATTTTTGGGCGCTCAAACGCCGCGCACTCGAGGGACCGTTGGTACTGCCAACAACCCTGCACCCCCGCCCCATTCCGGCACAACGCACCCGCGCATCCCGGTAACCCCCCTTCAAGCCTAATTGGCGATAACCATTTCGGGGGTTGTTGTTCATCTCGACTGTGGTCTTAAAGCCACGCTCGGATGCGGCGCCCCGGGGGTAGCGGTGTGCTTGTTGCGTATCGCCAGTTGCGTGGGTCGGTATATGCGTCGGTCGCGTTTCAGTTGGGCTTTGGGGGCGTTGTCGCCCTGGTGTCTCGGCGTCGGACTGGTCGTGTCGTTCACCGCATCTGCGGGGATCGACGCCACCAGCGGCGGCATCATTGCCGGGTTGACCAGCATGCCTGCGCCGCAGCCTGCGGACATCATGCCTGAGTCCGGCTTCACGCCCGTCAGCGTTTTCAATTTCGGCCGCTCGCCTACCGCCGCCATACTCACGCCGGCTTCTCTCCGCCTCGGTCCGGAGGGCGAATTCCGCACGGTTCCCGATGAAATCGAACCCCGTACTGACCTGAAATCGCAGGCGCGCCAGTTTCCCACGCCCGACCGTACCAACAAGGGCGATCCCTCCGTCGGCCTGCGGCCAACGTTTGACGCCCGCATGCGCGAGGGCGGCGGCATCGAAAAAGTTTCGGCGCAGAGCGCACTTCTGCTGGGCCGCGACTTCCTTGCCTTCGAAGGCTTTCAAAAGGACAATGCCGAAGACTCTACCAATGTGAGCGAACAGCCTTTTACGCCGCATGATGAGAGCGGCGCTACATCGAGTCCATCAAGCGGATCGGCCACCAGCGGCACAGGTTCAGTTGCACAGCGCCTGGTTTCGGGTGCGCGGCAACGCCATTTCGATGGCGCCACACCGCGCGTTTCGCGCGCCGAAGCCCTGAGTTCAAATACACCGGCGTCGGCGGACGATATGGTACTCGTGGTCAATGCGCCGATGATGTTGCCTGGCGCTGTCGCCGCGCCCGCAACCACTGTCGTCGACCGCTCGAAATCGCGCCCGGATTATGCAGCGCTGATCGAAGAGGCCAAATCTCCGGCCCAGCGCAAGTGCCTTGCTGAAGCCGTTTATTTTGAATCACGCAGCGAGCCGGAAGCGGGACAAGCTGCGGTGGCGCAAGTCGTACTGAACCGTGCGCTCAGCGGCCTTTATCCGGCCAGTGTCTGCGGCGTTGTCTATCAGAACCGCCACCGCTTCAAGGCCTGCCAGTTTTCCTTCGCCTGCGAAGGCAAGTCACTGCGCATCACCGATCAATCCTCATGGACGACAGCCGTAAGAATCGCGGATGAAGTCATTGATGGGCGCACTTATCTCGCCAATGTCGGCGGCGCGACCCATTACCATGCAACTTACGTCCGGCCCGGCTGGTCGAGACGGCTGGAAAAGGCGAGCAAGATCGGCACGCATATTTTCTACAAGCTGAAGCCGGGACAGACGTGAGTTGCTTGCCCGCCCCGAACGGGGCTGAGGATTCGCGACCGTTCCCTCGCCTCATCGCGGGGCGATAAGTTTCCCCACAGGTTAGCTGCGCCTACACGTGGCACCAAACCTGCGCCGCTTCGTCCTGCATGACATCAATCACCGGTAACGTGCGATTTGAAATTCGCGCCACCCCGGCGCATTCTACCGGCAGCGATTATAAAAGGGAGATGCCAATGTCGCAGCGCGGGCAGATGAAGCTGGGCATGTTCTACTGGCCGGGCGGCGGCCAACACATGGCGGCGTGGCGGCATCCCCTGGGCATTCCCGATTTCGACGTCAGCACGCAGCGCATTGTCGAACTTGCCAGGCTTGCGGAGCAAGGCCTGTTCGACATGTTCTTCATGGCCGATTCACTGAGCTTCTGGCGCGGCCCCATTGAGGCCATGGCGCACGATTCAGCCGGCTCCTGGATTGAGCCCATGGCCGTCATGGCGACCATCGCGCAACATACAGACCATATCGGCCTCGTCTGCACCGCAACGACGACCTACGACCAGCCCTACCTGCTGGCCCGCCGCTATGCCGGGCTCGATCTTGCCAGCGGCGGGCGGGCCGGCTGGAACCTGATCACCTCGGGCAACGACACGACAGCGCAGAGTTTCGGCCATGCCGAACATGTCGAGAAATCCAGGCGCTATGCGATGGCCTGGGAGTTCGCGCATGTGGTTCGCGGGCTGTGGCAGTCCTGGCAGCCCGGCGCTTTTCCGCGCGACAAGGCGTCAGGCCAATTCATCGATCCCAACAAGATGTTCGTACTCGAACACGCGGGCGAATTCTTCAAGGTGCGCGGCCCGCTGAACGTGCCGCCCTCACCGCAGGGCGAGCCTGTGATGGTACAGGCTGGCGCATCGGACGAAGGGCGCGAACTGGCGGCCGCGACGGCGGAAGTTGTCTTTGCGGCGCAGCAACATCTGGAAAATGCAAAGATCTTCTACGCCGACGTGAAGCAGCGCATGGCGTACTACGGCCGGAACGAGGACAGCCTGAAGATCATGCCGGGCCTGACATATTTCGTCGCAGAAACCCGCGAACAGGCGCGCGCCGACTACGACGAATTGCAGGATCTCATCGATCCCGTCATGGGCCTGGCCATGCTGACCAACCGCATGGGCGTAGACCTCTCCCATTACGATCCCGGCGCGCCTGCGCCTGTCATTCCCGACAATCCGCGCGGTGGCAGCCGGGCACAACTCGTCAACGAACTGATCGCAAAACAGCCGGGCATCACACTTCGCGATCTCTACAAGCATTTCGCTGGGGCACGCGGGCACGGTCTCGTCATCGGCGCGCCCGCAGATGTCGTCGACCACATGCAGCAATGGTTCGAGGAAAAAGCCTGCGACGGCTTCAACATGATGCCGCCGCTTTACCCGCGCGACTTGCTAAGGTTCAACGATCTCATCCTGCCGGAATTGCAACGGCGCGGGCTTTATCGCACACGCTACGAGGGAACGACCCTGCGCGAAAATCTCGGTCTGAATCGTCCTGCATGGCCATTGGCCCGTGAACGTTCCGGCCTGAACAAGCAGACTGCACTGGTCTGAAGCCAGAGTAGCCATGCGGTTACGTTGAACCGGAAAACTACTCTAGCTATTTGTTTTCAAGCGGTCGCAGACGGAAGACCGGGTGCCGCTTCTCCTGCAATCGCTCTAAACCGCCACCTTCTCCCGCAGCCCCGCGCGTTCGAGCCGCGGCATCACTTCCTGCACGAAATAGGGCAGCTCGTTGAGATAATTCAGGAAGACCAGCGCACCGCCGGCGAGGCCAATCGACTTCATCTTCCTGATTTCTTCGACTACATCATCAGGCGTTCCAACAACCGGATTCATGCCCGGGAAGTTGCCGGCATAACGTTCGTTTTCCTGTCGCATCCGCGCGACGGTGGCGATGTCGGCGGCTGATGTTCCCTCCCGTGTGGCCTGGGCCAGAGAGGCCGATTTCTGCCGCTTGAAATAGGCCAGCGCTTCGGGATCGGCGTGCTCTTCGGCAAAATAGTGATAGTAATCTTCAGCTTCCTTGCGTGTGGGGCGCACAACATAAAGCGATTGCACATAAATATCGGCCTCACGCTTCTGCTGCGCTGTCAGCGCCTTCAGTCGCGTGATTGTATCGCTGGTCTGTTCGTAGGTATGCAGGGTTGTGAACATGATGTCGGCAGCCTGCGCGGCAAATTCTTGTCCGCTGCTTGATGAACCGGCGGACATGACAGGCGGACGCTTTTGAACCGGTAGCGGGTTGGTGGTGAGATTCTTCAGGTGATAAAATTCACCTTCCCAGTCGAACTTGTCTCCTGCCAGCAGCTTCATGAAAATCTTGTACCATTCCAGTCCCTGCTCATAGCGCTTGTCGCCATCAAGCGACGCGCCATGCATGGCAAATTCGTCCGCATTCCAGCCGCAGACGATGTTGAGGCCAGCGCGTCCATTCGTGACGTGATCGATGGTCGCGATGGCCTTGGCGGCCACGACTGGCGCTACCAAAGGCACGTGGGCTGTGACGAAGACGCCGATGCGTTTGGTGAGCGCGCCCAGCGCTGAGGCCTGCGTAAAAGTCTCAAACGACTTTTCCCAGACCCAGGACTGCCCAAGACCGCGCCAGCGAGCAATGGGAAGAATGAATTCTATGCCGGCCTCGTCGCCCATCTGGGCTACCTTCACGACATCTGGCCAATTGGCCTGCCAGGCTTCGGGCGCGGCGCTCAGGGTGCAGCCGCCGCTGCAATTGATGCCGAACAGGCCGAGTTTAAACTTGTTCGAGCCAAAATATCCGGACATGATTTCCCCCATTGGATGCGCCAACGGCGCAATTTCGCGGGAACTTGGACTTTTTGCCGGGCGGCGGCAAGCGCCTGAATTGCCGCATTCCGAGGTGCCCGGCACGCAGGCGTGCAAGCGCCCTACCTTTCGTTCCCGAACCGCCTTATGCCGGTTTCATGGTGTTCGTGCCGATTCGTTATCCTTGCCCAATTGCCTCTGGCTGCTTTTGTCTGCCGGGACAGCAGCGGCATGTAATTGGTCAGGAGGGGGCATGAGAGTTCTCGCTGCCTTTCTCATCAACACCTTGTTCAACTTTGCGATTGGTCTGCTGGTCGCACTGTTTCTGGGGCCGGACCAGTTCGGACGTTTCGCGCTCGCGATGGCTGTGGCTATGGTGGTGCAGACGGTAGCGTTCGAATGGATCAGACTATCGGCGATCCGCTTTTATTCCGAAAGAAGCCGCGACGAACAGCCGGAATTACGCGCAACGCTCGATGTTGCTTTTGCTGCTGTCGCCGTTGCGCTCGCTGCAGCTGCAGTCATCTTTATTCTCGGCGGATTGACGTTCTCGCTCTCGCATACCCTGGTTGCGCTTGCTTTTGTTGCAGCAATCGCCAACGGATTGTTCGACTACAATACGGCGCTGGTGCGCGCACGCTTTCAGGACAGGCTTTATGGCAGGCTTGTCATCACAAAAAACATCATGGCCCTGCTGCTCACTGTGGGCGGCGCTTTTGTGTTTCATTCGGCGGTGATGACCTTGACAGGCGCGTGTATCAGCATGGCGGGTTCAGTGATTTTTTCGCGCCACGCCCTGCATGACGCAGCAGCCAAACCTGCGCTCGCCCGCCGCTCGCTGGCAATGGAATATGCTCGTTACAGCCTGCCGATTGTCGCGGCCAATGTACTTTATCTTGCCATCCCGCTCGCGAACCGTGCGGTCGTCACGTCGGTGTTCGGATTTGCGGAAACCGGGCAGTTTTCACTGGCCTATGATATCGGCACGCGATTGATCGCAGCCATCGGATCGGCGCTCGATGTCCTGTTGTTTCAGATTGCCGTGCGGGCCGAAGAGACCCATGGCAGCGATGAAGCGCATGAACAGGTCGCGCGCAATATGGCTACAGTGTTTGCCATTTTGCTTCCGGCGGCAGCGGGCCTCTGGCTAATTCTGCCATCAATAGAAGCGCTCATCGTGCCCGTGGCCTTTCGCGGACCCTTTGGTCATTATCTGACTTTGTTGTTGCCGGGCCTGTTGTGTTTTGGCTTCATGAATTTTGCGATCAACGCATTCTTTCAGATCAGGAAACGCACATTGCCCCTCATAGCTGCCGCGATTGCCGCTTGCGCCGCAAATCTGTGGCTCATTCTGGATGCGCCAAAATCAGGTGACGCCACCAATATAGCTCTTGCACAGACTGGCGCTTTCATCACCGCGATGATCGTGCTGGTGGTCTTCGCAGCCTTTGGCAATGCACGCTGGCCGCGCGTGAAAGATTTGACGTTGACGCTGATTTCAACCGGATTGATGTGCGCAGCCTTGATGCCGTTGCGCAATATGACCCCGGGCGTCATCACCTGCGCGCTGCAGGTGATTGCAGGCGGCGCAATTTATGGCGGCATGGCGCTGGCATTTGATATCGCGGGCCTGCGCACGGCGGTGATGGGCGTCGTGAACAGCTTGCGGGCGCGCAAGTCCGGCGAGTAGCGACGAATATTTAACCTTGAATATTGCAGCGCTGCTAACCCTAATGTTTACTGAATTAATCAATGAGAATGCGCTTTTAATAATCAACTAATCATCAATCGGGTTCTCGCTCTACTTTACGAAAAATTGCGCTACCATGTCTTCATCCAAACGGTGTGGTTCTTCTGGAGCGAAGAAAAACACTGGCGGGTTTTCCGGGTTCAATGGAGCGCCCGGAAGTCACACGTCCATGGAGCAGGACTGCGATGAAGTGCCATACGTTTGTTTCTCTCATTGCGTTGACCAGCGCCTGCGCCGCCGCCACGGGAAGCCTGGCGGCCGGTGCGGATCCACTCGTCATTCCCGGCATCGGGCCGGATACACCGGTGGCGGCTCACTCCGCTCAGGTGCGCTGTTCTTCCCAACGCGTTGCTGCGCCACAGGCTGGAGCGCCTGTCCGCATGGCCGCAGGGCAACCGGTTTTCGTGCCGGGCACCCGGGCCGCTCAGGGACAATATGGCGGTGGCTTCATTGAAATGCTGATGACTGGATCGAATGCGCCTGCCGCGCCTCGCGCCGTGATTTACAACCGGCCACCAGAAGCACAGCAGGCACGCCATATTCAACCTGCAATGCGGGCGCAGCCGATCCCATCGGTTCAGGTTCAGGCGCCGCAACGCGGCCCCGCCTATGCCTCCCTGCCGTCTGCAGGGCCCAGCATGAACAGATCAATCGACCCGCAATATATGCGGCAGGATATAGCTTATGATGGCAGCCATGCGCCCGGCACGATTGTTGTCGATACGCCCAATCGCTTTCTCTACCTCGTGACTGGCGCCGGCCGCGCAACGCGCTACGGAATCGGCGTCGGGCGTCCAGGTTTCGAATGGGCCGGTGTGAAATCCATCACCCGCAAGGCCGAATGGCCGGACTGGCGTCCGCCGCCCGAAATGCTGAAGCGCCGCCCTGATTTGCCTGCGTTCATGCCAGGTGGACCGGAAAACCCCCTAGGCGCGCGGGCCATGTATCTGGGCTCGTCGCTTTACCGGATTCATGGCACGAACGAGCCGCATACAATTGGGCAGAATGTATCGTCAGGCTGCATTCGCATGATGAATGACGACGTGGTCGACCTCTACAACCGGGTAAGGGTCGGCGCGAAAGTGGTCGTCAGATAGCATAGAATTCTCGAATACCCCGGCCGCTGGCCCGGTTGGGGAGGCTCGCAAAGAGCGGACAGGAGAGAAGGCTGCCATGCGCAAAGCATGGCAGCCTTCTTTCGTTATCGTCCATATATGATTGTATGATGGACTATTCGTCGCCGCCGCTGTCACCGCCATCGGAATCGCCGCTATCCCATTCATCGCCGCTGGCGCTGGACGAATTATCCCAGCCATCGCTTCCACCGCTCGAGCCGGAACTCCATTCGTCGCCGCTCGCAGGGCTGCTGTTGCTCCAGCTATCGTTGCCTGCGGACTTGGATTCATTGCCCCAGGATGAGTCCTTGTCGACCGAGGAGGACATTCCAGAACCGGGCTTGTCCAGGTTCACCATGCCACTTTGGCCATGGTGGCCCGAGTCGCCCGCGCCCCGGAACATGCCACTGACGGCGTTGGCCAGAAGCATACCGCCGGCAACGCCCGCAGCAGCGCCTAGTGCGCCTTTCAGGAACGAAGACCCGCCCGCTGCCTGCTGTGGCTGCTGTTGCCAAGGACCGGGCTGTGCCGCCATGGGTTGTTGTTGCATCGGTTGCCCCATCGGCTGGCCGTATTGCTGTTGCGGAGGCGGTGGCACATTTATTCCAGACGTCGAAGGGACGCCGCTACGTGCCCAGGGGCTGGCGGCAGCCTGAGGTGCGGGCTGGCGAGGCGGCTCACCACTTCCAAACACCGATCGGCCAATCCCACCAAGAAAACCACCCGATTGCGCAGGCTGAGGCGCGGCGGCGCGCGCTTCAAGCTCGCGAACCTTGGCTTCCAGCTCCTCGATTTTCTGAACGGCGCCCTTCATCGTCTCTTCCTGAATGATGACGGTCTGGGCCATGAGATAGGGCGCATAGGGCTGCGCCTTGATTGCATTGTTGATGAAAGCTTCCGCCTCCACGTCGCGTTGCTGCTGTCCCTGAGCGGCCTCGCGAATTCTGTCGAAAAGGCCTCCGAGCAACTGGCGTTCTTCGGGGGTCATGCTGTTCTCCCTCTGGTAGCGGAAAATCTCCGCGTTGCGAATATGGGAGCTCTTTGTGACAGAAGGAAGAGGGGGGCCTGTGCGTTTTCGCACAATGGCTAACGTTTCAAACAAAAAGTCGCCCGCGGGGAGGACGCGGGCGACTCGATTACCGGAGCTGGCCTTTTGGCAGCGCTTCCGGGGCTAATTACTTGAGGTC
This sequence comes from Beijerinckiaceae bacterium, assembly GCA_947474545.1. Lineage (GTDB taxonomy): Bacteria > Pseudomonadota > Alphaproteobacteria > Rhizobiales > Beijerinckiaceae > Terripilifer. The sequence continues at coordinate 1,911 of CANJJI010000161.1, read as the reverse complement.
CTTGCTTTCAAGGGCGAAAGACAGCGAGGCTACAAAGGTTGAGCCGCAATATTTCGAGCTTGGTGCGCCAACGAAATTCGTTGGGCCGGTAATCAGGTTACAACGAAACTTGCTGAGGTCAGTGCCATGATAGCGCAGATCCAACGTCGCAAGCTTATAGGTGTAGGACAAGCCAGCGTTCCAGTAATTGTAGCTCGGCAGTTTGAGGCCGCCGTGCAGCAGATCAGCACGACCGAGTGTTTGATGCCCGAATTCGCCTGATAGCGCAAAATCATGTGGAAGAGTGATCTTCGCCGTACCCGCGACATAGGTTCCCGCAGTGCCAAAATCGAGGAAGTTCGGGCTGTAGAAGCCATTGGCGCCGATGGTCAGCCAATCAGTAACTTTATAAGCAAGTTTGGCATAGCCTTCAAAATAGGTGGGGTTTGTCGGGAAAATCGGACCGATCACGCCAGGATGCACACCGCCATGATAGGTATAGGCGATCGCGCCGATATCAGCGCTGAAGTTACCGAAAGTTGCCCGCAGACCGCCGAACACGTCCAGCTCCAGGCCCGGGCTGCTGTTGTCCTGATTGGTCAACTTGATGCTGGAACCCGCCAGGCCGCCATAAATCTGCCAGTCAGAATTCACGTTATAGCGAAGCTCACCGCTCGCATTGACGCTGGGCCTGTTGTTGGACTGGCTGATGCCGCGGAAAAGATAGTTGCTGGTCACGCCGCCACCGACCGCAAAGTCCCAGGGGCCAACAGCGGCCGGCGCTGCGGGAGCGGGCGCCGCGAGATCAGCAGCAAATACAGCACTGGACGACAAAACTGCCGCGATTGCCCCAACCAAAACTATTTTCTTCATTGTCCGACTCCATTGCCCCGACTTGGGTATGTCCGGCAAATTGCAAAGATGGGCGCGAGCAGACAAGGAAAAGACTTGGGCAGTTGCTGCATTTTTAGGCAATCTAACAACAACCTAAAACAATCCTATTCAGTGTTGCAAAACTGTAACATAATTGCACATGTGATCCGTACCCCAAAGTTTCGCTTTTGCGCAGCCTGTGGGAAAATCCGCTCAAAACACCGAAAACGCTTCCGGCCAAGCCGTTTCACCATTCCGCCCGCCTAGTGCACCGGGTTCAAACTCAAGGGCAAGATAGTGTGGCCCCGACCACGGGGAGTGGAACCGCGCAGCAATCCCGCAGGAAAATCCAATGCGGCCATAAAATGCCGGATTGCCCAGAACAAAGACGCCGGAATAGCCAAGACCACGCATATTCTCGAGCCCATAGCGCATAAGCCGCAGACCGAGGCCCTTTCCTTCCAACTCTCCCGTAACAGCGAGCGGTGCGAGGCCAACCGCGCGCAGGGCCTTTTCATCGATATTAGCGCTCAGCCCTGCAAAAGCGACATAAGCAACGGGTTGGTCCGAGAGAATAGCGACATACTCACCGGCGATGTCCCGGCTAGCGCGCAGGCGCTCCACCAGTTCGCTTTCACTTTCACGCCCGAAGGCCTCATGCAACAGCCTGCGTATCGCAGGCCAATCCTGCCGGGCAGCTTCGCGGAATTCGACCTGAGAAGGCAAAAAAAACATAGCCGCATGTGCTGCCGTGGCCTTTCCCTGTTTCGGCGGCGCCGCAGGTCCACCTGCAACAGACGTGCGCGATGCGATCTTCCGCGCAGGCCGGACCGGGTCATGCCTTTCTGCAAGTCGGCTGCGGGCTGTCTTGCGCGCGGCGGGTCTTGTCGTCTGCAGAGTTGTTGCCGGTGGCTTGCGCGGCATCGCCAAGGCAGGCGTTACGATTGCAGATACAGCGCGGCTGGCGAGCCCTGGTTTGGACGACGATGATTTTGTATTCGTTTTTGCTATGCCCGAACTCTTCGAAGACGCTTTGCCAACTGCTTTTGTCTCGGGTTT
>CANJJI010000160.1 GCA_947474545.1 Beijerinckiaceae bacterium | reverse complement strand
CGATCAGGTTGAGAACGATGCGACACAATTGACGCTCCCGGAAGCTCGCAAGAAAAATCCCGCAGCGCAGGTTGGCGACTGGATTGCGGAAACATTGCCGCCATTCGAATTCGGGCGCATTCCCGCTCAGTCGGCCAAGCAGGTGATCGTACAGAAAGTGCGTGAAGCCGAGCGCGACCGTCAATATGATGAGTTCAAGGATCGCATTGGTGAAATCATCAACGGCGTCATCAAGCGCGTCGAATATGGCAACGTCATTGTTGATCTCGGCAAGGGCGAAGCCATCATTCGCCGCGACGAACTCATTCCCCGTGAAATGTTCCGGCCTGGGGATCGGGTGCGCGCTTACGTTTATGACGTACGCCGTGAGCAGCGCGGCCCACAGATATTCCTATCACGCACCCATCCCCAATTCATGGCGAAATTGTTTGCGCAGGAAGTACCGGAAATTTACGATGGGATTATTGAGGTCAAATCTGTGGCGCGCGACCCTGGTTCGCGTGCAAAGATTGCCGTGATTTCGCGTGAATCCTCCATTGATCCCGTCGGCGCTTGCGTGGGTATGCGTGGCTCGCGTGTGCAGGCCGTCGTAAATGAATTGCAGGGTGAGAAAATCGACATCATCCCCTGGTCGGCTGACGCTGCCACATTTATTGTGAATGCGCTGCAGCCGGCGGAAGTTGTGAAAGTTGTTCTCGACGAAGATTCAAATCGTATTGAAGTTGTTGTGCCTGACGAACAGCTTTCCCTCGCCATCGGCCGCCGCGGACAAAACGTGCGTCTTGCCTCTCAGCTGACTGGCTGGGATATAGACATCATGACGGAGGCCGAAGAATCCGAGCGGCGCCAGAAGGAGTTCGTCGAACGGACGAATGTTTTCATGAAGGCGCTTGATGTGGACGAAGTCATCGGTCAGTTGCTGGCGTCCGAAGGCTTTCGTTCGGTCGAGGAACTCGCGTTTGTCGATCCGGCCGAAGTGGCCGCGATCGACGGCTTTGATGAAGATACCGCCAGTGAAATTCAAAACCGTGCCCACGAATATCTGCAAAAGCTGGAAACGGAGCTGGATGACCTGCGCCGCGAACTGGGCGTGGCTGATGAAGTGAAAGATGTCGCTGGAGTTACAACCCAGATGCTGGTCAAGTTTGGCGAAAACGACGTCAAGACAATTGAGGATCTCGCGGGATGCGTGACCGACGATCTGATTGGCTGGACCGAACGCAAGGATGGCGAGACCAAGAAATTTCCCGGTTATCTCGATGGTTTGGATATTTCCCGTGAAGATGCCGAGGCGATGATCATGGCCGCGCGCGTCAAGGCGGGCTGGGTCGATGCAGCCCCGGCAGCGCCGGGGACCGAAGAACAACCGGCTTGAACTTATTGAGCTATAAGTAAAACGGAGCAATATTTGGTGCGGGCGGCCAGCAAAGAGCGCGATGAAGAGGGTCCGGAAAGGACCTGTGTGGTCACGCGCGCTCAACGCTCGCCCGATGAAATGATCCGTTTTGTTCTGGATCCCGCCGGTCAGGTTGTGCCCGATCTCAAGCGCAAATTACCGGGGCGGGGCGTCTGGGTCACCGCTCAGGCCAGTTATGTCACCGATGCCGTAAAGAAAGGCGCCTTTGCCCGTGGTTTTAAGCGGCCTGTATCGATTTATCCTGAATTATCCGGTTTGATTGACCAGTCACTGGAAAAAGACCTACTGCAGTCGCTTTCGCTGGCAAACAAGGCTGGAATAGTGGCGGCTGGCGCTTTTCAGGTTGAAAAAGCGCTCTCGGATAGCGAAATAGCCGTTGTAATCCACGCCAATGATGGCGGAACAGACGGCGCCAGAAAGCTCCGCCAGCAGGTCAGGCGCAACATGCTTAAGCCGGAAAAACTATATTGGCTGGAAATTTTGGATTCCGGGCAAATCGGTTTGGCATTGGGGCGGACAAGTGTGGTACATGCTGCGCTTCGAAGGGGCGCGGCGGCTGAAGCGCTGATGATGCGCGCGCGCCGGCTAGAAATCTATCGGGGTTTGAAACCCGCATCCGGGCCTTCGGGTAAGCCGGAAGCTGAACTGGGCGATCCCATGGGATCAGAGAACGGGCAAGGGCCCGGGATTGAGAACGAATGAGCGAGAATAAGGAAACCGGCGAAAAGACCTTGAGCATTTCTCCCAGCAAGACCCTGTCGCTTAAGACAAAGGTTGAGCCGGGTGTTGTGCGTCAGAACTTTTCGCACGGGCGCACCAAGGCCGTTGTGGTCGAGAAGGTGAAGCGCCGAGGCGATGCGCCAGGCCGCCCTGAGACTGTGATTTTGACGCCGAAGGTTCAGCCTGAACCCGCGCCCGCGCCTGTCCGGGCACCGTCCGGCCGCGCCGCGCGTCCAGCGACCGAAAGTGCTCCGGGCCGTTCGGCAGCGGGTGTCGTTCTGCGTCCTCTGACAGAAGAACAAATGGAAGCGCGTGCGCGCGCCCTGGGCGATGCGCGTGAGCGCGAAGAAGAAGAGCGCCGTCTGGCCGAGATCGAGGCCAAGGCTCGCGCCGAACGCGAAGCCGCAGAACGCGCCGAAAAGGAAGCAGCTGAAGCCCGCAAGCGCGAGGAAGAAGCGCGCCGTCAACAGGATGTAGTTGCCAAGCGAAAAGCTGAGGACGAAGCCCGCCGCCGCCTTGGTGGCGAAGATCCAGGCGCAAACACAACCCCAGCGCCAACTCCAATGGACCGTGGGCCAACCCGGCCAGCGCCGCGTCCCGCTGCTACGCCCGCCTCTCCCACCGCATCCCCTGTGCAAACTCCGGCGGTGGCTGTACGCCCTGCAATGGGGGCCGATGCAGAAGAAGAAGCAAAGCGTGTGATACGCCGCGCGGCAATCATGCCAACCAAAGTGGTTGTCCCGCCCCGTGCGACGCCGAAGTCCGGCGATCAGAAAAGCCGAGGCCGCCTTACTGTGACAAACGCAACGGCCGAACAGGAAGAACGCACCCGTTCAGTTGCCTCGTTCCGCCGCCGCGTGCAGCGCCTGAAGGGCATGTCCAACGTTGTCGCGAAAGAAAAAGTTCTACGCGAGGTGATTCTTCCGGAAACCATTACGATTCAGGAACTCGCTAACCGCATGTCTGAACGCGCGGTAGACGTGATCCGGCTGCTTATGAAACAAGGCCAGATGCTGAAGATCACCGACGTGATCGACGCCGATACGGCGCAGCTGATCGCTGAAGAAATGGGTCATACCGTTCGTCGCGTTGCGGAATCCGACGTGGAAGAAGGCCTGTTTGATGTACCCGATGCGGACGACCATCTGGAACCACGTCCGCCAGTCGTAACAATCATGGGCCACGTCGACCACGGCAAAACGTCCTTGCTTGATGCATTGCGGTCGGCAAACGTCGTCGCTGGCGAAGCAGGCGGTATTACCCAGCACATTGGCGCCTATCAGGTGACAGCTCCCAGCGGTCAGCTGATTACCTTCATCGATACCCCTGGCCATGCGGCCTTTACGGCGATGCGCGCTCGTGGCGCAAAAGTGACCGATATCGTTGTCCTTGTGGTCGCCGCCGATGATGGTGTTATGCCGCAGACTATTGAAGCGATCAATCATGCGCGCGCCGCCAAAGTGCCGCTGATCGTGGCTATCAATAAAATAGACAAGCCCGACGCCAATCCAGAACGGGTGCGCACGGAATTACTGCAATATGAAGTGCAGGTTGAAACGATGGGTGGCGAAACCCTTGAGGTTGAAGTGTCTGCCCTCAAGCGCACGAATCTGGACAAACTACTTGAAGCGATAGCTCTGCAGGCTGAACTCCTAGACCTGAAAGCCAATCCGGACCGCGGCGGCGAAGGTACGGTCATCGAAGCGCGTCTCGATCGCGGACGCGGTCCGGTTGCGACTGTTCTTATTCAACGCGGCACATTGCATACGGGCGACATCGTTGTTGCCGGTTCACAATGGGGCCGTGTCCGTGCCTTGCTTGACGATAAGGGCGTAAATTCTGCAAAAGCCGGTCCTTCAACGCCCGTCGAAGTCTTGGGCTTCTCTGGCGCTCCTGATGCGGGTGATCGTGTCGCGGTTGTTGAGTCAGAAGCGCGCGCACGCGAAATCACGGAATATCGTGATCGCCAGAAGCGCGAGAACGCAGCGGTACGTGGCGCAGGCGCGCGCGGCTCGCTGATGGATATGATGAGCCAACTCAAGACGGCGGGTCGCAAGGAATTCCCGCTGCTGATCAAGGGTGACGTGCAGGGTTCGGTCGAAGCGATCATCTCCGCGCTCGAAAAACTCAACACGGACGAAGTGGCCGCGCGCGTCATTCATGCTGGAGTGGGCGGTATCTCCGAGTCTGACATAACGTTGGCTGAAGCTTCAGGCTGCGCTGTCATTGGCTTCAACGTACGTGCTCACAAGGAAGCGCGCGATGCTGCTGAACGTTCGGGCATTGAAATCCGCTACTACAATATCATCTATAATCTTGTAGATGATGTGAAGGCGGCCATGTCCGGGCTACTTGATCCTGCGCTACGCGAAGCGATGCTCGGTAATGCTGAAATTCTTGAGGTCTTCAACATCACCAAGGTCGGCAAGGTGGCCGGTTGCCGCGTGACAGATGGCCGCGTTGAACGCGGTGCTAATGTGCGGCTTATCCGCGATAATGTCGTTGTGCATGAAGGCAAGTTGTCGACGCTCAAGCGTTTCAAGGACGAAGTCAAGGATGTGGTTGCCGGTCAGGATTGCGGCATGGCGTTCGAAAGCTATCAGGACATGCGAGCGGGCGACGTCATCGAATGTTATCGTGTGGAGCAGATCAAGCGGTCGCTATAGGCTGCCGCCCTTTCAACCAAACGGCAAAATTTGCGAACTGGTGACACAGCGATTCTTTCGCGTGCCGGAGATCATCAATGTCGAGAGTACATCAAAAAGGCGGCGAGCCTTCACAGCGCATGTTGCGTGTGGGGGAACTTGTACGCCACGCCATGTCGGAGCAACTTACTCGTGGCGGGCTCAATGATCCCGTACTGGATGGTAATGTCATCACAGTTTCGCGCGTTAAAATGAGCCCCGATCTGAAATGCGCTACAGTTTATGTTCTTCCGCTCGGAGGGAAAGAGCGAGAAAAGGTTCTTGAGGCGCTCGAAAAGCATCGCAAGGGTTTGCGTGGTGAGATGGCCCGGAAGATTGATTTGAAGTTCGCTCCGGATTTGCGCTTCAGGCTTGACGATGCATTCGACAATCTGGATCGCATCGGGGAATTGCTGAATTCGCCCAAAGTCCGGCAGGATTTGATACCGGCGTCATCCGATACGCCGGAAAGAGACCTGCCTTGACATGAACGCTCCAAGAAGTAATCGCGAAGAAATCAACGGCTGGCTGGTGCTCGATAAGCCCCAAGGCATGACTTCAACTCATGCCGTATCGCGGCTGAAGCGCATATTCAATGCAAAGAAAGCTGGTCATGCCGGGACGCTCGATCCGTTGGCGACTGGCATTCTTCCAATCGCGTTTGGTGAAGCCACCAAGACAGTGCCTTTTGTACAAGATGGTGAGAAGGCCTATCGTTTTACTGTGAAATGGGGCGTTGAAACGGACAGTGACGATGCCGATGGCGCCGTTACCCGAACATCAGACCGGCGTCCGGTGCAGCAAGATATCGAAGCTTTGCTTCCCAGATTCATCGGCACGATCATGCAGACGCCGCCTGTCTATTCGGCCATCAAAATCAACGGCGAACGCGCTTATGACCTGGCGCGCGAAGGCGAGGAAGTCGTTATTTCCGCACGGGAAGTCACCATTCACGCGTTGCGCATGACCAGTTTTTCTCCCGAAGAAGCCGTGCTTGAAGCCGAATGCGGTAAAGGTACTTATGTGCGCGCCATTGCGCGAGATCTTGGCCAGTTGCTTGAATGTTATGGGCACGTCACTGCATTGCGGCGAACGCGCGTGGGGCCATTTCGCGAAGAGGATGCTGTACCGTTGGCCGAGCTTGAAGCTGAAGACACCAATCCGTTCGAAGACCTTTTGTCCGTCGTAGCTGGATTGACAGAGTTGCCCTGCGTCGTAGTTGATCGCAACGCCGCCGCACGGTTGCGCCGCGGGCAATCACTGATGCTACGAGGACGGGATGCCCCTTCAGAAGGTGTGGCTTACGCTTCTTGTGGCGGCGTACCGGTCGCATTTGGCGACGTACAGGCAGGGGAGCTCCTGCCGCGCCGTATTTTCAATCTGCCGATCTGAGTATCATAGTCCGTCGATAGCTGCAGCCATTGCTGTGGCGATTTCAGTCATGTCCTGCGCGCTGATCTTCACAAGTCCAAACCGGAATTTTGCCCCCCAATGGGACAAGCCTGCAGTGAGTTCGAGCCGGGGCAACAAGGGCGCGATGGGCGCCATGAATGCATCCGTCCATTCAACATCATGGCGATACGGACGAAATCCTCTTCCCATGTCGGCTTGATAGGGGATCTCGGATTTTACAATTCCGATCGATGTAAAGGACTGTAATCTGTCATTGCCGCCAAATTGGCCAGTTGGCGAATAATAGATGACAACATCACCTTTATGGAGACGCTGCAACGGCGTCTGTTTCCCGTGGCAGACCTGCATAAAACCCTGCGCCCGCCCGATATTGACGTGCTCTGCCGAAGCGACGGCTATCCAGTTTTGCCTGTTTTGGAGTATCGTTGCGGGACCGGGCGCAAAGAGTTCGCTCTGGATGGGCTGCATCTTGGATCTCCGGTGTGAGCGGGCAAAATTAAGGACCAAAATTTTAATCCGTGTACGTTGTCAGGAAATGTCAGCAGTCTCGGCCCTGAATTATGAAAGCCGTAGACACCCGTAATTTGTCCCACTGGTCTTTCTCGCATTTTCGTGTATAACCCGCGCCAACTCGCCGGATTTCGCTGGCGAGCGCGTATTCGGGGACCTTGCTGGACGGCATCCCGGCCCGGCCTTCGCAATCACGAAAATTCATCTTGCGCGCATCCGCTCAGTGGCGGACGGCAGATAACACCATCAAAAATAAAGGAAAAGCCGATGTCGATTACCACGGAGCGCAAACAGGCGCTGATCAAGGATTATGCGGCTAAGGCCGGCGATACCGGTTCGCCAGAAGTTCAGGTCGCCATTCTCACTGAGCGTATCAACAACCTGACCGGTCACTTCAAGACCCACGTGAAAGACAATCATTCGCGCCGGGGCCTTCTCAAGCTTGTGTCCCAGCGCCGTCAGCTCCTCGATTACGTCAAGGGCAAGGACGAAGCCCGGTATAAATCACTGATTGAACGTCTCGGCATCCGCCGCTGAGTTCTCACCTGCTGCTGGCCAGGGGCCGGGAGCTGGAACAGGGCGGCGGCATGGGGCTGCCGTCCAATCACCGGAAGAGAGCCAGACCATGGCAGGATCGCCGGACGTTGTTTCGGGGCCGCGCTTGTTAGCGCGCTGCAGCGTCTCGCCGTCTTGACCATGGCTGTGCCTGTTCTGGTATCCATGAAAGATACAAGACATGTTTGAAATACATCGCGAAACTTTGGACTGGTGTGGCCGCCCGCTGACCCTGGAAACCGGCCGCATTGCCCGGCAGGCCGACGGAGCAGTTTTCGCCAGCTGGGGCGAAACTACCCTGCTCGCCACCGTTGTCTCCGCCAAAGCTCCAAAAGCAGGCGTCGACTTCTTCCCCTTGACCGTTAATTACCAGGAAAAAGCCTTTGCAGCCGGCCGTATCCCAGGCGGTTACTTCAAGCGCGAAGGACGTCCGTCCGAACGTGAAACCCTGATCTCCCGTCTGATTGACCGTCCGATCCGCCCGCTGTTCCCCGAAGGCTACCGCAATGACACGCAGGTTGTCGTAACGGTCCTTAGCCATGACCTCGAGACAGATCCCGATATTTTGGCGATGGTCGCAACATCAGCCGCGCTGACCCTGTCAGGCGTACCATTCATGGGTCCCGTCGGCGCAGCACGTGTCGGTTTCATCAAGGGCGCTCTGAAGCTGAATCCGACCATTGATGAGATGAAGGAATCTGATCTCGAACTGACCGTCGCCGGTACCGCTGATGCAGTGCTGATGGTTGAATCCGAGGCCAAGGAATTGTCTGAAGAGACGATGCTCGAAGCGGTGATGACAGGTCATCGCGGTTTCCAACCCGTCATTGATGCGATTATTCGTCTCGCGGAAAAAGCCGCCAAGGAACCGCGCGATCTTGCTGTCGCCGACAAGAATGCCGTTGAAGCCGCCGTTGCAGCCATTGCCGAAGCAGAGCTGCGTGAAGCCTACAAGCTCACCATCAAGCAGGAACGCTACAAGGCCGTCGATGCGGTCAAGGCTAAGGTCAGTGCAGCGTTACTGCCGGAAGGCGGCGAAGCGAAATTTGACAAGCAGAAAGTGGGCGAAGCCTTCCATGATCTGCAGGCAAAGGTAGTGCGCTTTAACATTCTCGATACCGGCATTCGCATTGATGGCCGCGATGTGAAAACCGTACGTCCCATTCTCTCGCAGGTTGGCGTATTGCCCCGTACCCACGGCTCAGCGCTGTTTACACGCGGTGAAACACAGGCGCTGGTTGTAGCGACTCTTGGCACAGGTGAAGACGAACAATATATCGATTCGCTTGAGGGCACTTACAAGGAACGCTTTCTGCTCCATTACAACTTCCCTCCCTACAGCGTTGGTGAGACCGGCCGTATGGGTTCGCCCGGCCGTCGCGAAATCGGTCACGGCAAGCTGGCCTGGCGTGCTGTGCGCCCGATGCTGCCGACGCAGGCAGAATTCCCTTATACACTTCGTGTTGTTTCGGAAATTACCGAGTCCAATGGCTCATCTTCCATGGCTACTGTCTGCGGCGCTTCGCTATCGCTGATGGATGCGGGTGTTCCGTTGAAGAGCCCGGTAGCGGGTATCGCCATGGGTCTTATCCTCGAAGGTCAGCGTTTTGCCGTATTGTCCGATATTCTTGGCGATGAAGATCATCTCGGCGATATGGACTTCAAGGTGGCCGGTAGCGAGAACGGCGTCACATCCCTTCAGATGGACATCAAGATCGCTGGGATCACCGAAGAAATCATGAAAGTCGCTCTCGCTCAGGCGAAAGATGGTCGCCTTCATATTCTCGGCGAAATGGCGAAGGCTTTGACGGGCGCACGCGCCGAACTAGGTGAATTCGCCCCGCGTATCGAGCAGATGAAAATCCCGACCGACAAGATCCGGGATGTTATCGGAACCGGCGGCAAGGTCATCCGGGAAATTGTGGAAAAGACAGGCGCCAAAATTAACATCGAGGACGACGGCACTGTGAAGATTGCGTCGAACGACGGCAATTCCATCAAGGCTGCAATCAATTGGATCAAGTCGCTGACGCAGGAAGCCGAAGTAGGCAAGATCTATGAAGGCACCGTGGTCAAGACCATGGATTTCGGCGCTTTCGTGAACTTCTTCGGCAACAAGGATGGCCTCGTTCACATTTCCCAGCTGTCCAAGGAGCGGGTGAACAAGACCACCGACATCGTTAAAGAGGGCGACAAGGTCAAGGTGAAACTGCTCGGCTTCGATGATCGTGGCAAGGTGCGCCTCTCCATGCGCGTTGTTGATCAGGCAACCGGTGAAGATCTCGAAGCCAAAGAAAAGGCCGAACGCGAAGCGGCGGCCAAGGCAGAGCAGCAGCCAGAAGCAGGCGAATAAGCCGCAACAAATCAGCACAAATAAAAAGGGCGGCGCGTGAGGGTCGCCCTTTTCAATTTCAAGACTTCAGAGATTACATTCTCCGCCAGTCACCGCGATTGCCGCCGGGTCCAAACCCGTCGCCGGGTGCATCCTGACGCCAGCGCCGGCCCTCGCCTTGTGATTCGCGGCGGCCATCCTGCCGTTGCCAATGATGACGGAACTCGCCGCGCATCCCTTCACGCTGGCCGTTACCTTCGCCGCCTCGGGGACCAAAGCCGCGCTGCTGGCCACCCAAGCCATTGCCCCTGCCGCCCATCGGACGCATCAAAATTTGCAGGCGACGCTTCTGGTCCTCACTGAGGCTGTCGTGAAAAGGTTTCATGGCCGACGCCATTTTTGTCATCGTCGCGCCACGCGCGCTCATGATTTCGCCAGCGCGCTTCATACGGTCTACGGGATTGGCTGGCTGCCCCTCCCTGCGGATACGTTCGGCAAGTTCGGTTCTTTGTTTGCGCATATCGCGAACTGCAGCTTCGACAGCTGGCCAAAGTTGCAATTGGGCGTCAGTCAGCATCAGCCCCGCCTTGATCGCGGCAATGCGGGCTTCGAAGAAAGCTGACTTGTCGGCTTCTGACATACCTTGCATGCGTTGACCTATACCGCCGCCCATCATGCCACCACCCCAGCCCCCGCGACCCATACGCGGACCTTGGCCGGGCTCCGGTTGCGGAACGGTCTGCTGAGACGATCCGGCGCCGGGAGCAAGCTGGTTCGGTTGAGCGGGTCGATCTTGCGCTATGGCGGTAGCGGCAAATGTGCCAGTGTCCGTCGTCAGATAGTTTGGGACAATTCAGGCGGTTTTCGAAGAGAGGCTCTGGCTCATCGGGGTTAGAGTTTAAACGGCTTGCAGGTGGTGCTGCAAGCGTCTGTGTTTGAGCGTTTCGCGCTTGACGCGTTGGCGCTCGGCGAGG
>CANJJI010000159.1 GCA_947474545.1 Beijerinckiaceae bacterium | reverse complement strand
ATCGCCGCATCATTTCTTTGAGCGCTGAAGATTGGCAAGCATTTCAAGCGGCACTTGACGCTCCCCCTCGTAAACTTCCCCGCCTGGAGCGCCTTGCGAACTCAAAAACAATCCTTGATTGAGCATGGAGCCAATCGAAATCAAGCCACAGATGGCGAAGCTGCGGCGCAATCACGCCGTAGATAGCTTTGATTGTGGTAGCGAAGCGCTCAATACCTTCTTGCGCCGCTACGCGTTCACAAACCAATCCTCGGGCACAGCGCATACCTATGTTGCAGAGATTGGCGACAGCGTGGCGGGCTATTACAGCCTGACAGTTGGACAGGTTGAATATAGCGGTGCCGCCGAACGGTTGGTGAAAGGCATCGCCCGCCATCCCGTTCCCGTAATGTTGCTGGCGCGTCTTGGCGTTGACCTTACATGGCAGGGCAAAAGGCTTGGTTCGGCGCTTCTCTCTGACGCGCTCCGCCGAACATCTCAGGCGGCGGATATTGCAGGCATTCGTGCCCTTGTTGTGCACGCCAAAGACGAACAAGCCAAAGCGTTTTACGAGCACTTTGACTTTGCCGCCCTACCCCTGGACCCACTGCATATGTTCTTGTTGATCAAAGATATTCGAAGGTTGTTTGGATAGGTCCAAAACGAGCTAAGGCCTTTAATACCAAGCTGTGCACGTATGCCCGCCCCGATCAGCCCACACCCAGTTTTTTCTGCAAGCTGGTCGAAGACGTCGTGTACTGGAAAGTCAGCTTCTTGTTCGGATAGACATAGCGATGCGCCTTTTGGGCCGCGAGCGCGACTTCATGGAAGCCGGACAGAATGAGTTTCAGCTTGCCGGGATAGGTATTGATATCGCCCACAGCGAAGATACCCGGTGTCGAGGTCTCAAATTTCTCCGTGTCGACGGGCACAAGATTCTCGTGCAGGTGCAGGCCCCATTCGGCTATCGGCCCGAGCTTCATTGTAAGACCAAAAAACGGCAGCATCGCCGTGCAAGCCACATCCATCGAGGTCTTGTCATTGCCGCGCACGACGGCGTGAGAGAGCTCGCCATTTGCGCCTTTCACTTCCATCACCTGGCCGATCATCAGATCCATCTTGCCGGCTGCCACAAGCTCGCGCATGGCGTTGACAGAATGTGGCGCAGCGCGGAATTCATCACGGCGATGCACCAGCGTAATGCGCTCGGCGAGGGGGTGCAGATTCAATGTCCAGTCGAGCGCGGAATCGCCGCCCCCGACAATCATCACCTTCTTGCCGCGGAACGCTTCCATCTTGCGCACGGCATAATAGACGGACTTGCCCTCATAGGCCTCGATGCCGGCAATCGGCGGCTTCTTGGGCTGGAACGATCCGCCGCCAGCGGCGATCAACACAACCTTGCATTCGAAAACTTTGTCATTATCTGTCTTGACGATAAAGGACGGCGCTTCGGCAGTGCCAGTATTTTCAACTGATGTCACCATTTCGGAAAAATGAAATTGCGGGTTAAACGGCTCAATTTGCTTCATCAGATTATCGACCAGCCCCTGCCCGCTGACTTCGGGAAAGCCGGGAATGTCATAGATCGGTTTTTCCGGATAAAGCTCCGCGCACTGGCCGCCAGCCCTGTCGAGAATATCGATCAGATGCGCCTTGATATCCAGCAGGCCAAGTTCAAAAACGGCAAAGAGCCCAACAGGGCCTGCGCCAATGATCACGGCATCAGTCTTAATATGTTCGGTCATGACTTTTCTATCCCGGTCAGGGGTTGGTTCGTGTTGGGAGACCAGTGCAGCCTTATTTCCCAAAAATCAACCGGAAAATTATTTATATCACAGTTTTATAATGTGATATAAATAATGGTACCTCAGCCCTGCTTCTCGGGCGTCGTGACAACCAGCCCGTCCAGAGCAGCGCTCACGGTGATCTGGCAGCTCAGGCGCGAGTTCGGCCGAACATCATAGGCGAAGTCGAGCATGTCTTCTTCCAGCGGACCGGCCTTCGGCAGTTTGCCGGCCCAGGCTTCATCGACATAAACATGGCAGGTGGCGCAGCTGCAGGATCCGCCGCATTCAGCTTCGATACCTGGCACATCGTTGCGGATGGCCGTTTCCATGACGGTCGATCCGTCTTCGGCATCAACAACTGTACTTTTGCCGGCATGATCAATGAAGGTGATCTTGGTCATATAAGCCATCTCTCGGAAACGAATGCCGTCAAACCGGCGCGAGCGGCTCTTTATCGAAAATAGTGTGGTTTGGCGAGAGGGCCCAAGGGGTAATAGGTACCCCACCAGTCAAAAGGTCACAGGCAAAAAGCCGGATGGCTCAGACGTCAGATAGAAGCGACCTGATTTCGGCCTGCACTTCTTCGACCGACAATTTCATATCTTCGACCAGACCTGCTAGCTGGGCGTCGGAAAGCTGGGCGGCCAATCCGTCTTCGTAACATTGGGCGGAACGGGCAACCTTCACAGCTCCAATCGCCCGGGCAGATCCCTTGAGCGTATGGCAAAGATCATGCCGCCATTTCCGGTCGCTGGCGCTGAGAGCGCTGGCAAGCCGCGAGATGATTTGACCGGCCTGCTTGTCGAACAAGCCAAGCAATTCGATCTCCAGCTCGCGGTCGCCAAGTGTCTGCCGCGACAGGTGCACGAGATCCAGTGGCCGCTCGCCTGCGCCAGCGGACAGCTCTGACGGCGTCACAACGGCTGGTTTTCGGATGGCTTGGGCCTGCATTTCGGGCGTCTCCAGTAGAATTCGATTCAATGTGTCAGTATGCGCGCGCGCCGCACCAAACTGGTGAACGGCGGAATGATTCGGTTAAAGTCTTTGCTAACAAGGTAAATCAGGCGTTAACGACGTTTTCGCAAATCGGCTGGGACGAGGTTCACATTATCGCCTGCAGCCTGTAGATTGACGATTGGTTAACAGCACCCTGTCTGTCCGGGGCCAATTAGGACAGGCGGCGCTGTGCGTCCGGTCATGCGTTTCCGCAACCGGGAGAGTAGATGCGCACCGAGAGGCAATTTTATGGCGACCCAATCGAAGCCTCAAACGACGTCCGAAGCAGCGCTTTCAGCGATAGAAGCGGCGCTTTTGAACATTGAGCCGGAGAGCGAGCAGGCCAAGAGTCTGGATATGGCTGCCTCGTCTGCCGCCGAAAAGGATCCTGCCAAGCCGACTGCCCCATCGGTTGCGCGCTTGCCGTCTGTGTCGGACAATGAATTACCAGCCATAGGCGCGAAACAAGCCGCATCAGATGCGGTATCGACGCGTGGCGCATCCGCCAGCGTTGCGCGCCCACCGCTGAACAAAGTGCCCGAAACTGCGCAGTCCCAGACGCCTGCCACGCAAAATTCTGCAGTTGAGGCCGCGACGACCCCGAAACCCGCAGCCAATGATGATCGCCGATCAGTCGGCCAGATTCTGCAAACCCTGCAGATTCGCCCCAGCAATACGCCGATTGTGTTGGGGGCCCTCGCCGCTTTGGTCTGGCTTGGCCTGGCAGGATATTATGGCTGGGTTACCTGGCAGAGCGGTGAACTGCAGGCCGTTTCGCGGCCACTCCAGGCCTTGCTCGTGTTGGGCATAGTCGGCCCCGTTATCTTCTTTTTGATCACAGGCATGCTGGCCCGCCGGTCGCAGGAGATGCGGCTGACCGCCAGATCCCTGTCGGAAGTCGCGATTCGGCTGGCTGAGCCGGAATTGATCGCCATCGAACAGGTTGTGACCTTGTCTGGCGCTATCAGGCGCGAAGTCGCCTCCATGGGTGATGGCATCGAACGGGCGCTGGCCCGCGCGGGCGAACTGGAAACAATCATGCGCTCGGAAGTGGCGACGCTTGAGCGATCCTATTCTGACAACGAGCGCCGTATCCGGGCTCTGATCGACGAATTGTCCTCGGAGCGCGAAGCCATCGTAGCCAACGCGGAAAAAGTCCGTCAGGCCATGTCCGGCGCCCACGAAACCCTCGCAGGCGAACTCAAGACCGTCAGCGCGCAGATTTCGACCAGCGTCAGCGACGCGGGCGCACGCGTGACCAGTTCTCTTGGTGCAAAGGGCGAGGAAATCACGCTCAGCCTGTCACGCACCGGCGATAATCTGATTGACCATATCAGCACGCGCGGCAGCGATATCGTTTCCAAACTGGCCTCGACCGGCCAGGATGTAACAACCCGCCTTGACGCGGCCAGCGAACAGATCACCCAATCCCTCGCGTCGACTAGCGACGCCATCGTCGAACATGTATCGACCAAGGGCAACGATGTTGTCAGCCGTTTGTCGGAGACAGGCCAGACTGTCACCACCCAGCTGAACTCCGCGAGCGAACAGATTTCAACCTCGCTCGCTGCAACCGGCAATTCTTTGCTCGAGCGCGTATCGGCACACGGCAACGACGTTGTCAGCCGCTTGTCGGAGACCGGACAAACCGTCACCGCGCAACTTTCGTCCGCCTGCGACCAGATCTCGACATCCCTCGCTGAAACCGGAAATTCGCTGGTCGAGCGCGTATCGGCGCATGGCAATGATGTTGTCAGCCGCCTGTCGGAGACCGGCCAGACCGTCACCACCCAGCTCAATTCCGCCAGCGAACAGATTTCAACATCGCTCGCCGCAACCGGCAATTCTTTGCTTGAGCGCGTGTCGGCGCATGGCAATGACGTTGTCAGCCGCCTCACAGAAACCGGCGAATCCGTCACATCCAAGCTATCCTCTGCGAGCGAGCAAATCTCGACCTCCCTCGCCGAGACAGGTCATTCGCTGCTGGAACGCGTGTCAGCCCATGGCGCTGATGTGGTTACGCGCCTGACGGAAACCGGCGAATCCGTCACCTCCAAATTGACTCAATCGTCCGACCACGTAGCTGCCGTGCTTACGTCGACAGGCGATTCAGTGGTCGAGAGAGTTTCCACACACGGCAATGATGTCGTCAGCCGCCTCGCCGATACTGGCAATGCAATTACCAGCACACTGAATGACACATCGAGCCAGCTGCTATCGGCGCTCGCATCGACAGGCGAAACCGTAACTTCGCGGCTGACCGATTCTTCGACCCAGATGACGATCGCTTTCGCCGCCACCGGCGAATCTATCGTCGAACGGATCAGCTGGCATGGCAACGATATGGTCACCCGCCTCACTCACTCGGGCGACGATATATCCAGCCGGATCGTCAGCCTGGCCGACAACGTCACCAGTGGCATCACAGAGCAGATGCGTTCAATCGACCATAACCTTCGGGCGACAGGTGAAGCCCTCGCACTGGACATTGGCCTGCGTGGCAACGAACTTGCGGCGCGCATCGACGAAACCGGCCTCAAGATTGCCGAAACAGTCTCTACGCGCGGCAACGATGTCGTCACGCGCCTCGACGAAACTGGAAACCGCGTGAGCGAAACAATCTCTGCGCAAGGCAATGGTCTCGCAGAGCGCCTGAACGAGACTGCCGGCCGGATTCAACAGGTCGTCCAGGTCAACGGCGCTGCACTTGAGGAAAATATGAAGCTCGCGAGCGAGCACCTCGAGACAATGCTGCACGAGCGCGCTGCAGCGGCACAAACGATGTTCTATGACGCCGGCCACGACATCGCATCACGGCTGGAAGATCATCGCGAACAATTCCGCTCGACCATCGACGCCCACTCCGACAACGTGCGTGGACAATTCACACAGACCGCCAGCGAAGCCATTGCGGCTGTCGCGATGCATGGCGAACGTGTCAACGATTCACTGGTCGAGCGTCTCAACGCGCTGGAGCAGACCATCCTCACCCATGGCGGTGCTATCACTGAAAGAATTGGCGCGCATGCCGGGCTATTCACGAGCACTGTGAGCGACAAGCTCGGCGCCGTAGAGAACGCCTTCACCACCCATGCTGCAGCCTTCACCGACAAGCTGACAGAACGCACGCATGAAGCCGCCGAACTGCTGGAAGGCCGGGTACGTGAATTCGACTCCAAGGCGACAGTCACGGCGGGTCAGATCGCAAATGTGTTCCAGAAGCAGATCGAGACGTTCGACACGATCGCTACTGAGCGTACCTCTGCGCTCTCTCAATCAGTACAGGACAAACTGGATACGTTTGAAAATATCGCAACCCAGACCAGCGACAAGGTGTCCGGCCTGATCGATCAGCGGATTTCCGCATTCGGCGAGATCGCGCTTTCCCGCGCCCGCGAAGCAGCAGAAGCTATCAAGACAAGCGTCGGCGCACTGGATGCATCTGTGACGCAGAAGTCCCAGAACATCGTCGACGCTTTCGATACCCGTATCAAAACCATGCAGGATGTCGCCACCCGGGGGACGGTAGAACTGGCGTCCACTCTGAGCACGCACATCAAAACGGTGGAAGACACCACCGCGCGAAGCACTGCGGAACTGGCGGCGGCCCTTGACGAACGCGTCAAACTCGTAGGCGAAACCGCGTCGCGCGGCGCAGCAGAAATTGCGACCACGCTCGATGCGCGTATCAAATCTGTCGAGGAAGTCACCGCACGCGGCGTCGCCGAGCTGTCGACGACACTCGATGAACGTACAAAAGCGCTCGTCGAGATCACTTCGCGCAGCGCCAATGAGTTTACCACAAAGCTGGATGAAGGCGCCAAAACACTGGAGACGATTTCCATTGCAGGCCAACGGCGCATTGCAGGTATCGTCAAGCAAAGTGTCACCAGCCTCGACGAAATCGCCACGCGCACGACAACTTCCATTGCCGAAACACTCGACGCCCGCACACGCGAGTTCGAGGAAAAGGCAACTTCGCGTACGACCGAAGTGAGCGAAACGCTGGGCCACCTTGTCAGCAGGATTGACGAAGGTCTCGATACGCGGGCTCGCGCCCTGAGCGAGAACCTGGCGCGCAGCGCAATCGACGTAGCCCGCGTTCTCAGCGAAGGCGCCACAAAGGTTCAGGAAGCCATCAACACCGAAGAAATCAACAAGGTCCTGACCGGCCGCATTGAAGACTTCAACGCCTCGCTCAACTCTCGCACGGGCGCTATGCATCAGTTGCTCGACACTAATGGCCCGATGCTCGTTGAACTCATGTCGAAGCGCGGCAACGAACTTGTCAGCGAAATCAGCGCAGCCGGTGAAGCTGTGACGAGAACCGTTTCTGCAACCGGCAATTCCATCATCAGCCAGATCGACGCGCGCCAGAAAGCAATCGCGGAAACGATCATTGAATCGGCTTCCAGCCTGCAACAGGCCATCGAAACTAGCTCCAACAATTCGATCACTGCGCTCACCGGCACCAATGAACGCCTGCGCGAAGAATTGACTGGTGTGCTCGTGGGCCTGGGGAAAGCCAATTCCCTGCTCGACGGCCTCGTCAGGCAATCGGGTGGCAATCTGTTGTCAGTCGAGGAGGCCCTCGGCAAGCGGATCGACGATTTCCGCACAACGCTTGACGCGATCGCCGGGCAGGTCTCCGAAATTGACAAGTCGGCAACTGCGACTCTCGAGAATGCAGCCACGCTCACCTCGCGCCTCGAACAGAACAAGGACGAGCTGTCACAGAACGCACGCTCGCTGGTTCAGATTCACGAGAACTTCGAATCCGGCCTGGCCTCGCGTCAGCAAAATCTGGATGCTATGGCAGCGATGGCTGCCGAACGCGCCCGTGAATTTGAATCCATCGTCACAGCCTTCCAGGCCCATATCGCAGAATCTTTCGAACAGGCTGAAAAGCGCGCCAAGGAAATCGGCGCTTATCTTGGCGAGGCCACGCAGGATGTATCGGGCCTCATCGCCCGTCAGTTCGACGAAGTCCGCGTCACCACAGGCAAGGAACGCGAGCGCACAGCCGCCGCGCTCCGCGAAGCCTATCAGCAGGCCTGCAACGAGCTGACGCAGATCTTCACAGGTTCTGTCGACCGCTTCCGTGCAGCGACCCAGGAAATTCGCGGCATGGCCGGCGAAATCCAGAACGAACTCGACGAGACGCGCAAACAATTGCAGCGTGGCGCGCGCGAACTGCCGCGCGATGCGTCTGAACAGACCGACGCCATGCGCCGTGTTGTTGCCGATCAGATCCGCGCCCTGAACGAATTGACCGAGATCGTCGCCCGTTCTGGCCGCGCCTATGATGTGGCCGAAGCGCCGGCTCGCCGTGCCGAAGCCGCACGTGCCCCGGTCAATCTGACAGCTGCGCGGGCTGAGCCGGTTCAGGCAGCGCCACGCGCCGAGCTTCAGCGGCCGCGTCCGGTGACTGTGGCTCCAGCTGCGCCGCCGCCAGCCCGGGCTGTCGTTCCGGCGCCTGCCGCCGCAAGGCCCTCTGCCGCTGCAACGCCGCCAGTCGCCAATGGCTGGATCACCGATCTTCTTGCGAGAGCTTCGGAAGATGATGCCCCGCGGGCACCCGCTCCTGTAGCAGCCCCTGCCCGCGCCGGAGATTCTCTGGACGCCATTTCGCACGACATTGCCCGGATGATCGAAACACCCGCAGTTGAGGAATTGTGGCAGCGTTATTACCGTGGCGATCAGAACATCTTCAGCCGTCGCATCTACACGGCCAAGGGACAACAGACCTTTGACGATATCCAGCGCCGCTATCGCGCCGATGCGGAATTCCGCGACACGGTTGACCGTTACAATCAGGAATTCGAACGTCTGTTGAACGAGATCAGCCGCGAAGACCGGGACGGCTCATTGCTGCGCTCCTACCTGACGTCGGACACAGGCAAGGTCTATACGATGCTGGGACATGCCTCTGGCCGCTTTGCCAGCATGTAATGGCGCAGGCATACTGACCAACAGAGGGCGGACGCGATGTCCGCCACTGATGTGACTTAAATTATTGATTAATATCAATATTAATTACGCACTACTTATTCTACCCCCACCTCTACCCCCATTTTGACTTTTGCTTGCTACAGTTCCCCGTGGCAATCCGCCCTCTGACACCTCGCGGCGGCCACCAGATCTGTCTCGGCATCGCGCGAGGGCTGTTGCCCCCCAATGCCTTGCGTGAGTGCCGGTCTGCCCCGTCATCACGCGTAGCGTTTTGTGATGACGGGGTGTCCGTGCCTTTTCCGCGACCGCCAGGACCGCATTGTATCGCTCTCGCCCCATATTGGCCCGCCAAATGCCATTATTCCCGACGACAGAACGGCTCTGTTGCACGGATCCGCCCCGAGAGGTCCCCTTCGGCCACCCGTGTGACAGAGGGCCTGTCGGCTGTGCCGCAGACGGCAGGCCCGCCGCCACTTTGCAGCCGAAGCGGTAGGGACCCGCTTTGACATCCAGACCCGTTGCTCCGACGAAAAATCGCTTATATTCAGCAGATCGCCACTACTGTTGCTATCGTTTCGTAATGACTATCCTCCAGGAATCACAAGGGGCGCGGCGCTGCCCTTGGGAGATCAGTACTTAGCTGCCCTGGTTGAAAAGAGGTCATGGCGTTTTGTATTTCGAAGGGAAGCAACGATGAGCTGGCACGTTCGCTACTTCGACCGCACGTTGAAGCATGAGGTTCTTTCATCTGAATTTGTGAGCCAGGAGGAAGCTCTCGAGTACGCTTGGCAACTTGCACAGGGGGAGAATGATATCGAGGCCGTTGAGGGCCCAGATGAGGAACTGGTGACCGTGGAAGAAATCGGCTCGTGGTTTGATAAACGTGCGGTGCTTGAAATTGACAGCGATCCAAAGTTAGGAAAAATCTAGAGTATCTTTTTCGGAGAGCTCAAAAGTTATCTGGAATGCGAGATATCTTGGTATGTTCGAAGCACGGTCATTGAGCCTTGATGCAGGAACCTGACCGTCAACTACAGGAGATGAAATATGAAGCTCCCGTTATTGCTTTCTGCAGCTCTTCTAACTGCTATTTCTGCCGTACCCGCAGTCGCGCAGAACCAGTGCATGAAGTCCGGAGGCGGCCCATATACCTTGGAGGGGCAGCTTGGCACAGGGCGGTTTAAGGACGCGGCTGGTCGGTCCGAAACAGCACTGATCCTGACCCTAGCCAAGCCCGTGTGTATGACCGGCGATGAGGAAGAGGATCGGGTTAAGGGCAGCAACAAAGTGCATGTATTCAGTGGTGATGAGAACGTGCACAAACGTCTCCAGGGGCTGACGGGCAAGCAGATAACCGTGAGTGGCGAGCCTTTCGGGGCGCACACTGCCCATCATCACGCCCCAATCGTATTTAACGCCACAAATGTCGATACGCGTTAAAGCCTGAAACTAAGCTGGGTCCCGTCGTGACCACTTTCGCGGTTCGGTTCGTCTTGTACGAGGTCAGGTTCAATCTCGCAACAGGCTTGCAGCCCATCGCAACAATGAGCAACGCCACATCCGCCGCATTCCTTACACGGTTGCGGGCGACCTGCTGTTTTATTGAGACCAGATCCGTCGCAGAACTTGCAGCGCATAGGGGGGTCCTTCTGAAGCAAATATTATGACTTGAGTCGCCACCAATTCAAATCATGTTCCGGCGATGTGAATTGAGCATTGGGAAGACGACTCACGGACCAACGAGGCCCCCGTTGATGAGGGCTTCCGTGGTGACCTAATCGCCGTTTTACGAATCTTCTATCTGGCCTGTTCCCCGTCAGCATCCATGAGACAAACTTCGGGTCTTCACGAAGGGAGGATTTCTGGTTCATCATAGCCGCAAGGAGCGAAGATGAAACAGAAATCCGGGCCGGAAAAAGCACCGGCAGAACAAGT
>CANJJI010000158.1 GCA_947474545.1 Beijerinckiaceae bacterium | reverse complement strand
ACCTGATTGTTGCAACGTCTGTGTTCCAGAACGAACCCTTTCCGGCATCCACACATGCGTGCTGAGGCCTTTTCTCTCGATTGGACGATATCAACATGCGGATAAACCAGTTTCGCCATTTGCGAATTGAACGCGGTGTGGGCTTGCGTGAGCAGTTCCGGCGTTTTTGCCAGATGGGCCGTGACAAGAAGGGTATTGCGGCAGTTGAATTTGCGCTGATTCTGCCTTTCATGATGCTGCTTTATCTTGGGACGGCAGAATTAACCTATGGCCTTATGGCCAATCGTAAAATGACTTTGGCGGCGCGAACGCTTTCGGATCTGGTGGCGCAACAAAACGATCCGACGAGCGCGACCCCGGCTCAGATTACCGACACCAAATTGACCACGATTTTCGCGGCTGCAACTGCGATCATGTCGCCTTTCAGCGCGACGCCTCTCAAAATGGCTGTGTCAAGCATCGGTTTCACGGCAAATACCGCCACGCCGCCTGTCTATACGGCGAAAACACAATGGACTGCTGTATCCAATTCGGGTACGCCGCGCCCTTGCAGCGTCAATCTTACGTCGGTGGCCAATACTGCGCATCCAAGTTCCACGACCATGCCGGCTGGTTTGTTCGGCGCGGGATCGGTGATTGTCGCCGACGTCAGTTATGATTTTACGCCGCCTTTCAGCGGTACGATTTTCTCCTGGACGCAGAGCGGCTGGGGCCAGACAGCAAAATCCTCAATCACCTTCACGCAAACGACTTACATGAAGCCGCGTTCGGTCGATAACGTGACCTATAATCCGACAACTGCGGTGGTGGGACGGACGAAATGTCCGTAAGCGTGGGCTAAGAAGACGCGACAACAGGTTGTTCTTTAAATAAGGCTCCGCCACAAATCCCTGTGGCGGAGCCATTTTTATTCATATGGTCTGATTATATTCGCCGACGTCTTTGTTCTCGCGGATGATTGTGTCCACAGCTTTGAACATGGCGCGCATATTGGCTTCATTAGCCGGGCTTTCGACGACAACGACGAGTTCTGGCTTGTTGGAGGACGCCCGCACAAGACCCCAGGTCCCGTCTTCCACCATGATGCGGACGCCGTTGACTGTGACGATATCAGTGATTTTCTGGCCGATCACTGGTTGGCCTCTGGCGACCATATCCTGAAATCGTGCAGTGACGATATCGACGATGCCATATTTCTTTTCGTCATCGCAATGAGGCGACATGGTTGGCGAACCCCAGGTCTTGGGCAGTTCATTATACAGATCCGACATGGTCTTGCCGGGATTGCGATCGAGCATGTCGATCACATGAATAGCGGTGAGAATGCCGTCATCATAGCCGCGGCCAACGGGCGTGTTGAAGAAGAAGTGGCCGGACTTTTCAAAGCCGGCAAGGGCTTTGAGATCTGTCACGCGGCGTTTGATATAGGAATGGCCGGTTTTCCAGTAATCAGCCTTCACACCACGTTCGCGCAACACCGGATCGGTTGCGAACAGGCCCGTCGATTTCACGTCGACGACGAACGTGGGGTTCGGGTAGATCTTCGACAAATCGCGCGCCAGCATGACGCCGATCTTGTCAGCGAAGATCTCTTCACCGTTGTTGTCAACAACGCCGCAGCGATCGCCATCTCCGTCGAACCCGAGGCCAATATCGGCGCCGCATTCGCGTACCTTGTCGGCCATCGCATGCAGCATCTTCAAGTCTTCGGGATTGGGATTGTAACGCGGGAAATTGTAATCCAGCTCAACGTCGAGCGGCACGACTTCGCAACCAAGGGCTTCAAGCACCTGGGGCGCGAAGGCGCCGGCCGTTCCGTTGCCGCAGGCGGCTACAACTTTCAGTTTGCGCTTGATCTTCGGACGATTGGTGAGATCAGCGATATAACGGGCCGGAAAATTCTCAACGAAACGGTAAGACCCGCCATCGGCATATTTGAAACGGCCTTCGAGCACGATATCGCGCAAGCGGCCCATTTCATCGGGACCGAATGTTACGGGGCGCTGCGCACCCATCTTTACACCGGTCCAGCCGTTGTCGTTATGCGAAGCCGTCACCATGGCAACGGCCGGAACATCCAGCTCGAACTGGGCAAAATAGGCCATGGGCGACAGGCAGAGTCCGATGTCGTGAACCTTTACACCCGCAGCCATAAGCCCGGTGACGAGCGCGTATTTGATAGAGGCGGAATAGGAACGATAATCGTGGCCGGTGGCGAGTTCCGGCTTCACACCCATCTCATGCAGTAGTGTACCAAGGCCAAGGCCCAGCGCCTGAACACCCATCAGATTGATTTCTTTGCCGAAGAGCCAGCGCGCATCATATTCGCGAAAGCCGGTGGCCTTGACCATCGGGCTGGATTCGAAAGCGTAGGTATTGGGGAACAGTTCGGGCGAAGGTTTGGGATACATGATGAGGTTTCCGGCGGGGCGATGGAAAATGCGAATCACGCAATTCTGCGGACAAGCACTGAAGTACAACACCAAAGCTGGCGTTTAGATGAACAACGGTTCAATTCAGGGCTTCAGGACCAATTCACCGCCGGAAAATTCAAAGCCTCCGAGCTTGTTCATAAAGCTCATGCCGAGCAGGCTTTGCGAAAGCGCCCCTTGAGGAACAATAACGGCCTGAACGTTTGTCACGGTGATATTATCGAGGCGAACTTCGCGCAGGTTCGTTTTGGCGACCTTCACTTCGCCATTCGCCGTCGCAATGGGGACCGTATAGTCGCTGGGAGGGGGGTTGATGCCGAGGCGGCTGGCGTCCTCATAGCGCAGGGCAATGACAGTCGCGCCTGTGTCCACCAGCATCGGCACAACGAGACCATCGATCTCGATACGCGCGCTATAATGCCCGCTCTGATCGCGCTTTAATTTGACGGTGCCGAAACCTGATGCCTTTGCGGATTCGGGAGCGGGCGCCGGCTCGGCCTTCGCAACCACGGCCGGTTTTGCCGGGCCGCTGTTGAATTCCATGTCGAAGAGGCCTGACCACCAGGAGGAGGAGCTGCCTGAGCGCGTGATCTGTGAAGATGAGGCAGCTGGCAGGTTAGCATCTTTCGGTTCGAATTGGTTCGATATCATGCCGCCTGCAATAAGGGCGGCAACACCGATAAATCCGAATAGTTTGATGGGGCTAGAGCTCATGGACCGCCACACTGGAAATGATGCGCTGAGTGCGCCAGATAAATACGTAAAGCGCAGATTCGCTTTCCGCCCGCTTAACGCGATCAATTTTAAGCAAGGTCTGACTATCGCTAGCTTGCTTATAAGTTAACGAGTTATGAAGTGAGGTGGGCCAGGTCTTTTCGCAATGTTAGGGAAGTCTATCTTTGGCGAGCGTTTTTAACACATAGACAAGTTCGAGCGCTTCGCGCGGTGACAATGCATCTGGGTCCAGCATTGCCAGTTTTTCGCGAAGCTGATCAGTTTCTTCGGGCGGTTGCAGGGGCGCTGCTTTGGCGGCTGCGGCGAAGAGCGGGAGATCGTCGATAATTCGCTGGACGGGCCTGCTGCGTTCGCTGGCTTCCAGTTCCGCCAGCAGGGTTTGCGCTCTTGCGACGACTTCGCCGGGTAATCCGGCGAGGCGCGCCACCTGAATGCCATAGGAGCGGTCAGCTGCGCCCTGCATAACCTCGTGCAGGAAGATCACTTCGCCTTTCCAGTCCGTGACGCGCATGGTGAGGTTGATCAGGCGCGGCAGCTTTTTTGCCAGCTGGGTAAGCTCGTGGAAATGGGTGGCGAACAAGGCGCGCGAACGGTTCTTTTCGTGCAGATGCTCCATGGTCGCCCAGGCGATGGAGAGGCCGTCGAACGTGGCTGTGCCGCGGCCGATTTCATCGAGAATGACGAGGGAGCGCGGCCCGGCCTGATTGAGAATGGCCGCCGTTTCGACCATTTCGACCATGAAGGTCGAGCGTCCACGGGCGAGATCGTCCGCAGCGCCGACGCGGGAGAACAGGCGGTCGACTATGCCGATATGCGCCCTGCGGGCGGGGACATACGAGCCCATTTGCGCCAGCATGACGATGAGCGCGTTCTGGCGCAAATAGGTTGATTTACCGGCCATATTGGGGCCGGTGACAACGGCAATGAGGCCTGCCTTGTCCGTCGCGCTTCCCAGTGCGCAGTCATTGGCGACGAAAGCATCACCGCGCTTCGTGAGGGCGGCTTCCACCACGGGATGGCGGCCGCCCTCTATTTCAAAGGCCAGCGAGGAATCCACTTGCGGGCGGGTCCATGCGCGCAGCTGTGCGATTTCCGCCAGCGCGGAGGAAACATCGATTACAGCGAGCGCAGCTGCGGCCTGTTTGATGGCTTCGGCGCTGGCCAGCGTTTGCGCGGCGAGCGCGTCGAATACTTCCAGCTCCAGCGCGAGCGCCTTGTCTGCCGCGGAAGAAATCTTCGCTTCGAGTTCTGCCAGTTCGGTTGTTGAAAAGCGCATGGCGCCCGCCATGGTCTGGCGATGAATGAACGTGGTATTGAAGGGCGGGCGCAGCAATCTCTCGCCATGGGCCTGCGGCACTTCCAGAAAATAGCCGAGAAAATTGTTGTGCTTGATGCGCAATTGTTTGGTTTCGGCGGCGTCGCAATAGGTCGCTTGCAAAGCTGCAATCACACGGCGGCTTTCGTCGCGCAGACTGCGCAGTTCATCAAGGTTTGCGTCGAATCCTGCACGCACGAAGCCGCCGTCGCGTTTGTTGAGCGGGAGCTCATCGGCCAGGGCCTGCGCCAGCCGTTCGCTGAGCGCCGGCTCGACGCTGATGGCCGCCTGTACGGAGGCCTTCAATTCGTCCGGCAGATCAGCCTGTCCCGAAAGCGCCACGTTAACCGCTGCCGCCGCCGCCAGTCCGTCCCGCAAGGCCGCCAGATCGCGCGGGCCGCCGCGCTGCAAGGCCAGCCGTGAAAGAGCACGCGCGAAATCCGGCGCTGACTTGAGTTGACGCCGGAGGTCTTCGCGCAGGAAGGGCTGAGAGACAAAGAACCCGATGGATTCAAGCCGGCTGGCGATATCTTCGGGGTTTGTCAGCGGCGCGGCGAGGCGTTCGACCAGAAGGCGGCTACCGGATGGCGTGACGGTCATATCGATGGCCGCTGCCAGGGAGCCGTCGCGCTGGCCCGAGAGTGTGCGCGAAATCTCAAGATTGGCGCGCGTTGCTGCGTCTATCTCCAGGGTTCCTCCCCGGCCCAGACGCTGGGGAAAGGCCAACGGCGGGCGAACGCCGATCTGCGTGCGCTCGATATAGACAATGGCGAGCGCTGCTGCAGCACGCTCGGCGCGGGTAAGCTGGCCAAAACCGTCGAGCGTGGCGACACCGAAATAATCTTCCAGCCTGCGGTCGGCGCTGGCCTCTCCGCTCTCGCGCGCGACCGGCGTGACCGGCGCGCCGCTATCGCCGATCAATTGCATCAGAGGTTTTTCGTCGGCAATCGAGGCGGCAAGAATGATTTCCGAGGGGTCGAAACGCGCAATGCCCGAGCCGAGCCCCTGCTGGCTGGTTTCGGCCACTACAAATGCGCCGGTTGAAATGTCTGTGGCCGCAAGCCCGTAAATCCAAGCCTCATCGCTGGAACGCACGCGATGGATTGCCAGCAGAACGTTGGCCCGGCCGGGATCGAGCAGGCGTTCTTCGGTGATGGTGCCGGGCGTGACGAGCCGCACGACATCGCGACGGACAACCGACTTCGGCCCCCTTTTGCGCGCTTCGGCCGGGTCTTCCAATTGCTCGCAAACCGCCACGCGATGGCCGAGCCCGATCAGGCGCTGGAGATAATCGTCCGAGCGCTCGATTGGCACGCCGCACATGGGGATGTCATCGCCCTGATGTTTGCCACGCTTGGTGAGGACGATACCGAGCGCGCGGCTGGCAATCTCTGCATCTTCAAAGAACAATTCGTAGAAATCGCCCATGCGGTAGAAGAGAAGGCAATCCGGGTTGGCGGCTTTGATCTCCACATATTGCGCCATCATGGGAGTGACACGCTCCGCGCTGCTGGGAGTGACACGCTCCGCGCTGCTGGGAGTGATGCGCTCCGCGCTGCCGGGCGCGGTTTTTGCGGGCGTGAGAACGCTATCCGGCACGCCTGAAACGGGCGCGATCGGCAAGTCTGCGGTCTGGTCTTGATTGCTGGACATCGCGCGCACGCTAGCAAAGTGTGCAGGCGGATGCACGGGGCGGATTGTTTCATCCACCCCAATTCACCGGAAAGGGATTTTTACGTCCCGCTCATCTTTTCAAACAGGTCCTTCATCTTGGTGAAGAACCCCGCCGATTCTGGATGAGTCTTGGTGGAGGATTCCTTCTCGAACTCAGCCAGCAGCTCGCGCTGGCGGCGGGTGAGGTTCTGCGGGGTTTCCACATCGACCTGAACGTGCAGATCTCCCATATTGCGTGAACGCAGCACCGGCATGCCCTTGGCTTTCAGGCGGAACTGGCGGCCGGACTGTGTCCCTTCGGGAATTTTCACCCGCACCTCAGCGCCATCAAGGCCGCGCAGGGAAAATTCACCGCCAAGCGAGGCCTGCACCATCGAGACCGGCACGCGGCAATAGAGGTCGGCGCCGTCGCGCTGGAAAAAGGGGTGCGGTTTCACCGCCAGGAAGATGTAAAGATCGCCCGCCGGTCCGCCACGCAGACCGCCTTCGCCTTCGCCCGACAGGCGGATGCGGGTTCCGTCCTCGACGCCGGTGGGGATATTGACCGAGAGCTGCCGCTCGCGCGTGACGCGCCCATTGCCCTTGCAGGTGGTGCAGGGGTCGTCGATGGTCTGGCCCCGGCCCTGACAGACATGGCAGGTGCGCTCAATCGCGAAAAAGCCCTGTTGAGCCCTGACGCGGCCCTGACCAGCGCAGGTTGCGCAGACTTTCGGCTTGGAGCCGGGCTTTGCGCCGGAGCCGGTGCAGGCTTCGCAGGTAATGGCGGTGGGGACCTTGATGCTGGCGGTCTTGCCGTGAAAGGCTTCCTCCAGAGTGATTTCGAGATTGTAGCGCAGATCCGATCCGCGCTCGCGGCCCCCGCCGCCGCCGCGCTGGCGGCCGCCGCCCATCATGTTGCCGAACAGGTCTTCGAATATATCGGACATGGACGAGGCAAAGCCGTCGTTTGCGCCCTGACCCATGCCGCCATTCTGGAACGCGGCATGTCCATAGCGGTCGTAGGCCGCCCTTTTTTGCGGGTCTTTCAGAATTTCATAGGCATGATTGATGTCTTTGAAATTGGCTTCGGCTTCCTTGTTTCCCGGGTTCCTGTCCGGATGAAATTCCATCGCTTTTTTGCGGAAGGCGGCTTTCAGCATGGCGTCGTCCGCCGTGCTTCCAACCCCGAGGGTTTCGTAAAGGTCTTTATTCATTTAGTGCAGCCCCGATAGCAGCTTCGTGCGAGCCGTTTGGCCTCGCTGGCAGGATGGCGCGCCGTCCCGGTCTTGAAAAACGCAACGAACGCTCAGCCAACTTATTGTTGTCACGCGGCTGCGGACGGAAATCCGGTTCCCTCTGCAGCCGCTGTAAACCAGCGTCGTTTGCTGGCCACCCGATGTAGTGAACTGATTCGGGAATTACCATGCCATCAGAAAATGAATCAAAGATTCCCGCAGCATGTGTCTTTCAGGCCTGAATGGGCGGCTGGTAAGGTCATTCTGCCGGGGCTACTGCGTTTTTAATGCTCCCAGCGCCAAGGGCCCTCGCGAGTCTCTTGCCAGCCCATTTTTCGAAAAAATTATAGGATATCCATGCGGTTAGTATGGTCATCGCAATAGGCACGAGCATAAACATGTAGAAATTCAGGCCGAGAGGCTGGAAAAGGCGCGGCCAGAGCGCCTGATAGGTCACAGTTTCGATCACCGGGTGCCACATGTAAATGCCGAAAGAAACGCTCGCTGCCGGGGCGAAGACATCAAGCCATCTGGCCCGTTCGGGCGCATTGCGTTCGCAGACGGCGGCGATATAGAGCGCGACGGCGACAAGGAAATAGCTGAGATAAGGCGGCACCTTCATCTGCATCGTGGTGATCGCTACGGCCATCATAATCCAGGCCGGCCAATGTGATTTCAGTGTGAGCCGGCTTTCCATGGCCGCCGAGGCGATGAGAGCGCCGGCGATGAAATCCGCAAAGGCGCGCCAGGCCCCCCAGGTGTCGGCCATCATCCAGCTCGAAAATGGCATGATCCCAAAATAGGTCATCGCTTCCATGAGGACGAAATAGCCTGATAGCAGCACTATGAGGCCGGGCGTGCCCGAAGTGCGGAAGGCATAAACGATGACCGGCAGGAGCAGGTAGCAGAACCATTCTGCTGACAGCGACCATGAGACGTAATTGAGGCTAAGCTCTTTCGAGACTCCCCATCCCTGTAGAAGCAGCAGGTTGGCGGGAATCTGCGAGAGATCATAGCGGGCGACGGCGGGGATATGGAGCAGGCCGATCTTACCAGTCAGCGCTATCGCAACAAAAAACGCGAGTGTGATCAGATGCAGCGGATAGATGCGGACAAACCGTCTGACGATATAGCCGGTATAGGCTTGTGGCGAGGACACCCGGTCGCGGTAATGAACGAAGATGAGAATGCCGGAAACCATGAAAAACATGTCGAGCAGCGGCATCAACCGCTCAAGGCGCTCAAGGATCTCCTTGTAACCTTCAGGCCCATAATGAGTGAAGTGGTAGATCATCACCAGGATAGCGGCGAACAGACGCCACGCGGAGAAAATACGAAAATACATCGAGTGTCCCGGAACGAAACAGAAGAGCACGTTTCCGGGATGGCTGCAGAATGTGTGCCGGGCGGGGGGAGTGCATAAAAAAGCCCGGCGATTTGCGCCGGGCTTAATGTCGCTAGGTAAGAGCGATCAGCTCTTCTTCTTCTCGTCGCCGCCGACTTCCTTGAATTCGGCGTCGATGACGTCTTCGTCTTTTTTCTTGGCTTCGGCGCCGGGTGCTGCGCCAGCTTCCGCCTCGGCCTGCTGGGCCTTGTACATGGCTTCGCCCAATTTCATCGACGCCTGAACCAGCTCGTTTGTCTTGGCGGTGATCGCCTCGGCATCCTCGCCTTCCAGCGCCGTCTTGAGGCCGGCAATGGCCGCCTCGATCACGGTCTTGTCGGCTTCTGCGACCTTGTCGCCGAATTCCTTCAGCGATTTTTCGGTCTGATGGACAGTCGACTCGCCCTGATTCTTGGCGTCCACAAGAGCGCGGCGCACCTTGTCTTCGGCGGCGTGCAGTTCGGCGTCCTTGACCATCTTTTCGATCTCGGCATCGCTGAGACCGCCAGAGGCCTGAATGCGGATCTGCTGCTCCTTGTTGGTCGCCTTGTCCTTCGCCGTGACGCTGACGATGCCGTTGGCGTCGATATCGAAAGTCACTTCAACCTGCGGCATGCCGCGCGGAGCAGGAGGCAGACCGACCAGATCAAACTGGCCGAGCGGCTTGTTGTCCCGCGCCATTTCGCGCTCGCCCTGGAAGACCCTGATGGTAACAGCCGTCTGGTTGTCTTCGGCGGTCGAGAAGACCTGGCTCTTCTTGGTCGGGATCGTCGTGTTGCGATCAATCAGGCGTGTGAACACACCGCCCAGCGTTTCAATGCCGAGGGACAGCGGAGTCACGTCGAGGAGCAGAACGTCCTTTACGTCGCCCTGCAGAACGCCCGCCTGAATGGCCGCACCAATGGCGACGACTTCATCAGGATTGACGCCCTTGTGCGGCTCCTTGCCGAAGAACTGTTTCACCAGTTCCTGCACCTTGGGCATGCGGGTCATGCCACCAACGAGAACCACTTCACCAATTTCGCCCGCTGTGAGGCCAGCATCCTTGAGCGCCTTGCGGCAAGGCTCGATCGTGCGCTGGATGAGATCATCAACCAGGGCCTCGAATTTGGCGCGGGTCAGCTTCAGGGTCAGATGCTTGGGGCCGGAAGCGTCGGCGGTGATATAGGGCAGGTTGATTTCAGTCTGTGTCGCAGAGGAAAGTTCAATCTTCGCCTTTTCCGCGGCTTCCTTCAGACGCTGCAGGGCGAGCTTGTCCTTCTTCAGGTCGATGCCCTGATCCTTCTTGAATTCATCGGCAAGGTATTCGACGAGGCGCATGTCGAAATCTTCACCGCCGAGGAATGTGTCGCCGTTGGTAGACTTCACCTCGAACACGCCGTCGCCGATTTCCAGAACAGACACGTCGAACGTGCCGCCGCCGAGGTCGTAAACCGCGATCGTGCCGGTGTTGCTCTTGTCGAGGCCGTAGGCGAGCGCGGCCGCTGTCGGCTCGTTGATGATGCGCAGGACTTCAAGGCCCGCGATCTTGCCGGCGTCCTTGGTGGCCTGACGCTGGGCGTCATTGAAGTAGGCAGGAACCGTAATAACGGCCTGCGTGACGGTCTGGCCTAGATAGGCTTCGGCGGTTTCCTTCATCTTCTGCAGCGTGAAAGCAGAAATCTGCGATGGGGAATATTGCTTGCCGTCTGCGGTCACCCATGCGTCGCCATTGCCCGCCTTGACGATCTTGTAGGGAACCAGGCCCATGTCCTTCTGGGTCATGGGATCGTCGAACGGCCGGCCGATCAGGCGCTTGATCGCAAAAAATGTGCGTTCCGGATTGGTCACAGCCTGCCGCTTGGCGGGCTGGCCGACAAGGCGCTCGCCGTCATCTGTGAAGGCGATGATGGAGGGGGTGGTGCGCGCGCCCTCAGAATTTTCAATCACCTTGGGCGTGGCGCCTTCCATCACAGCCACGCAGGAGTTCGTTGTACCCAAGTCAATGCCGATTACTTTTGCCATGTGCCGATTTTCCTTATCTTTCGCAAGACCGCCAGCTCCCGAAGCGAACCGGCCTGGGCGGACGAAACCAACGCGTTTTTGTAAAGCGTTTTCCGCCCGGTCCCCGATGGTTGGGAGATTGTGATCCTTACGTGATTCTGCAAGCCCCGGAGGATGCACAAATTGAGACGGCCCTGCTGAAAGAGCATTCCCAAATTGAGAGATGGAACCCGGCGCTATATAAAAACACAATTGCCAAGCCGCAAGCGGATAGACGCCAGGGCAATCGCATTTCAAAACAGGGTCAGAAGTCTTGACAGGTATGCGTCATCCCACCCTGCTTTTTTGATCTTGCCGCGCAGGGATACTTTTCCACCGTCTTTTTGCATGACGTTCAACGCCATGTGCCGGAGCACGGCGAGATT
>CANJJI010000157.1 GCA_947474545.1 Beijerinckiaceae bacterium | reverse complement strand
TGATCGGATAACTTCATGAAGCTGGAGATCGCGTTAGCCTATTCCAACCACCTTCGCGACGGCACCTTCTGTCCATAACTTACTCCACACACACAGGTGCAGGCATGACAGCCTGCAGCACGCGTCATTCAGCAAGCTATGGCAAAATCGTTTATAGCTGGTTACCAGACGTAAAGCATTGCGCAGGGGCGGGAAACAGCGCTTATCGGGCAGCCGAGGCAGCCGCTCTCGACCTGATCTGTCCACTCGCCTGGCCAAGATAGCTATTGTCATCGCCAAGATTCACTGTCGGCTGACAGCGCGGCGCGCAGGAATAGGTCTCGCGGCTCATGCCGCGTTGCACCACAAGACCATGCGTACTGCCGGAAACTTTTACGACAGATTCTCCGATCGCATTGCCCTCTGCATCCAGCGCAATCATGTTGGTCTGTCCATATCCCTTGCCCGTCAACACCATCTGGTTGGTGCGCCGGAGCATGGTTACGTCCGCAATAATGGGATTTCCCACGATGACCGTTGAAGTATTGGGCGGAAGTTGCAGGACCTTGGCCTGATCAAGAACGACCTCGATCGTATCTGTTGCAAGCGCGGGCTCTGCAATCAGCGGAACAGAGATAATCAGAGCGCTCGCAACGAGGCGCGCAATACCCTTCTTTTGAGTTCCATTACGATATGCAGACATCACACCACTCTTCTCAATGTTGAAGTATCCAATTCATGGATGAAAATGGTGAATGAAGTTTAAACTTATGAATCCTTGGATATATACGAGCCCGGATATTTAAGACATAAACGCTTTATTAAAACTCCAATTGAAATTCGCAATAAATTTGGGCGTTTACATCCCTTTAACCAGCTCTGCGAAACTGCAGAAATCTGTTTTCTCGTTGCCTGAAATTAACGACCTTGAAATGATCAGCTCCTATATTCACCTCACCGGCGACAAACAGTCAATAGTAACCGGTACCTGTCAGTTGGAGCTTAAGGAGCAAACTATGAAGAACATTTTCGCACGTTTTGCCAATGACGAATCAGGCGCGACCGCTATCGAGTATGGCCTGATCGCCGGCCTCATCGGTGTCGTTATCATCAGCGCCGTCACCGCCGTCGGCACCAGCATCTCGGCCAAGTTCAACGAAGTGTCGAGCAAACTCGGCTAATAGAAGCCAGGCGAAATTTGCAAGCTAATCCTTGCAGAATTCCTTCTGAAACGGCCTCGCAATGCGAGGCCATTTTTGCTTGAGCGTCGCGGCCAGAGTTAACGAAATTTAAGAAGTTAACCGCTACCAGTCTCCCTGGCACAATCTCATCGGCATGGGTACAACATCATGTTTCAAGGCGCAGCACTCTACCTATTCCCTCTGATCATGCTGACAGCAGCAATCTCTGACCTCATGACAATGAGAATTTCCAATCTGCTTTCCATCGCACTTCTCGCGGCTTTTCTTGGCATGGCCTATTATACAAATATGCCCATGGAAACGCTGCTCTGGAGTCTGGCTTGCGGCCTCCTTGTTCTACTGATCACCTTCGGCATGTTCGCCATGAATTGGGTCGGCGGCGGCGATGCCAAACTGGTTTCCGTAACCGCTGTATGGATGGGATGGTCACTGATCCTGCCTTATCTCGCGATTGCCTCGATTTTCGGCGGGCTTCTGACGATATTTTTGCTGGTGTTCCGGCGTTTCAAGCTCGCCTCATTTTTAAAGGGAGCCGCCTGGGCTGAACGGCTTCACCGTCCAAAAGGCGGCATACCCTATGGCGTCGCCCTCGCAGCATCCGCACTTTGTTTTTATCCTGCGAGCAAAATATCCATGGCGCTCGCTGGCGCCTGAACCGCAAAAGTGGCCAGGGACTATGATCGGACATTGCGTTTCGATCCATCGCCTGGCCACACTGTTAATTTGTACAGACGAAATTGTGTCCCGGATTGCCGATTTATCCCGTTGTGTCAGATTTTAGTACAAACGAAATCAACTTGAACACAATCGATTAACCTTAATTTGACCTTTACCTGATTAATTCCAGATGTTCCTGCGCAAGGGATCGAGTTGCGGAATTTGTCAGTCATGAAAACAAACCAGATCGTTGCCGGCGCTATCGCACTTTTTGCCTTCGGTGGTGTGTTCGTACTCATGAACCGCTCGAAGCCGATTCAGCCTGTTGTGGTCAAAACTGCGGCCCCGGTTGAAAGAACGGACCTTGAACAGGTCCTAACAGCTTCCAAAGAAATTCCCCTTGGAACTCAGGTGCAGGATCTCGACCTCGCGTGGTCGGCCTGGCCCCGTGCCAATACCAATGAGGGCATGATTCTTAAATCCCGCGAACCTGAGGCGCTGGATGAAATCAAGGGATCCGTCGCCCGTGCGCAATTCTTTGCCGGAGAGCCGTTGCGGCGCAGCAAACTTGTCAAGGGTCCAAACGCTGGATTTCTCTCCGCTATTCTTCCATCGGGCTCACGAGCTGTCGCTATCAATATCGACAGCACTGGCTCCACTTCGGCTGGCGGCTTCATTCTTCCCAACGATCGCGTAGACGTAATTCGCACTACACGCTCGGGCGAGGGCGAAAGCGCATTCCAAAGCCAGACCATCCTCCGCAATATTCGCGTTCTCGCGATTGGTCAGCGCATTGAGGAAAAGAATAATGAACGCGTTGTTGTCGGCTCCAATGCAACGCTTGAGCTGACTCCAAGACAGTCGGAACAAATTTTACTGGCTCAGCGTGTTGGCCAGCTCTCTCTCGTATTGCGCAGCATGCTGGATGCCAATCAAAGCCAGGAAGCAGCTGCCGAAAACTCTCCTGAACCATCCGCAGGCCTGACTATTGTTCGTTTCGGCGTACCCACAAGTGTCAATCAACGTTGAGTGAGCGTCTGTCTTACTAAGCCCCCGGGGCTGAGGAGTTGTAAAATGAAGTCGTATCCGATTCTAATCGCGCGCACTGGTATTGCAATGGCGTGTATGCTTTCAGCCGTCACGATCTCTGATCGCTTTGTCGCCACGGCATACGCGCAACGCGCCAGCACCGAGCCCGCTTCCCAAGACGCTGGCATAACCAGCCGCCTGAATATCAGCGTTGGCAAATCAGTCGTA
The DNA here is from genome assembly GCA_947474545.1 of Beijerinckiaceae bacterium. GTDB lineage: Bacteria > Pseudomonadota > Alphaproteobacteria > Rhizobiales > Beijerinckiaceae > Terripilifer. The sequence continues at coordinate 8,237 of CANJJI010000157.1, read as the reverse complement.
GTCAATCTGCCAAAAGATGCTGCTGAGATTTTTGTCGGAAATCCAAAAATCGCAAACGCTGTCGTTCGTTCTCCCCGCAATCTCTACGTGATCGCGATGGCAGGCGGACAGACCACCATTTTTGCAATGGATAAATCTGGCGTTCAGATCGCACGTATTGAAATTCTGGTTGGCCGGGATATCGGCGAACTCGACCGAATTCTGAAAACAGCTTTGCCACGGTCGGAAGTCATGCTTCGCACCGTCAACGATACAATCATTTTGACAGGCGCTGTCGAAAGCGCAGGCGACGCCCAAAAGGCTATGGACATTGCTTCAGGCTTTGTTGGCGGCGGCGGCGCGAATGGTCAGGACAACAGTAAAGTTGTCAATTCCATGACGATCCGCGGCAGAGACCAGGTGATGCTCAAGGTGAGCATCATTGAAGTACAGCGCCAGGTCGTCAAGCAGCTCGGCTTTACGGTGAATGACATCACCGGAAAATGGGGTTCGGTCAAACTCGATAATCCCCTTTCCATCAATCCTGTTCCACCCTCGCAGACATTGGCGACCTTGGGCGGTAGCCTGGGTTCGAACGTGTTGTCGTCCCAGATCCGGGCGTTTGAACGTAACGGCGTTGCAAGAATTTTGGCTGAACCCACAGTGACTGCGATATCCGGAGAAACCGCCAAATTCGTTGCCGGCGGTGAATTGCCGGTGCCAAGCGGCTCATCATGTCAAGGAGCTGTTTGTACCATAGGTGTGAATTTCAAACCGTATGGCGTCACACTCAACTTTTCGCCCGTGGTCGTATCCGAGGGGCGCATCCTGCTTCGTGTAGCAACCGAAGTCACCGAAATTGACCCGACGACTGTCGTGTCTCTCTCATTCGGCAACATTCCAGCCATGCGTACCCGCAAGAACGAGACCAGCGTAGAGCTTCCCTCTGGCGCATCTATCGCAACGGCCGGCTTGATTCAGACAAAGAGCCGTCAGGTTATCAATGGCCTGCCTGGCCTCATGAATCTTCCTGTGCTGGGAACATTGTTCCGGTCTCGTGATTATCTACGTGAAGAAACCGAACTGATGATCATCGTCACGCCCTATATTTCCAAGCCTGTCGCACCGTCAGAATTGTCTCGGCCGACAGATGGCCTGATGGATGCAACCGATCCACAATCGTGGCTTCTTGGCCGCGTCAACAAGATCTATTCGACAACATCAAACCCGCATCTTGTCCGCACGTTCCGCGGCCAGGTCGGCTTCATCAACGATTGAACCGGCGCGAGACAGTCATGCGTAAAACGAGAAAGAACACATCCATGCTTGATACTGGAAACAGTTACGCCCCAGCCCGGCTGATCAGACTTGCTGTGCTTGCGCTCATCCCGATCGGTTTGACTGCGTGCGGAAAAGTGGACCGGCTTGCAACCACTGCGTCAGTTATTCCAGATACTGTGGAACAACGTCACCCGATCGTGCTGGCGGACGCTCCACACTCGATCGATCTGTTTCCAAATGGCAACAAGATCGACGAAGGCGACAGAAGCAGAATTCACGATTTTGTCACGCTTTACCGTGAGCGAGGCCAAGGGCCAATCACAATCATGCTGCCACAAGGTGGTTCAGCAGGACGGTATGAAGGTTCTGTCAATGCCATTCGCGGCGCTTTGTCCAGGAATGGTATTGGGGGACATGTGCGCGTTGGAAATTACGCGGTGACGGATCCGAACGCGGCTTCCGCAGTGCGGCTGTCCTTTATCGGGTTGAAGGCAAAGGTAGCCACCCGGTGCGGGGAATGGCCGGATGATATGGCTTCAGCCAGTTCACTCCATACCTGGGAAAACAAGCAATATTGGAACTACGGCTGTTCCTACCAGAACATGTTGGCAGCTCAGGTCGCCAATCCCCGTGATCTGGCAAGCCCGCGTGGCGAAAGCCCGGCGGATGTCAAGATGCGCATGCGTGCTATCCAGAAAGTTCGTCAGGGTTCAGATCCTGGAACCAACTGGAAAGTTCAGAACAGCAACATTGGCTCGGTGGGAGGCAACTAATGCAAATGGATGCTGATGCCTTCAACCCCGATGAGGTTGCCGACAGTGCGACGGTGCAGATCGCACCCCTTCCGCGCATCTCGATTCAAGCCTTTTGCGAAACAAGCGAAACGGCTTCGTTGATTGAGAATGTCGCGGCCGACCGCCGGCTGATCAAGGTACATGTCAAGGTCCAGACAGGTGGCGCTGCCGCGGCGCTTGAGGCCTATAGCAGCGCGCCTACGCCAAATCTGATCCTGATCGAAAGCAATTCCAATCGCGAAACCCTGGTGGAACAACTTGATTCCCTCGCGGAATATTGCGATCCCGGCACCAAGGTCGTAATCATCGGCCGTAACAACGATATTTTACTTTATCGCGAGCTCGTAGCTCGAGGCGTAAGTGAATATCTGGTCTCGCCGATAGATAGGATTTCGCTTATCAAAGCGTTATCAGATCTCTATTCAACACCGGGAACCACTGCTCTTGGCCGCGTTATCGCTGTAACAGGGTCTAAAGGCGGCACAGGCTCTTCGACTATTGCACACAATATTGCATGGTCGCTTTCCCGCAACGCGGACATGGCTACAATCATTGTCGACATGGATCTTGCTTTTGGCACTGCGGGTCTCGATTTCAATCAGGACCCGCCACAGAGCATCGCAGACGCAGTGTTTTCCCCTGAACGCCTCGATGCCAATATGCTCGACCGGCTTCTGTCGAAATGCACTGATAAATTGGGAATTCTCGCAGCGCCAGCAACGCTGGAAAGGATGTATGACTTCACCGAAACCGCATTCGACAGTTTGCTCGATCTGCTTCGGGGCTCCACGCCTATAATCATCCTGGATATCCCCCACGTCTGGACTGCCTGGACGAGGCGTATGCTCGTCGGGGCGGATGATGTTATTATTGTTGGCTCTCCTGATCTTGCCAGCTTGCGTAATACAAAAAATCTTATGGATAGCTTACGTGCGGCCCGGCCAAATGATTCCCGTCCGAAGCTGGTCATGAACATGATCGGCGTACCCAAGCGTCCCGAAATCGCTGTTGTCGATTTCGCCAAGGCGCTGGAAGTCGACCCGGTCGGTGTGGTTCCCTTCGATCCGAAACTGTTTGGAACGGCTGCGAATAATGGGCAGATGCTGTCGGAAGTCGACGCCAGAAGTAAGGTAAGTGAAACCATCGACGAGATAGCATCTTCGTTGCTTGGCAGAACGGAAATTCGTGCGCCCAAGCGCAGCCTTTTTCAGCCTTTGGTATCGAAGTTCCGCAAAAGCAAATCCTAACTTCCAATTGACCGGAAGCGTAACGGCATAAACTGTTGAGGTTGAATCCAGATGTTTGGCAAAAGGTCGACGACCGGCACGGGCGCCGCCACAAGGCAGACGCCCACTCAAGCACCGGCGCCCAACCGCACGGCGGCGGCAAGTACGCCTTCGGCTGCGCCCGCTCCAAAAATTACAGAGCCGCCGCCCGTAGTGAAAATCGTAGAGGAGCGTCAGGCCACACAACGGTCTGATGAATATTTTATCACGAAGAGCATGATCTTTGGCGCTCTCATTGAAGCCATAGATCTATCGCAGCTTTCCAAACTGGATGCCGAAAGCGCGCGCGAAGAAATTCGCGACATCGTGAACGAGATCATTTCGATCAAGAACGTCATCATGTCCATTGCCGAGCAGGAAGAACTGCTCGACGATATCTGCAACGACGTTCTCGGTTACGGTCCCTTGGAACCTTTGTTGGGACGCGATGACATCGCCGATATCATGGTGAACGGCGCCGCCAAGACTTTTATCGAAGTCAGCGGAAAGATTCAGCTGACAAACGTGCGCTTTCGCGACAATGCGCAGCTGATGAACATCTGCCAGCGTATTGTGAGTCAGGTTGGCCGCCGCGTCGATGATTCATCTCCGATATGCGACGCGCGCCTGGCCGACGGCTCCCGTGTCAACGTCATTGCGCCGCCTTTGGCTTTGGATGGACCGACCTTGACCATTCGTAAGTTTCGCAAGGAAAAGCTGACGCTCGACGATCTGGTCAAATACAGCTCAATCTCCTTTGCCGGGGCCGAAGTGTTGAAGATTATCGGGCGAGTGCGATGCAACGTCTTGATCTCTGGCGGTACTGGGTCTGGCAAAACGACATTGCTGAACTGTCTGACGAACTACATCGACCTCGATGAACGCATCATAACCTGTGAAGACGCGGCAGAACTTCAATTGCAGCAGCCTCACGTCGTGCGTCTTGAAACCCGGCCGCCCAACCTCGAAGGCTCCGGTGCGATCAGCATGCGTGATTTGGTGAAAAACTGCCTGCGTATGCGGCCTGAACGCATCATCGTCGGCGAAGTCCGCGGGCCCGAAGCTTTCGATTTGCTTCAGGCCATGAACACCGGTCACGACGGATCAATGGGTACGCTGCACGCCAACTCGCCGCGTGAAGCTCTGGGACGTCTGGAATCCATGATCACCATGGGCGGATTTTCTCTGCCTTCACGCACCATTCGCGACATGATCGTCTCGTCGGTTGACGTGATCGTCCAGGCTGCGCGCTTGCGCGATGGTTCACGCCGCATAACTCACGTTACCGAAGTGCTGGGCATGGAAGGCGACGTCATCACCACTCAGGATGTCATCGTCTATGAAATTCTCGGCGAGGACGCCAACGGCAAACTTATCGGAAGACATCGCTCGACAGGACTGGGGCGCCCGAAATTCTGGGATCGAGCCAGATATTATGGCGAAGAACAGCGGCTGGCTGCAGCGCTCGATTCGGCAGAAGTAGCTGACGATCGCGGCTAACTTGTACAGTTCAGTTTGGTGAGGAACAGGCGTTATGGAAAGCAATCAGATCATACTACTTGCGCTCGCCGCGCTGATGATCGGCGCAGTTGCGTTTGTTCTGAAACCATACCTCACTGGCAGCATTCGCGGCGAGAAGCGGCAGGCTGCACTTATTCGCGGCACCGGCCGAAAAGCGCAAGCCAACGATCGATCCCAGGAACTGGCGACACGCCGCAAGCAGATCGCGGAGAGCATCAAGGATCTCGACAATAAGGGTGGCAAAAAACGTATTTCGCTTGAGACCCGGCTTAACCAGGCAGGCCTGACATGGTCGCGCTCGAAATATTATACGATATCAATCGTCGCCGGACTCGTCGTCGGCATATTGATGTTCGTAATGACATATAATCCGATCTATGCAATAGCCGGCCTTGCAATTGGCGGATTTGGCTTTCCAAACTGGCTGGTTAATTTCAAGCGCAAGCGCCGAATCAAGAAATTCATCAACGAGTTTCCGAACGCTGTTGACGTGATCATTCGCGGCATCAAGGCCGGTTTGCCGCTTGGCGATTGTTTACGCATTATTGCGTCGGAAGCAGAAGAACCCGTAAGAAGCGAATTTCGCCGCATCGTTGAAGCACAGACGCTTGGCCTCACCATGAGCGAAGCGGTTGAGCGGCTTCCTGAGAGCATTCCCACTGCCGAAGCCAACTTCTTCTCTATCGTTATCAGCATTCAGCAGAAGGCCGGCGGTAATTTGTCCGAAGCTCTCGGCAACCTGTCGCGTGTGTTGCGTGATAGAAAGAAAATGAAAATGAAAATTCAGGCTATGTCTTCCGAAGCGAAGGCCTCGGCCGGTATTATCGGCTCTCTGCCATTCATTGTCTCAGGAATGGTCTATCTTTCCAGCCCAAGATACATGGAAATTCTCTGGCTTGCTCCTTCAGGCAGAATTGTCATGGCCGTTTCCGGATTCTGGATGTTCATCGGCGTGATGTCGATGCGCAAAATGATCTCCTTCGACATCTGAACGGGTGATGCATGTTTAGCTCGTTAGGTGGCCAGGGACTGGACGGACAGTTGATACTGACGATTGCAATTGCGATCGCGGCCGCCGCTGCCGTTCTCACATTCACCATGCCGCTTCTGGAGACCGACACACTCGGCAAGCGGATGAAGTCAGTCGCTGTGGAGCGGGACAAAATCCGGCAGCGAGAGCGCGAAAAGCTTTCTCAGAAGCAGACCAAGACAACGCTGCGCTCTGAGTCAAAGCCATTCATGCGGCGGCTGGTCGAGGACTTCGATCTGAAGAAATACCTCGGCACTGAGGAAGCCAAGTTGCGCCTCGCGATGGCAGGCTATCGCGGCCCCAAGGCGGAAACTTCCTTTCTTTTTGCCCGCGCAGTTGCGCCGGTCGTCTTGATTATCCTGACCGCAGTATATGTGTTTCTCGTCATGCCGATGAACTGGCCTATCTCAGCCAAGATCGGCATCTGTCTGTTTTCTTCCTATCTTGGCATAAAGGGCCCGGAGCTCTTTCTAAGCAATACAATTTCGAAACGTCAGACTTCCATGAAGCGGGCATTTCCCGATTCGCTGGATCTGCTGCTGATCTGCGTGGAATCGGGCATGTCGATCGAACACGCCTTGCGAAAGGTTGCGTATGAAATCGCAAGCCATCAGTGGCGTTGGCGGAAGAACTTCATCTGACGACAGCTGAGATGGCCTATCTTCCCGATCGCCGGACTGCGCTTGAAAATTTTGCGCTTCGTACAGGCCTGGAATCTGTTCGTCAGATCGTCACAGTGCTGATTCAGGCGGAACGCTATGGCACTCCACTTGGACAGGCTTTGCGCGTCGTTTCACAGGAAAGCCGCGATACCCGCATGATGGAAGCCGAAAAGAAGGCCGCGTCATTGCCGCCAAAGCTGACAGTGCCGATGATTATTTTCTTCCTCCCGGTACTGTTTGCTGTGATCTTGACGCCTGCGATTATTCAAATCGGCGCCATCTGGAAATAGTGATACCTGGCCGTCAAGAATGTGACAGCTTGAAAAGCGGCAGGTCAATTCCTGCCGCTTTTTGATTGCGGTGATTGCTGATCTGTTCTGTCAGGCGGGCCGGAGGACCGCGTCGTGTGTAAACAAGATTGATCGTGGTGAAGATGTGCAGAACGGCGCCTGCCCCATCGAAGGCTAGTGGAGCCCGTTACGCAACTGGGGAGCCGTCATTTCGGAAAAATGCGCAATATTTATTCGGAATCGTCCGGCAATTATGACAAAGCGATCCCGTATCGCCTTTGGCGTCCGGGACGACACTCCTTCATGTTTTAATTGCCGCAAGCCACTAGCCGCGCGGGCCCTGCGCCGCAGCGGCTTTTCTGGCGCGGGCGGGTTTCGGCGCCTGGCCATCCAGCCCCTGTATCTCGCGCCAGGTGTTGGATTGGGCGATCATACTGCGGATGGATGCGACATTGGCCGCAGCATCGGATGGCGTGAGAACCTTCCGCAAGACGTCTTCGGCTTCTGCAAACTTACCCTGTAAGGCAAGGACCAGCGCAAGATTCTGTCGGACCCTGGTATTGGCGCGCGGATGTTCTGCGGCCTGGCGCAACACGCGTTCGCCTTGCGGCAGTTGGCGGCTGAGCGCATAGGAAAGGCCCAGATTGGAAAGCACTGAGGGTTCGCCTGGCGAGACTTTCAACGCCTCGGTATAATATTGTTGGGCCAGGGTATGATTCCCGGTCTGATCAGCGATTGATCCTTGTGTCGACAATATCGACCAGTTTGGCTTTTCGGGGACCTGAGCCTTTTCCAGAACCTGCGCGGCTTCCTGGAATTTGCCTGCATCCGCGAGCGCTTTGCCATAGGCGGCGAGTATTTCCAGATCGTTCGGGCTCTTGATCGCGAGGCGCTGCAGCACGGCGATTGCCTGCTCATAGCGGTGCACAGCGCGCAGACCCAGTGCGTAATTCATCGCAATTTTTTTGTCGTCCTGACGGCGTTCGTAACGCGCGCCCCATTCGCTGACAAAGCGTTGCTGACCCAATTGATCAGTCGGCACTTCGACAGCCGCCCCGGCTGTTGAGCCGGTTACGTCGCCAATCGAGGCCGTTACATCGCTCAACTTCTGACAGGCGCTGAACTGGAAACAGAGGCCTACGGACAAGATCAATGCGCAACTACGCAAAAGTCTGGCCCGATCAGGACCCCGCCCAATGGTAACGCGCTTGCTTTGGTTTGAAATTCTCATCATTCTCGCGCCCGCGCCTTGCATGGCCTCAAGCTTCAATCAATAAAGCGTTAACCCTAGAGCATCGTACGTTTAATCGGATGCATACCTCATCGCTTTGAAGAAGTTCCAGCATTCATTTTCCTTGAACAGGAGGCATATGTCGCCAAGCGTTCTCCATAGGGCGTCGAAAGTTCGCGCTTGG
>CANJJI010000156.1 GCA_947474545.1 Beijerinckiaceae bacterium | reverse complement strand
TGGAAGACCCTCGCCGACAAGCCATCGGATCAACCCATTGACCTCGCCGCATGATCGGATAACTTCATGAAGCTGGAGATCGCGTTAGCCTATTCCAACCACCTTCGCGACGGCACCTTATGCAGGCGTGAATATTTCTGGCGCTGCAATCAATTATGCCTGCTATGCGCTGTTTCTTTTTTCATGTGGCGTTTTCGGAATAATGGACTCAACCTCTTCCACTGCTGCCCTGATCGGGATATTGGCTGGGTCTGCGGTGGCGGCTTGTCTCAATTTTATGGGCTCGCGTTCCCTCGCCTTTGTGAAACGGGAAAGCGCGCGTGCCCAGGTTGGAATTAAAGATCATTAAATTCGAAGGACCGGGTTTCCGGCAAAAAGCGAACTTCGATTTGAAGTTCCTGGCCGGCCGTATGAGCTGATCAAATGATTTCTGACTGGGCGTTCTATGCTGTAGCTATTCCTGCTGTGCTTTTACTGGGGCTTGGTAAAGGTGGGTTTTCCGGCATCGGCATATTGTCGCTGCCGCTGCTGTCGCTTGTTATTCCACCGGTTCAGGCCGTGGCCATAACGCTGCCGATCCTTATGGTTCAGGATCTTGTAAGTGTCTGGGCGTTCCGGCGCGATTATTCTCTGGAAAATCTGAAAATCCTGATGCCCGCTGGCTGCGCGGGTCTGACGATAGGTTATTTCACTGCGGCACGCGTGCCAGGCGCCGCCGTTCTCATACTTGTTGGCTTGATTTCCCTCAGTTTTGTCGCCTATTCACTCTTGCGCAAAGCTCCCGCTGGCGAGCAGCCAAGTCCGCCGGACTGGTTGAAGGGTTCGTTCTGGGCATTGATCGCCGGGTTTACCAGTTTCATCGCCAATGCCGGAGGGCCGCCCTACCAGGTTTATATCGTGCCGCAGAAGCTGCCGCCGCGCGTTTACGCCGGGACCGGCGCAATCTATTTCGCGATTTTCAATTACACGAAGTTCTTTGCTTTCATGCACCTGGGATTCATGTCGAATGAAGTCCTGATGACATCTGTCGTTCTATTCCCGCCAGCGATTATCGCAACGCTGGGCGGCGTCTGGCTGGTGAAGCGCGTTCCTTTGATGATCTTTTACAAGCTCATTTATGGCTTGACGCTTATTATGGGCGTCAAGCTGATGTGGGACGGGCTGCGCGGGTTGGGGTTCATCTGAAATAAGCAGGTCCACATATGTCCTTGGGCGCTGTCAATTTTGCGATTGATTGACGTTTGGCGAAGGGGCGGCCGCGGTAAACGCAGGCGTGGGAGGTCCATTCAAAGCCGCCGAGCCTTGTCCTATGGCCTGCCCGTAATTTGCAGAGGCTATCCAGAACAGCCCGGTCGCACCGATAACCGCCATTCCGGCCAGTGCAGCCAGCTTGCGGGTGCGGCTTCGTGGAAACAACGTTAGCGCGGGCGCTGTTGGTGTGATGTTGTCATTCGCCCCTTCAGCCGGCTGAAGCTGAATGAACTGCGGAACATAAGAGCCACGTGGGATGGTGATTTTTATCGGGTCGTTCTTACCGCTTGAAACATAATAGGCATCAAGCAATCTGCGCAGACGCAGAGCTTCGACCCTCACCAGCGAATTCGTCTGTGGATCGAAGGATTCGTTGCGGCCGTAAACCGCAGTTGCAATCGTGAAGGCCTTGATTTGGTTTTGCCGGCCAGCAAGTTTTTCGTCGACGACGAATTTCAGAAAGACAGACAGTTTTCTGGACGCGATAAACTCAGGTTGCTTCAAAATTCGCAAAACTGCGGCTTCGATTTGCCTCTGGGCAGGATGCTCTGGATTCGAAAATGGGATCATTACGCCCCCCGCAACTCAAACCGAAACCCGTATTGGCAGGAAATCTAAACCAATCTATTTTTGTGCGCATCTCAAAAGTTAATACTTGGCTAACGCCCTCCTCTGCGGGCGGCCGCGTGCCGGATGATTCAGTTATTCCCTCTCTCCGGTCCAACCCCGTTTATCACAAAACCAAAGACTGGTCTCGGGTGATGTAGGGGTGCAGGGCGCCTGGGCCGGCGCCCCGGAGAAAAACCCCGGGGCGTGAATACGGACCGGGTTCAGGCGCGAAATACGGCCTGTTCTTTGGATGCCATTTGGCTGGAGGACATCGAATTACGTGTTTGGGCAATTTCGTCTTTGAGAAGCAGTTTCTGTCGCTTTAGCGCGGCAATCTTGATCTGGTCCAGGGACGGACGCGCCTCATGCGCTTCAATTTCTTTTTTTAGCGCCTCGCGGCGCTTTTCGAGTGCGGCAAGGTGGCTTTCAATTGTCATCCGTCAACTCCATTCCTGATGTTGGGACGACAAAATCTGACACAAAAAGTTCATGCGCAAAAGGGAAATCGGAAATCCGCGCGATAACAATTGCGACGCGATGAACAGATTACGACATACACGCCTAAATTTGTTGAATTTAAAGAAAATGCGGGAAAATACGGCTTGCCGATCTAAACTCTCATTGTCACATTCGAAATTCAGAACGGACGAAGGCGCTTGTTTTCAGCGCTGTCTTTGTTATGGCAAGGTATGGCGAATCAGTTGACCGAAGATGAGCTGTCCGCGTTCAATGCGGAGATCGAAGGATTGCGGCAGGAGCATCGCGATCTCGATGCCGCCATTGCTGCGCTACAAGCGGCTACGACGGTCGATCAATTGCAGGTGCAGCGGTTGAAAAAGCGCAAGCTGGCGCTCCGGGACCGGATTTCCAAGCTGGAAGATGCTATTACTCCCGATATTATCGCCTGAGACGATCCTATACCTCAAGTTCTGCTTTTGCCGGTTAAAACTGCGGTTCTGCTTGCCGTTCTGGCGGGCTTGGGCTATGCCCCCGGGCTTTCCTGCACTTCCGGCTTAGCGAGGCATCGTGGCGAAGAAAGCTATCCCTGTTGCCATCATCATGGGCAGCCAGTCCGACTGGCCGACCATGAAACACGCTGCCGATATCCTGGATGAGCTTGGCGTGAATTACGATGCTCGCATCGTATCCGCACACCGGACGCCACAACGGCTTTATGATTTTGCCAAAGGCGCGAAGACAGAGGGTTTTCAGGTGATTATCGCAGGCGCTGGAGGCGCCGCCCATTTGCCGGGCATGACGGCCGCGATGACGAGCCTGCCGGTGTTTGGGGTTCCCGTGGAGTCTAAGGCCCTGGGTGGGCGGGATTCTCTGCTTTCGATTGTGCAGATGCCGCCGGGTATTCCGGTTGGTACGCTGGCTATCGGCCGCGCGGGGGCTATCAATGCTGCATTGCTGGCTGCGGCCGTGCTGGCCCTCCACGACGAAGGACTGGCTGGAAGACTGGCGGATTGGCGCGCCGCGCAGACCGCCGCTGTGGGGGAGAAGCCCTCAAGTGAGCCGGGGGCGCATTAGGCCATGGCGATTGATGTTCCTGTGCGGCCGCTTCTGGTTCCTGGCGCAACCATTGGTATTCTGGGTTCCGGGCAGCTGGGGCGAATGCTGGCGATGGCTGCGGCCCGGCTTGGCGTAAAATGCCATATCTACGCGCCAGAACCCGGTCCAGCCTTCGATGTGGCCGCTGATTTCACCCTTGCGTCTTATGAGGATGAGGCGGCTCTTGCCGCTTTCGCCGACAAGGTTGCAGTGGTGACCTACGAATTTGAGAATGTGCCGGCCCGCGCAGCTGAAGTGCTCGCCGCCCATTGTCCCGTTCTGCCGGACTGGAACGCTTTGGCGACAAGCCAGGACCGCCTGACCGAGAAACAGTTCATCAACAGTCTGGGTATTGCGACTGCGCCCTTTGCTCAGGTCGACGACGCGGGCTCTCTGGCCAGGGCTGTGGCGCAGATTGGCCGGCCAGCCATCCTGAAGACGCGGCGGTTTGGTTACGATGGCAAGGGCCAAACGGCGATCCGCGACGGCTCGGATCTCGCGGTGCAGTTTCGCAGCCTCGGCGGCGTGCCATGCATCCTGGAGGGCCTTGTTCCTTTCCTGCGCGAGATATCGGTGATTGCCGCGCGCGCCGCTGACGGATCATTTGCCGCCTTTGACGTATGCGAAAACGAGCATGAACATCACATTCTCGCTGCAACGCATGTGCCAGCCAAGGTTTCAGCCGATACGGCCGCACAGGCGATCCATATTGTTCATCGTATTCTTGACGGGCTGAAATATATTGGTGTGATCGCGGTCGAGATGTTTATCGTTGAAGAACAACAGGCGGACGGTTCCAAACGCGAACGTGTGATCGTCAACGAGATTGCCCCGCGTGTGCACAATTCCGGCCATTGGACCATTGACGGCGCAACAACATCGCAATTCGAGCAGCACATTCGCGCCATCTGCGGCTGGCCGCTGGGCTCGACGCACAGGCACGGGCGCATCGAAATGCGCAATCTTATTGGCGAAGATACGAACCTCTGGCGCGATCTCATGGGTGAAAGCGGGGCGTGCGTGCACCTTTATGGCAAGCACGAAGCGCGCGCCGGCCGCAAGATGGGGCATGTGACTCGGATTTTGCCCGAGGAATAGTTCATATTGATGAGCGGTTCGTAACGCCTTTCAGGGCGGCAATCCTCCGCCCTCACAAGTGGCGGATTTTCGGGATTACCTCTTCGGCAAACATCTGCGTGCTCTTGCGGACGAGATCGTCCGGCAGAGTACCGAACTGGATCATGGGGATCATGATCTTGAAGCCGGTCTTGGCGTGAATTTCCTCGATCTTGCTGGCGACAGTGTCAGGCGAACCGACAATGCAATTGCCGCGCTCGAAGAAATCATTGAGCTGCAGTTTCGACGTGCCGATACCTTTTCTGAACTCCATCATCCGCTGCAAGGAGGGAATGCCTGTATATCCCGGGGGGAACAGGAACTCGAAGGGGATGTGGAAGAAGTCGTTGAACAGGGATTCGATGTGAGGCGCAGCTTCCCTGCGCGCGATCTCATCGGTTTCGCCGACGTAGAGCGGCGTGGACCATCCCAGCTGTTCACCCGTGGATTCATAGCCATATTCACGGGCGCGCTGCTTGTAGATTTCGTGAAAGCGCACCACGGCTTCGGCCGGGGAGAAAGCCATGATCATCGGATATTTGCGGGCGGGATCGGACGCCCAATCGATGGTTTCGCCTGAGCCTTGCGTGGGAATCCAGATGCGCGGGTGCGGTTCCTGCATGGGGCGGGGCCAGCAGTTCACATAATTGAAATTATAATGCTCACCCTCATAGTCGAAGGGCTCTGTCGACGTCCATGCGCGCGTGATGATGTCATGCGCCTCATGGAACCGGTCGTGTGAATAGATCGGATTTACTGTGGAGGAATGATATTCGCAGCCGATGCCGCGTACAAAGCCGGCAATCAGACGGCCCTCGGACAGATTGTCGAGCATGGCGAATTCTTCAGCAATCGTCACGGGATTGTTGACGATCGGCAGTGCGCGCCCCAGCACGGCCACACTTGTGTTCATGCCGCGCGTGCGCTCGATCAACGACATGGCGATGAGGTTGGGCGCCGGCATCAGGCCGTAGGCGTTCTGGTGATGTTCGTTCACGCAAATGCCATCGAAACCGCATTTGGCGGCATAGACGAGCTGGCCGATATATTCCTGATAAAGGGCCGCGCCCTTTTTGGGGTCGTAGAACTTGTTGGGCAGGACCACCCAGTAGGAGGGATATTTGTTGGCCTCTTCGAAATTGAGGTGGCGATAGGGCATCAGATGGAAGGCATGGAATTTCACGCGCGTTGCTCCCCGATGAATTTGGCGACCGCTGCAAAAGTTTCGTCCTTCCGCTCCATGTGGGGCAGGTGACCGCAAGCGGGAATGAGGACCAGTCGAGAGTTGGGAAGTCCAGCCTGCCAGCTTCTGGCCATGGCGGCAGGCGCTATCTTGTCATCTTCACCCCAAATCAAAAGTACCGGAAGTTTGATGCGATGCAGCCAACGTTGCAATTCGGGTGAATGAAAGCGTGGCGCCCAGCCAAGCCGGGCTGTCGCATAACGATCCTTCAGCAGTGACGCAGTTTCTTCCTTGGAGTGTTCCTTTTGCAGGTAAGAACCGGCGAGTTGTTGATCGACGAAACGGTTGCGGATGTTTTGTTCCGGCGTCCAGAGGAAGACATCTCCATAGGTCTGGCCTTTCTCTCGCACGCCAAAGGGCGCGATGAGGCTGAGCGAAGCCAGGCGGCTTCGGTCACGCACAGCGATTTCCGCGCCAATCCATCCGCCCATGGAGGCGCCGACTATATTCAATCCGCTCACACCGAGGTGATCGAGGAGTTCCAGATAACAATAGGCCATGTCGCCCATCGCCCTGAACCAGTCCGGATTGTCGGATTCGCCGAAGCCGAGATGGTCTGGGATGATGACTTCATGATCCCGGCTCAAGGATTCGATAAATGCTGTATCCCCCGGCAAGGATTCCTCGCTGTGCAGATAGAGAACTGGCTTGCCGCCGCTTTTGCCGGTGCGGCGATAGCGCAGTTTCGCCCCCATGATTTCAAATGTGCCGTCAATCACCGGCTTCCCCCTGGTTTTTGTTGAAGACATGTTTTGCGGGCCGCGGGCAATCTGTCAACATCGGCAGTGCTGCGGTTTGACGAAGCTTTTTAGTTGTCATGCCCACGCCTATCTGCCTTTCTGATGCTGACCACCGCGCACTCTGGAGTTTGCCATGGCGCTCATTGACGACGACCCCTTCGCCCTGCCGAAAAAGAAGCTCGTGCATGAAATCGGTGAGCCGCTGGATACGATTTCCGTCGAGGAATTGCGTGAGCGGATCATTCTACTGAAAACCGAAATTGAACGGCTCGACGTTGCGGCCAAGGCCAAGGAGGCCTCGCGGCGGGCAGCGGATGCTTTCTTCAAGGGCTCTTCATGAGGCGCGTGTTTCACAAATGACCGGGCAATCATAATGGCACAGGCGGCATAACGGCATTCGTGTCAAAGCAGGAAAACGTTGCAGAACATAGGTTATTTTTAACTCCGGATTAAGGATTCCATTGTATTAAATTAAGGGTCCTGATCTTTCAGGATCTCAGTGGCTCCTGTCCACTTTGTTTGACGCCTCCCTGTTACCCACTTTCAGAGCCGCTTCGTGCGGCTCTTTTTTTGTGGTTTTTTCTCAAATTCAACTCGAAGCCGAATTCGAGGTTTGCCATTTCCGCCGGACGCGTTAACCTTAAGAAAGGTTAAATGCCCCATTTCCGGGCTTTGGCGTTAATGTTGCTGTCATGCCGCTGTAGCGAGCGGCCCGTGTCGATTAGCGACGCCGCACAGGCAGGAACAGAACACATGGCGGCCAAGATTATGAATTTTCCGATGAAGTCCAATACCGTCTCCTTTGGTCAGAAGCTGGCCTCTTCGGAGATGTTCAAGGCGCTCTTCAAGGAAGGCATGGGATTGGTGGAGGAGGCCGCTTCCTATCTGGACGGGCTAGGCCGCACCGAATCCAAACTGTTGGTTCGTACTGATGCTCTGGCTTACGCTTCGGAGAGCATGCGGTTGACGACGCGCCTGATGCAGCTGGCCTCGTGGCTTTTGCTACAACGCGCCGTGAACGAAGGGGAGATGTCGCTCACCCAGGCTGCGACAGAAAAACACAAGGTCAAGCTGACCCATCAGGATCTGGCGTCCCGTTCGGAGGTTTTTGAGCGGCTGCCGGAAACCCTGCGCAATCTGGTGCATCGTTCGCTGCGTCTTCAAGAGCGCATCATGCACCTGGACAAAGTCATTTACGCCGAAACACCGGCCCAGGCATTGAGTGCGCCTGCTGCGCTCATGGTTCAGATGGAAATGCTGCAAGAGGCTTTCCGCAACCGGGCGTGATCCCATCTTCGTTTCTATAGCTCTGACAGGCTAAAACTTCCCCCGGCAGAAATGCCGGGTTTTTTCTTGTCCGCAGACCTCTTGATGGTCCGTTCGATTACGCGCATTCTCGACAGGCAAGCGGTAAGGCGGGTCCATCAAAGCCGCAGCGAGGAGGAGACCATGCGCAGATTTCTTGCGGCAGTTTCGCTTGTTGGCGTTTTCGCTTTATCTCCCGCCTTGGCGCTCGATCCGGCAACGATTGAAGCCGCGAAAAAGGAAGGCGAAGTCGTCTGGTACACGACGCAAATCATCAATCCTTTTGTCCTGGATATGGAGAAAGCCTTCACCGCGCGCACCGGTGTAAAAGTGAAATATGTCCGGGCCAATTCCACCGACATAGCGTTACGCATCGCGACAGAAGGGCAGGCCGGGCGCATGCAGTCAGATGTCTTTGATGGCACGACCTCTGCGGAATTTCTTAAAAAGGGCGGGTATGTTCTGCAATGGTTGCCGGACGAGGCCAAAAGCTTTGCGCCCGAATATGTCGATCCCGAGGGATATTGGGTTGCCTCTAATTTTTACATCATCACCGCGGCCTTCAATACCTCGCTGATTGCGCCTGGCACCGAGCCGAAGAGCTGGGACGCTTTGCTGGACCCAAAACTGAAAGGCAAAATCGCATGGGGGGCGACACCTTCCATTTCTGCGGGTGCCGGCTTCATCGGCATTGCCCTGAAGGAGATGGGGCAGGAAAAGGGCATGACCTATCTGCGCAAGCTTGCCGGGCAGGACATAGCCGGGATCAAGGGGTCAGCACGGGTGACCATCGACCGTGCGATTGCAGGGGAATATGCGGTTGCGCTGCAGATTTTCCCCGAGCACGCCGTTGGCGGGGAAAAACAGGGTGCTCCGATCCGCTGGATCGCCATGCAGCCTGCCATGACCGGAATAGTTTCGACGACAGCCATCACTAAGGGCAGCCCGCATCCAAATGCCGCCAAGCTCCTATTGGAGTTCCTGATTTCAGAGGAAGGGCAGAAGGTCTACCGGGACAATTTCTACATTCCGGCTAACCCTAAGGTGCCGCCGCTGGATCCAGAAATTACACCTGCCAAGCACCGCACTGTATTTCTGACTCCCAGGGAGGCCGAGGATAACATGGGTAAATGGATGGATGTGTATCAGGAGCTGTTCCGGTGAGCGGCGCAGTGAAGGTGGAAGATCGGCTCGCGATTCACGATTTGCTCATGGCCTATGTCTGGGCGTCCGATACCGGCGACTATGAGGGTTATGCGCGAACATTTACGCCCGACGGACTGCTGGTAACGTCAGATGGCGACCCGTTTCGGGGTAGGGAGGCCATCGAAGGTTACGCACGGACATTTTTTGCTCTGCCAGGATCGCGGGGCAGGATGCATTTTTTCCAGCAGATGTCGATCAAGCCTGAGGGGGGCGGCTACAGGGTTTTCTCATTCTGGATGGTTGTACAGGTCAGCGTCGAAGATAATACACAAAGGTTGCGCTCGACCGGGACTACAGACGATCTTTGCCTGAAAATTGGTGATGAATGGCTGCTGGCGGAGCGGAAAATCGGACGCTGGAACAGCAAAACGGCGCCCTGGGTGGGCGCCGTCTGAAAAATTCGGGCAAAACCCGGAAAATACTTATTTCTTGACGGCGCCAATCGTGCCGAAACGGGCGCTGAAGCGGGACAGACGGCCGCCACGGTCGAGCAATTGGGCCGAACCGCCAGTCCAGGCCGGATGGGTCTTGGGGTCGATATCGAGGTTGAGCTTGTCGCCTTCCTTACCCCAAGTGGAGCGGGTCATATACTCAGTGCCATCGGTCATCACGACCTTGATCAGATGGTAATCGGGATGCGTATCGGCTCTCATTCTATCGATCCTTGCTCATTGTCCATGAAATTCGGGTCCAGACGGCAAGGCCGTGTGGAAGATGGCGGTCCTATACATGAGGCGGGCCCGGGAAACAAGCGGTGGCGGTTTCCAATCGTGGGGCAATGGGCGTAAAGAGCGGGCATGACGCAAGAAGCCAAGCAAGAGAATTCCGGCGCAGCCGCCCGCCCACGCACCTCGCTCAAGGCGCTGACGCCCTTGTTACCTTATGCTGCGCGCTACCGTGGCCGCATCGCTGCAGCGTTTTTGGCGCTGACGGTTGCTTCGGTAGCGACACTCACCGTCCCGGTGGCGTTGCGCGGCATGATCGATCACGGCTTTTCTGCCGAAGGGGCAGGGCTGATCGACCAGTATTTCGGAGCGATGATTGCGGTCGTGGCAGTTCTCGCGCTGGCGTCGGCCAGCCGGTATTATCTTGTCATGACGCTGGGCGAACGGGTCGTCGCAGATCTGCGCAGCGATGTGTTTGCGCATCTTTCGAGCCTCGACGCGGCATTCTACGATACAGCACGTACCGGAGAGCTGGTGTCGCGCCTGACTGCCGATACGACGCAGATGAAGTCGGCCTTCGGATCGTCGGCTTCGGTTGCACTGCGCAACTTGTTTATGTTCATCGGCGCTATAGCGATGATGATCTTCACCAGCCCGAAGCTTTCTGCGCTGGTGCTGGTCGCCATTCCGGTGATCGTTTTTCCGCTTGTCGCTGCAGGACGTGGGGTGCGTCAGAGGTCGCGGCGGGCTCAGGATACGCTCGCGGAAGCATCCGCCTTTGCTGCTGAAAATCTTGGCGCCGTGCGCACAATGCAGGCTTTCAACGCGGAAGCCACGACAAACGCGCATTTCACCGGTGCGGTGCAGGAGGCGTATGACGCAGCCCGTGCTGCGACGGCTGCGCGTTCTGTTCTCACTGCAATAGCTATCTTTCTAGCCTTTGCGAGCGTTGTGGCGGTTCTCTGGCTCGGCGCGCGCGATGTGCTGGCGGGTAATATCAGCGGTGGGTTGCTCGGGCAATTTGTCCTTTATGCTGTCTTCGGCGCAAGCGCGCTGGGGCAATTGTCGGAAGTGTGGAGCGAGATTTCAGCTGCGGCTGGCGCTGCCGGCCGTATTGCCGAGATATTGGCGGTGAAGCCTTCCATTGCCGCGCCAGCCTCACCTGTTGCGTTGCCCGAGCCGCCGCGCGGTGAAATCGGGTTCGAACGGGTGACCTTTGCTTATGCTTCGCGGCAGGAAAGTCCGGCACTGTGCGAAATATCGTTTAACGTTCGCAGCGGCGAAACGCTTGCGATCGTTGGTCCCTCGGGAGCAGGAAAATCGACGCTGTTTCAATTGCTGATGCGGTTTTATGATCCGCAGGCCGGGCGCATTCTGGTTGATGGGGTTGATGTCTCTCAAGCCGATCCAGCCGCTTTGCGGCGGCGCATTGCGCTGGTGCCGCAGGATGCCGTGATCTTCGGAAGTTCCATCGCCGATAATATCCGTTATGGCCGCGAAGGCGCTACTATGGAGCAGGTTGTTGCGGCGGCGCAGCGTGCTGCTGCGGACGAGTTCATTCGCGACCTTGCGGATGGCTACGACACCAAGGTTGGCGAACGGGGCGTAACGTTGTCGGGTGGACAAAAGCAGCGCCTCGCTATTG
>CANJJI010000155.1 GCA_947474545.1 Beijerinckiaceae bacterium | reverse complement strand
CTTTCCCGGACAATTGCTCGCTATGTTCCGGGATTACAATGCCTACGAAACCTTCTCATCTTCGACACTATTGCGCAAAACGCCCACCCCGGAAACCTCGATTTCCACGACATCGCCCGGCACGAGCCAGACCGGGGGCTTGCGGTTTGCGCCCACGCCTACGGGCGTGCCGGTGGCAATCACATCGCCTGGCTCCAGCGGCATGATGGTCGAGACATAGGCGATCAGCTCTTCATAGGGCCGCATGATATTGGCCGTCGTGTCCTTCTGGCGGCTTTCGCCGTTCACCCTGACCTCGATCTCCATGTTGTGGGGATCGGCGATTTCATCTGCCGTTGAGATCCACGGCCCGAACGAACCGGACTGATAGAAATTCTTGCCCGAGGTCACATTGGCTGTGGTGTGCTTCATCCAGTCGCGCACCGAGCCTTCGTTGAAACAGGAATAGCCAAAAATATGTTCCAGCGCCGTTTCCTTTGGAATCCGCCGCCCGCCCTTGCCGATAATGATCGCGATTTCGCCCTCATAGTCGATCTGCAGGGATTCCGGCGGGCGCAGGATGGGCCGCAGATGCGGGGCGTGTGCGGAAGACTTGCGCCAGAACAGCGATGGATAATTCCAGCTATAGCCGCCACCTGGCACTTCATCCGGCCGCGATTTATAGTTCACGCCAATGCACAGGATCGGACTCTTGACCGGCAAAATGAAAGTGATTTCGCTGAGCGGAAAATCGTCCTTTGCGCCCTGCGAGAGTTTCGCCGCCTCACCCGAAAGCCCCTTGACGATAAACTCCACCAAATCGGCGGCTTTGCCTTTTAAGCGTGATCCCAGATCGAACACGCCTTCGCCACGCACGATGCCAAAACTTTCCTGACCCTTGTGAACATAACTCGCCAGTTTCATCGGACTTTCCTCCTCGGGTCATCCCGTACGATGCGGAGCATTTGTCCACGATCGTAGTTTGTGTTTTCTCTGATCAGAACGATCCCGGAGCGGTTGCGCCGTCAGGGATGACAAAGGACTCGCCTATCCCCGTTGCGGACCGCCGTAAGAAAAAATCTGGCGGGCCGGATCAGCATAAGCTTTCGCAAATGCCGGGCGCGCCTGCAAGCGTTCGTACCATTGGGTGACGAAGGGCCGCTGTGCCCACATATCGCTCATCTTGAGATCATCGAGGCGCACGATATTTGGCATCACGCAAATATCAGCATGAGTGAACATGTCGCCGCACAGCCATGGGCGGCCATCGGCCAATGCTTTCTCCATGCGGTCAATGGTCTGCTGCAGTTTTTCATTGGCTTCAGACAGATCCTGCTCGCTGAAACTTCCTGATTTCATCTTCATGTAAAAATGTTTGCGGATAGGCCGGATCGCCGCTTCACGCTCGAAGGACTCGCCGTCCTTGAACGTGCGCCGGATAAACGCCTGAAACGATGGCACACGGATCGCAGGTGTTGGCACCTCATCGATATACTGACGCCAAGCCCTCATATGCGCCAGTGCGCGTGGCTCTGCTGGCCGCAAGGGTTTTGCTGGAAACGCATCATCGAGATACTCGCCGATTACAGAGGATTCGATGATGGCGTGGCCATCATGCACTAGGGTCGGTACAACCCCGTTCGGATTGAGTGCGAGATAATCTGGCGTCAGATGCTCGTTTTTGCGCAGGTCTATCTCCTGCGAAGTCCACTCAAGCTCTTTTTCATAAAGCGCCATCCGGACCTTCTGGCTGCATGTCGAGCGCGCGGCATGCATAAGAACAAGCGCCATAATAAACCTCCCAGTGTTATCTTGTCAGGGCTTGAGTACGCGAACCGGTTTGCCATCGAGCCAGGCTGCGACGTTCTCCACGGCCTCCGTGAAGGAGATACGGTAGTTCTCTTCCATGACATAGCCCAGATGCGGCGTCAGCAGCGTATTCGGCGCTTTCAGGATGGGATGGGCCATGGGCAACGGCTCGATATCATAGACGTCGAGAGCCGCACCGCCGATTTTGCCATCATGCAGCGCGTTAATCATCGCCTGTTGATCGATCAGCATGGCGCGCGCCGTATTGACCAGCAGAGCCGTCGGTTTCATCAGGCCGATTTCGCGCGCGCCGATCATGCCGCGGGTCTGCGGATTGGCGAGCAGATGCACAGAAACGATGTCCGATTGCTTAAGGACGTCATCGAGACTTGCAGCAGTAATCCCGTCAGCGGCGGCTTTTTCCGGTGTCAATGAGCGCGACCAGGCCATCACGTTCGTGCCCAGAGCTTTAAAGACTTTCGCCACATCCGAGCCGATGCGGCCATAGCCGACGATGCCCAATGTTTTGCCGCGCACGCCTGTGCCCACACTTTGCTGCCAGCGCCCAGCATGCAGATTGTTCACTTCATCAGGGATTTGGCGGAACCAGCCAAGTATCATTCCGACAGTTAATTCTGCCGTTGGATAGCCGAGCGTCGCGGTGCCGCAGACCGTAACGCCCCGTGCGTTGGCTGTGGCTACATCAATCGAATTGTTGCGCATGCCCGAAGTGACGACGAGTTCGAGCTTTGGCAGCCGTTCGAGAAGCGCCTTGTCCACGGGCGTGCGCTCGCGATTGCACACGATGACATTGGCGTCTTCCAATTCATCAACCAGCCCGTCCAGATCCCCGATGTAGCGGGTCAACACGCGCACTTTTGCGCGGCTCGAGAGCGTGTCCCACGGACCCATATTCAGGGCGACGTTCTGGTAGTCGTCAAGGATGACGATATTCTTCATTGCATAACTTCCTTTTGGCACGGACGATTCAAGGCCCTTATACCTATTACGCGGGCGCTGTCTCCAACTCCACATCTACGCGAGGCAGATGGGCGGGGTATTTGCGCCAGCCCGGCATGGTGAGCCACGTCCTCAGCAGCAGGCGGCGCTCGTCCGGCCCGCCCGAATCCCGGTAATCGGCGCGGCCGTGCAGGGTGATCCGGTTGTTCAGAAATTGTAGATCGCCCGGTTCAAGATCCATTTCAAGGCAGAAATCATCACGCTCGGAAATGGTTTCGATAATATCGAGCGCTTCCTGTTCCGCCGGGGTCAATGTCATCAGGCCCTCGTCCACCGTCATCCGGATCGGCGCGGGAATGAAATTGCAGATGACTTCGCCGCCGCCGATATCGGCAAAGGCCGGGCAATAATGATCGGTCACGCGCGGTCCCCCGGCGGCGCGAAATTGCCGGCGGCGGTGACGGAAGCCGCGATAGAGCAGTTCAAGCAGATCAGGCCGTGTGTGCAGGATTTCGTTGTGCACCGCCATTGAACTGACGATGCGGCTGGTGCCCCCTTCCTTGGCTTTGCGCAGACACAAGAGCCCCACGACATCGACAGGGTCCATATGCATCGGTAGCGGGCCGCCGACGTGGAAATAATAGCGGTCGCCTTCGGGCGGGCTGACATCCATCACCTCCGAAATACCTTTGGCGCGATGTTCCTGCGGGCCAATGAGACCCATGTGATTGGCGATAATCAGCAGCGCGATCTTGTGCGCTTCGACATCAAAAAACCCGGCCTTGATGCCACGCACCAGCGCCATGCCGGTTCCCGAAGTCAGCTCGCTGACTGCAAGTGCGAGCGCATCGCGCAGGCCGGGAATTTCGACTGCTTCAAAATCAAAACTGTCCTGATCTCGCCCTTCAGCGGATGCTTTGTCTACAATTCTGCGAAGTTGGCCGACCGGGCCCGCTGGCAATTGAAATCTCCAGCGAGCTGCGGAGGCGACCTGCGGACCGCGCCAGACCTGTGGGCCAGTAACGGGCGAAATGGATTGGGACATGCTGGTCTCAGTCATGGCGTCCTCCTGGATGCAGCGATCTGTTCAAGAGATGGCGTTTTGGCGATCCTACAGCAAACTTGATATCGATCAAAACACAGGCTTTCGCCGCGCCTAGGCTATTTCGAAAGCAAGCTGAATCGGGCAGGGGTCTTGACGGACTCCAGCCGGTGAGAGCACTTCAAGGCGCGATATGATACTGCGCCCAAGGGATTGAAACAAAAATGACGATGCCATCCGCACAGACCGGCATAGACATGCCCGCCTGGCCAACGAGCGCCCTGACCCGTGTACCCTTCTGGGTGTTTCAGCGCGGCGATGTCTATGCCCGTGAACAGCAACTGGTGTTTCAGGGCGCGGCTTGGCACTATCTCTGTCTTGAGGCTGATCTGCCCGAAGCAGGTTCGTTCCGCACCACATTCGTTGGCGATGTGCCCGTGGTTGTGGTGCGTGATACAGATGGCGAAATCTGTGCGTTCGAGAACCGCTGCGCCCATCGCGGCGCGCTATTGTGCCTTGATGATGATGGCAAAGCGAAACAGGGGTTCACCTGTGTTTATCATGGCTGGAGTTATGACCTGAAAGGCAATCTCAATGGTGTCGCCTTTCTCAGGGGCATGAAGGGCAAGGGCGGCATGCCCGATACGTTCAAGATGTCCGACCATAGTCCGCGCAAACTGCGCATCGCCACACTTTACGGGCTTGTTTACGGGACGTTTTCGGATGCGACGCCTCCACTGGCAGATTGGTTGGGAAAAACCATTGTCGAGGGCATTGCGCGGGTACTTGATGGCCGCAAGCCCGTGGTGCTGGCGCGTTACGTCCAGGCCCTGCCGAACAACTGGAAGCTCTATGTGGAAAACGTGAAGGACAGCTATCACGCCAGCATCCTTCACTTGTTCTTCACGACTTTCGAACTGAACCGTTTGAACTACAAAGGCGGCCTTGTCGTCGAGGGTGGAGGCGGCCACCACATTAGTTACAATCAGCTTGATCGCGCTCAGCTCGACGCCGCCTATTCGCAACAGAACCTGCGCTCCGACAGCGATTACAAGCTGAAGGATCCCTCCATGCTGCAGGGATTCAACGAATTCCCCGATGGAATCACGCTGCAAATCCTGACGACGTTTCCAACCTTCGTGCTGCAGCAGATCCAGAATGCCATTGCGGTGCGCCAAGTCGTGCCACGTTCGCCCGAGAAGACCGATCTGCACTGGACGATCCTCGGATTCGAAGACGATACGCCGGAACAACGCATGGTGCGCATCAAGCAGGCCAATCTCGTGGGTGCTGCAGGTTATATCTCCATGGAAGATGGTTGTGTCGGGGGGTTCGTGCAGCGCGGCGTCGCAGGAGCGCCGGATCTGAACGCAGTCCTTGAAATGGGCGGCGCGCTGGCTGAATCCAGCGAAAGCCGGGTGAGTGAAGCGGGCCTGCGCGGATTCTGGCAGCAATATCGCGCGTTGATGGGATTGTGATCGTCATGAACATGGACATGTTTCACAAAATCACACGCGCACAGGCCGAATATGCGCGCGCCATCGATAATGACCGGCTCGAGCAATGGCCGGATTTTTTTGCAGACCCCTGCCTTTATCGCGTCACCACCGCCAACAATCATGCGAAGGGCTATGAAGCGGGCATCATCTTCGCCAATACCAAAGGCATGCTGATTGATCGCGTAACAGCGTTGCGCGAAGCCAACATCTACGAGAGGCAAACCTATCGCCACATCATCGGCGCGCCCTGCCTGTTATCCGAAGGCATTGAAGGCGTGCGCAGCGAAACGGCGTTTCTTGTGGTTCGCATCATGCGCGATGGCGCGACTGAGGTATTTGCGAGCGGGCGTTATCTCGATCTCTGGCGCACAAATGGGGAAGACGTGAAGCTCGCCGAGCGTATCGTGGTTTGCGATTCATCGCGCGTGGATACGTTGATGGCGCTGCCGCTATAAATTACTCCGCCAGCAATCTCCTGTATTTCTCGATTTCCCGCAGCACGAGCTTGCCAGTGTAGTCAGGTGTCAGTTCTTCTCCCTTCGCGGGCACGGACGACAAATCGGACAGGCGCTTTTGCATGAAATCGCTGGAGGCGGCGTCGCGCAGCGCGACGTTCAGTTTCGAGATAATGGCGTCAGGCGTACCTGCGGGCGCAAACAGCGCATTCCAGCCTTCCGCCTGAAAACCGGGCGTTCCTGCCTCGATTGATGTGGGCATATCCGGCACATTGGGCAGACGGGCTGTCGAGCCGACGGCGAGGCCGATGACCTTGCCAGCCAGAATGGCGCCTGAAACCGAGGTCGCGGAATCGCAGGCCCCGTCGATATGTCCGGCCATGAGGTCGTTGAGTGCGGGAGCCGCGCCGCGATAGCTGACGAGATTCACTTCGACGCCTGCGGCCATGATGAAGCTGCGGCAGATCAGATAATTGGAAGACCCCACACCCGCATGCCCCAGACTGACCTTGCCCGGGTTTTGTTTGGCGTAGGCGACGAATTCCGCAAGCGTTTTGGCGGGAAAATCCTTTTTGACAGCGAGAACCGGCGACGTCTTGGCGATCATGCCAACGGGCGCGAAGGATTGTGGCGTGTATTGAAGGTTTTTTTGCAGAAAATAGGAGGCCGCATGTGTGCCGGTGTTGCCGATGACCAGCGTATAACCATCAGGCTCGGCGCGCGCAGTTCGCGACAGTGCGATGGCGCCGCCTGCGCCGCCCACATTTTCGATGACAAGGCGCTGACCGATCGAGCGCCCGATTTCCTCCGCCGCAAGGCGTGCGATTACGTCTGACGTGCCGCCGGGCGCAAAAGGAACGATCAGGTTGATGACGTGGGAAGGATAAGCATCCTGCGCAACGGCGGAGGACAGCATCGACAGGCCCGCCCATGTTGCCAATGCCAGATTTGCTGCAACCTTCATCTTGCCCCCCAATGCGCCAGCCGGGAACCGCTTGCCGCGCCGCTGCCTGATAGCTATCACTCATGCCAACGAGAGAAAAGAATATACCGGGGAGTGGGCGCTGTGGTGGATAAAGGCAAGAGCATTGCAGCGCTGTTCGCGCCGCGAAATGTGGTTCTGGTGGGCGCGTCGGATCGCAACTGGTCGCCGCGCGTTTTCGGCAATCTCCTGCGCTTTGGTTATGAGGGCGAGGTCTATCTCGTTAACCCCAACCGCACCGAACTCTGGGGCCGCCGCTGTTATGCGACACTGGCGGAGCTGCCCGAGCCGCCCGATCATCTCGCGCTCTTCGTGCCGGCCGGCCAATCCCTGGAATTGTTGGAAGAGGGCGCCAATCTGGGCGCGCGCAGTGCGACTTTCTTTGCCGCAGGGTTTGGTGAAGGCGGCGATGCCAAGGGACGTGAACGGGCGCAGGCTCTCGTCTCCCTTTTGGAGCGCACGGGGATAGCCGCCATCGGCCCCAATTGCATGGGCCTCGCCGTTGGGCGTTCGAAATTCTCGACAGTGCCTGACGAACATCATGCGCCGCTGAAGCCGGGACCGGTGGCAGCCATGACGCAGAGCGGCATGCTCGTGCAGACAGTTGGGCGCGGCCTCAACGATGCCGGACTTCCACTCGCCTACCTGCTTTCTGTCGGCAATCAGAACGGTCTCACCATTCCTGATTTCATTTCGCATCTGGCAGACGATGACGCCTTGCGCGTGATTATCTGTTACATTGAAGCGGTGCGTGATGCGCCGCATTTTCTGGCCAGCGCCCGCAAGGCGAAAGCCAATGGAAAGTCCGTTGTCGTCGCCAAGATTGGTGGCTCGCCAGAGTCCCGCGCTGCGGCGCTCGCCCATACAGGCTCGCTTGCCGGGAGTCTCGATGTCTTCGACGCATTTGCGCGCGATGCCGGCATCATACGGGTGGATTCGCTTGAAGACGTCGTGCAGGCCGCCGAATATCTTTCGCGCGCGCCCCGGCCGCGCGGCAACCGCATTGCCTTGATGACCAATTCCGGTGCGCTGCGCTCGCTGACCAGCGAGACAGCGCCGCAATTCGGGATACGTTTTCCTGCATTTGCGGCGCAGACAGCCGCGCGTCTGAAAGAGCTTCATGCAGAAGCTGAAGTCTCCAACCCCTATGATTTCAAGCGAACGCTTCCGACGGACCTTTACATCGATTTGATCAAGACTGTCCGCGCCGGCGCCGATGCCGATCTCGTCCTGCTGACAGAGGAATTGCCGCGGCAGGCCGGCATCGAACGCAAGGTCGCCAATTTCCACGGGCTTGAAAAATATCTCGCGGCTTCGAAGCCGGATGAAATACCCGTCGCAGTGTTTTCACCGATCAGCCTGAGCGAGAATGAATATATGCAGGGGCTTCGCGAGCAATTGCCGCACGTGCCGTGGATGCATGATATCGCAAAAACCTTTCGCACATTGGCGAAACTCGCCGAGACCGGCGCGGGCCGGGAGCCGCCTGCTGCTGGCGAACCGCCAGCGCAACGCAAGGCTATGCTGACGAAATGGCGTCAGTTTGCATCCACTTTGAATGAACCAGCAGCGCTGAATGAAGCGCAATCAAAGGAAATTCTTGCTGCATACGGGATCGCCATGCCAGCGGAAGCTGTCGTTCAAAACGGCGATGAAGTGGCGGCGGCAGCAAACCGCATCGGCTTTCCTGTCGTATTGAAAGCGGTCAGCGCCGATGTTGCGCACAAGAGCGATGCAGGCCTTGTTCTGTTGAATGTCAGCAATGAGGCGCAGGCGCTTGCTGGCGCGCAAACGCTGGCGGAACGTTGCAACAAGATTGGCGCTAAACTCGAGGGCATCCTCGTCGCGCAACAGGTCAAAGACGGCGTTGAAATGGTTGCGGGCGTGCATCGCGATCCTGAAATGGGGCCAGTTGTCATGGCCGGCCTTGGTGGCATCTGGCTTGAATTGTTCAAAGACGTGGCCTTCTGCCCGCCCTGGCTCGATGAAACCATGGCGCATGAAACCATACAGCGTACGCGCGCGGCGCAATTGCTGGGCGGGTATCGCGGCAGCAAGCCAGCGGATGTGGACGCGCTGGCCAGAGCGATGGTGGGGCTCGGCCAGCTTGCGCGCGAATTTGGCGATATGCTCGAAGCCGTCGACGTCAATCCCTTGCTTGTGCAGGAAAATGGAAAGGGCGCTCTGGCGCTCGACGGTTTGATCGTATTGCGTCCAACTTCGGCTGTGTCACAATAAGAAAAATCAACAGGAGGAAACCATGGATTTTGAAGCATCCCGCAAGAAGGTTGATGCTCTCACGCATCCGCGTAACGTTGTGCTCGTGGGTGCCAGCGACCGGCCGGGCTCCTGGGCTGCACGCGTCTGGCGCAATCTCAACGAATACAAGTTTCCCGGTCCGATCTATCCCTTCAATCCAGGCCGGACCGAACTTTATGGCCAGCCCTGCTATGGCGATTTCACGAAATTGCCAGAACCTCCTGATCATCTTGTCGTGCTGGTACCGGCCCCGCACGTGTCGGGCCTGTTGAAAGCGGGCGCGGCAGCAGGCGCACGCAGCGCCACCGTGTTTTCCTCTGGCTTTGGCGAGGCCTATGATGCGGAAGGCGAGAAGCTTGGCATCGAATTACGACGTGTGATTGCCGAGACAGGACTCGGCGTGTCCGGCCCCAATTGCATGGGCAATATCTGCGGGCCCGCGAGTTTTGTAACTCTGACTGAAGACCGGCCATTGGGCCCGGCGGCTGGTCCCGTTGCGCTCGTCGGGCAATCGGGCGGCGTGATGATCTTCATGAATGCTGCGCTGGAAGAGCGCGGCATGAAGCCCGGTTATCTCATCACCAGCGGCAATGAGGCCGGCCTCGGCATCGCCGATTACATCGCCTATTTCGCCGGACAGGATGAAATCAAGGTCATCGTCATCTATATCGAGGGTTTGAAGGATCTCGAGCGTTTCCGCGCCGCTTGCCTTCATGCGCGCAGCAAGGGCAAGGACATCGTCGCCATCAAGCTGGGACAATCGGAAGCGGGCAGGGGTGCGGCTCTCGCTCATACCGGCTCGCTGGCAGGTTCTGTCGCCGCCTTTGACGCGATGATTGGCGATCTGGGCGTCGTTCGCGCGGATAATCTCGATGATGCCGTGGAAATCTGTGAACTGCTTGTGCATACGGGCGCGCCCGGTGGCCGCCGGATAGGCGCAATTACCCTATCGGGAGCCTATCGCGGGATGCTCTTTGATGCAGCCGATCGCAATGGCGTCAGCTTTCCAAAGCTGGAACAGCATACGCTGGACGGACTGAATGAAATCCTCGGCGTTGGCTCGCTCGTCAGCAATCCCGTCGATGGCGGCTTTGGCGTCTTGACCAGCGAGTCCAATTTCCTGCGCAGCGTTGAGGCGATCGACGCCGATCCCAACATTGATACTGTTTTGTTGCAGGAATATCTGCCGCGCGTTCCCGGTTCAGATCGCGGCGAGCGCTATATCAAGCTTGTGGAAGATTATATAACCAAAAAAGCAACCAAGCCTGTCGCTTTCATCACGCTGGCTTCCCACGGCCAGTCCGATTACAGCCGCGCGCTGCGCCGCAGCGTGCCACATGTGTCTTTCCTGCAGGAAGCCAACAAGGCCCTGCGCGCGATAGCAACCGTCGTGCGTGCGCGCGAGCTGGAAAAACTTGGGGCGGCGGAGGGTTCTAGACTCGAGCCCGCTGGTCCTCAGGTGGAAGTCACTGGCAATATGAAAGCGCGCCTTGAACAGGCCAGCGGCCCGATGGCCCTCAACGAATACGAATCCAAAAAACTTCTGCGCCAATGGGGCATGCCGTCAGGCGAGGAAGCGCTTGTCACGGCCCCCGAAGCCGCCGTCGAGGCTGCCGCAAAGATCGGCTATCCTGTCGTGCTGAAAGCCGTCAGCTCCACACTTCTGCACAAGTCTGATGTTGGCGCGGTGCAGTTGGGGCTGAACGATGCGCAGGCCGTCGAGGCCGCATGGAAACGTATCGAAGACAATCTGAAGCAACATAACGTCACGGAAAAGCTCGACGGAATGCTTGTTGCTAAACAGGTGAAAGGCGGGCTCGAAATTGTGCTCGGGATCAATCGAGATCCGGAGGTCGGGCCGGTGGTCATGGTCGGTACTGGCGGCGTGTTGCTGGAGTTGATCAAGGATGTTGCGTTTGCTGTCCCACCTGTGACCCGTGAAAAAGCTCTGGACATGTTGGCGCGTACTCATGCCGGCAAATTGTTGCAGGGCTATCGCGGCGGTCCGCGTTATGATGTGAATGCTGTCGTCGATGCCATTATGGCGCTGGGTCGTTTGGCCGGGGACTTCGGCGGCCTCATTCATTCGGCAGACGTCAATCCGTTTCTGGTGCAGCCTGAAGGGCAGGGTGCGGTCGCGCTCGACGCGCTTGTGATTTTTGAAAAGAGTAAGGGCGCGTAAATGGCCGGAGCCCGTTCACTGGTCCAAAGTCATAGACTTTGAGCCGGTTATTCCCTGCTGTCAGCGGTTACTCGATTGAAAAGACACGGCTTGGCCATGCGATTCCGGCAGGTTGATATTTGGAAAACATCTGCAAATGAGCCAATTGCAAAACCGCGATTGCGCGCTGATTTTTCGCCCTGAAAGGGAATAAATCGAGGCATCCGGGTCCGAACCTGGCATGGTGTTTCCACGACAAATCACCAACAGGCGAGTGCCTCGAAATGCCTCTGCGCGAGACGCT
>CANJJI010000154.1 GCA_947474545.1 Beijerinckiaceae bacterium | reverse complement strand
GCCATCCAAAGGCATAGAGGCGGCCTAGCAGGACCGGTACACTTTTGCCCCGCCGCAAAAAGGCAGATCAAAGCCGGTTCAGTGGTAAACTTTGCGCCCGCGATTTATAGACCCTCAATCAATGCAGAATTAAATATCCTTATAAATCAATTATTTAAATTAAATAATGGTCGGAGTGAGAGGATTCGAACCTCCGACCCCCTGCTCCCGAAGCAGGTGCGCTACCAGGCTGCGCTACACTCCGACATGACGAACGGGCGGACGAAACCGCCGTGCGAGCCGGGCTTATAGCCGTGCCGGAGGCAGGGGACAAGGCTTTTCCCGCCCTGTTTGGAACCTGATTTCATTCTGGTTCATTTTCCCGGAAAAACCCGCAATGTTGATATTGCAGCGCGGCGGCTCCCTCACTATGGTCCGCGCGCCTGATGGGGCGTCGCCAAGCGGTAAGGCACCGGATTTTGATTCCGGCATTCGGAGGTTCGATCCCTCCCGCCCCAGCCACCCATTCCCTCCATTTGCGACGTGTCGCAGTCTCTGCAGGAAACCCCGCTTGCACGGGCCATTTGCGCGAGGTTTGAAGTCTCTGAGACTGGCGGAGACCGGAAGTGACGGTCTCTTGCCCGCCATTCCAGGCAAAGTCTCTGTGCCCATTTTTCCAATGTCCGGAATTTCAAAAGCGATAGCACCGGAGACCGGTTCGATTCGTGGTGAGACCGGTTCGCTTTGTCCAAACTCGTGCTTGTGAAGAGGCCGCTAGAGATCTCTCAGCGCAAGTATTAGAGACGGCGCGGATTGGTTTGGATGCGGTGTAACCGCCAGTTCGGGTCATGCTTTCAGACCGGTCGAGTCAGCGAATGCCGATCATCTCTTCCTGCCGGGACCATTCATGCGGCAGCGCCTGGGTCAGACGCGAGACCGTCAGCTCCACAGGCGCGGAAGCATCAACGATTGAGCGGACGACCTTTGGTGAGAGGAACGCCAGCACCGCAAGTCGCCGCACATACCGCTCGGCGAGGTGCTCGGCAGCCGCGATGTCATCGAACGATGCGACCTTGCCGGTGAGGATGGCATCCATCCAGCCTCGGGCTCGGGTGACCGCCTGCAATAGATTGTCGCGTGTTTCCGTGGTGATGCTGTCCTGACCCTCAGGTGAATGCGCGATCCCTTTGCGGCTCGGAAGACTTGGGGCAAACGGGACCGTCAAAAGTTCATTGGAGGTTTCATCTGTCGTTTCAGTTGTTTCGACAGCTCGGATTGTGACCTCGAGAGCTTTTGGGCGGATGACGATCTTCTGGACAAATTTCTGGACGAGGGCGCGATCTGTAATTTCGCGATCTGCACTCATTCGCTGCCGAAGTGATGTGCAGACGAGTGCTTCGACGTCAGGCGCCGATACCCGCGAGACTGATCCTGCATCAGCCTTGCGGCCCTGCTGCACGGCCTGTGACACATAATAGCGGTAACGAATACCCTGCTTGTTGGCATGGTTCGGGCTCATGGTGTTGTCGCTATCGTCAAAGATAAGGCCCGTCAGGATAGCCGGTGACAGCGATCTTGCAGCCATGCGCTGCACCGTCTGTTCCGCCAGCCGTGCCTGAACAGCTTCGAAGAGATCCAGATCAATGATCGGGGGATGCTCGCCCTGGTGAACCTCGCCTTTGTAGACGACATCCCCAACATAAAACCGGTTCTTCAGAAGATACCCGAGTTGGCCGCGCATAAAATAGGCCGCAGCAATCACCTCGCCATTTGAAAGCAGTCTCGCCTTGGGCTTAATGCCTTCCTGCTCAAGCGCGAGGGATAGCGCACCTATCGATCCCAGCCGCAGATAATCCTGAAAAATCTTGCGCACCAGCGTGGCTTCCTCCGGAACGACCTGCAGTTTTTTGTCAACGCTGCGATAGCCCAGCGGGATAGGGCCACCGACCCAAATACCCTTTCGCTTTGACGCCGAGATCTTGTCGCGCACCCGCTCGCCGATCACCTCTCGCTCAAACTGAGCAAAGGACAACAGAACGTTGAGCGTCAGCCGCCCCATGCTGGACGTCGTGTTGAATGACTGGGTGACCGAGACGAAGGACACTTCATGTTCATCAAATAGTTCGACCAGCTTGGCAAAGTCCGCCAGTGAACGGGTCAGGCGGTCAACTTTGTAGACGACAATGATGTCGATCTTTTTTGACCTGACCGCCTCCATCAATATTTGCAGCGCTGGGCGGACAAGCGATGCGCCGGAGAAAGCGCCATCGTCAAAATGGTCCGGAACCAGTTTCCAGCCCTCGTGGGCCTGGCTCTTGATATAGGCTTCACAGGCCTCTCTCTGGGCGTCGAGAGAGTTGAAGGTGAGATCGAGGTTATGCTCGGTCGATTTGCGCGTGTAGATCGCGCAGCGCTGCAGTTTGGGCGCAACGGGCTTCATGATGCGCCTCTCGCCCGCCTGGCAGGCATTTTGAGTTTGACTGAAGTAGTGGGGGAGCGCTGCGCACCCGGCACAGATTTTGAACCGCCATTCACGTCGGCTGATGCCTTTAGTTCTCCCGCTCCGCGCAGCCCGAAGAAGCGCGGCCCGTTCCAGCTGGTGCCGGTGATCTTTTTCGCAATGGTCGACAGGCTCGCATAGGTCTGTCCTTGCCAGCAAAAGCCATCTGGCACGACCAGAACCTCATGAAGCTGGCCCAAATGTTCCCGGACGATGATCGAGCCAATCTTTACGTGCCGAACCCGTGTATTAGCATTCTGGCCCGATGAAGCATTCAGAACTTTGCGGATACGGGGATCTAAACCGCCTAGCACTTCTTCCTGCCGCCAGTGTGACAGCGCCCGCGCAAGCAGATCTTTGGTTAGCGCGGCGGCCGGCGCAGAACCCCTCTCCTGCTGCCACCGTCCTCGCAGCTGGTCAATATTCAACGCAGCGATGTCTGCGAGTTCTGTCTCAAGATCGACCGCAGCCGAGCCAAAGCCCGGCTGCTTCCATTTTGCCGCCTTCGCCATCGGATCAGGCCGCCTGCTTCACGTCAGGTGCTTTAACGATCCGATAGGATGTAACACCGGCATCGCTGCGTTGCCGCTCCAGCACAAAACCGCGTTTGCGCAGCCCGGTCAGAACCGCTCGCGTCGTATGTGGTAGCCATCCCGTTGCTTCAATCAGGGCATTGAGGGCTACACCATCATTCTGCGAAAGCATCTCTATGACTAGCGCCTGCTTTGTTCCTGCCCGGGGCGAGCCACTTTCAGTGGATAGTTTAAATGCTGACGAATCCAAATGCTCTGACAAGATCATAGCGGGCAAGGCATTCTGATTAGGACCGGCTTCATCATCGACACCGATTTCGTCACGTCCCGCTCGCAAGATCACCAGGCTCATGGGGCGCTCATCATCGTCAATACGCCAAACCGGCATTCCCGGCTTTGCCCGAACCTCGCGCATCAATTTGCGCCCGATCAGGCTGGATCCTACCTTCGCAATTGCCGCCTTCTTCATGCCATCGGGAATAACAGCGGCACTATCCTCGCGCTGCGCTGCCTTCGACAAAACGATCAACTGAATATCCGTGAGCTTTGCCATCTACTTCTCCTGTGCTTGCAACAGCATCCGCTGTCACCAGCACAACCCCGCGATGGCTCTGTGTCCGCGAGGTTTAGATGGACGGCCTCACAACCGGCCCTGCACCCATAACCAAGCAATGCTCTGACTGGTGAAGAAAGCCAGTCGTTCCTTCGCACCAGTAAACTGCGATGTGCCATGGGGCACGCAGTTGTGGATACGGATGGATCTGACAGGGAGGCTCGCGCGAACATGCTGATGGCCGCCGTTGCAGGCGGCGCGGGCATTCATAAAGGCCTCGGGCCTGTGCATTCCTTCGCGGGCGTCTTCGGTGATCGCGGCCTCCATCACGGAACGCTCGTCGCCATAGCCCTGCCGCCGGCCATGCTGTTGGCCGAGGAACGCGCGCCGGACAAGATGAAGGTCGTCGCCGCAACGCTCGGCCTTGCTCCGGGCCAGCGTGTTTCGGACGCTCTCGCGGAACTCAATATCCGTCTCGATCTGCCAAAGAGCCTTTCGGGCTGCGGCTACGGACCGGTCGATGATTTCCAGCAAGCCGTCGACGCAACCTGGCAGAATCGCTTCAACCTGACCTCGCCCTTCGAGCCCACGCGCGACGAGATCGAAGCCCTGGTGAGCGCAGCCTATGGGTGATGATTTCTGCGCGACCGCCTAATGCGGTCGCGTTCCATCCGGTTTCTACTTCGCCGCGAACTTTTGGACGAACGGAGGGTATCTTTCTCCCTGAATGGTGCCAGCTGCGAAGATACGCTCGAGATCGGCGAGTTCCTGCGGCGTAAGCGCAATATCAAGAGCTGCGATATTCTCTGCGACGCGCGACCTGCGATTGATGCCCGCAAGTGGAAATATATCGTCGCCGCGCGTCAGCAGCCATGCCGTGGCCATTTGCGCCGCCGTGACGCCTCGTGCTTTCGCAAGCTCGATCAACTGCGCAACTACTGCGACATTATGGATAAGATTTTCACCCTGTATACGAGGCGGAGCGAGGCGCGCGTGCGGACCTGTGGGCTCGCTTGTCACGGCTCCACTAAGAAGGCCATCCGCCAGAACGCGATAGGCAACGATCCCGATTCCGAGTTCGCGCGCGGTTGGCAGTATCTCGTTTTCGATGAAACGGCACGCGAGCGAATATTCTATTTCAAGCGCCATCACGGGATGGACTGCATGCGCACGGCGCAGATGCTCTGCGCCCACCTCGGAAACACCGAGATACCGGACTTTGCCGTCCTTGATCAGATCCGCCACAGCCCCGACTGTCTCCTCGAAGGGAACGGCAGGGTCGACACGGCACGGCTGATAGAGGTCTATGACATCGACTCCGAGGCGCTGCAGCGAATAGGAGCAGAAGTTTTTCACGGAAGCCGGGCGACCGTCTAGACCCAGAACTTGTCGGGTTGGCGACATCATCATCCCGCATTTGACGCTGAGAAATGCCTTGTCACGTCGATCCTTGATCGCACGCCCGATGACGCTTTCATTATGGCCCATACCATAGAAATCAGCCGTATTAAGCAGCGTAATTCCTGCGTCGAGGGCAGCATGGATGGTCGCTATGCTTTCCTCGTCGTTCCGGGGGATCTGTAAGGACAGGCCGTTGCAGCCAAAGCCGAGCGCTGAAATTTTGGGGCCTTGCTTTCCAAGTGTTTGCGATTTCATAGCGAACTTCTCATCATTTGGGGGCGACAT
This sequence comes from Beijerinckiaceae bacterium, assembly GCA_947474545.1. Classification (GTDB taxonomy): domain Bacteria; phylum Pseudomonadota; class Alphaproteobacteria; order Rhizobiales; family Beijerinckiaceae; genus Terripilifer. Next base: position 6,220 of record CANJJI010000154.1, on the reverse strand, counting down.
GACTGGTATCAGGGAATTCGAGCTTCCGGACACCAAGGTCCGGCCATTCGATTTCCGTCGATGAATTGCAGCCGATTCAATGGCAAATCAGCACCTGTGGCGCCACGATCATCGAAAACAACATGCTGCGGCCGAGCTGGGTCGTATTGAGGCCAGAGTGGAAGACCGGGGCCATTCGGATCACCGGAGATTGCAAAATTTGCGTAGTAACTCGACATAATGTGAGCCACGTTGCGATCGGCTTCGCTCCAGCTCCACTTGATCATGCGTTGATTGTCGAAAGCGTAAGGAATTTCCGACGCATGTGTGGGCACGCCCAAAGGCGATTCCGGCGGAGGCTGCTTGGAAAACAGATATACATAAACGTCCGAATTGCCGCTTCGACGCTGCAAATCGGCCCACTTCCACGTTGCATAATTTACAATCGTGTCTCCGGCCATGAATTCCGCCGATAGTTTCGCCTCGCCATCGCTGGCGTGAGGGTACAGCTTTAGAAACGCATCCGCGTTCTGACCAAAGAGCTTCTGTGCCTGCGACTTGAAGGCATTTACTGAGTGCACCCCGGCCCAATGGGGCTTGCACACGCCGCGCCGCATGCTGTTGGCAATGAAGACATCGCCTTCCTTTAAATTCCAGCCGGCAATCAAGCCGACGTTGTTCTGCGCACCGCGCGCGAATGTGTCCTCGGGTGCTTCCTTGAGCAAATGTCCATCGATATTCGGCGCATATTGACCTGGCTCGAACAGATACTTTGGTGCACTCTCTCCCAGCGCAGCCACCTTCGCTGCAGGCAGCGCACGAAGCTCGGTGATGGAACGCGCCTCCGCAGCTTCGGCGAATGCAACGCCTCGCTTTTCCGCCCAGGGCAAGGGCCTCACGGGCAATGTATCGACCGTCGTGCCGAGCCCCGCGCCGCTGTTTCCGATCGCGCGCTGAAAGAGACCTTTCGCCAACGGCGATGCGGTCAGCACACTGACGCTGATTGCGCCGGCTGACTCGCCGAATATCGTGATATTTTCAGGGTCGCCGCCAAAGGATGCGATGTTGCGCTTCACCCATTGCAAGGCCGCGACCTGGTCGAGGATGGCATAATTTCCAGACGTCTTGTTCGGCGACTCGCTCGTCAAATCCGGGTGTGCAAGAAAACCCATGACGCCGACACGATAGTTGATCGACACATAGACGACGCCTTTCTGAACAAATCGTGCGCCGTCGTACCAGGCTTGGTTGCTGTAGCCGTAGCCAAATCCGCCACCGTGAATCCAGACCAGCACTGGTCGCTTGTTTGAGTCGGGAGTCGACCAAACATTGAGATAAAGGCAGTCTTCGGACATGCCACTGCCACCGATGGGTCTATAGGGCGGAAACGGCATCTGCTGGCAGCGATCTCCAAAATCGCTCGCATCCCGCACGCCTGTCCACGGGGCGAGTGGTTGAGGCTCTCGCCATCTCAAATTGCCTATGGGAGGCGCTGCGAAGGGAATGCCCTTGAACACACGCACGCCATCTGTGTCGACCGTTCCCGCAAGGGTTCCGGCGTCGACAGCCACTTGCGGTCTCGGAATTTGGGCGTAGGCGATGCCGACATATCCGAAAACGGCAGCTAGGCAGCCGAGGCAGAAGCTACGAAGAAATGACATGTTCGAGTTCCCTCTCCGCGACGCCGTTTTGGCAGTTCGCTCCCCTCCTAGAAAACTCCGGCGCATACGAACAGATTTGAAATTCCTGCAGGCGATACCGAATCGCTATCAGTGACCGGCGTCGATCGCGGCCTGCGCCTGCCGGACGAGGCCGGCGAAATAGTCCGCGGCCGGGGTCAGTCCCAGCCCTGCGCCATGGACCAGCATGATCGGCGGGGCGGGAAACGTTTCGACCAGCGGGACTGTGACGAGAATGCCGCGCAGACGGTCAGACTGGAGCCATTGCTGCGGCACCATCGCCAGCATGTCGGTATTCAGAAGAACGCTCAGGATCGACAATGCATTTTCGCACCGGCAGGCGAGGTTCGGTGGAGGCAGACCACGTTCCGAAAAAAGCGCCAGCATGTCGTCCTGCTCTTCGCGGAGCACGGAAGTGGCGATCCACTCCGCTTCGCGCAAATCCGCCAGCCGCCGCGCGCCGGCCAGCGGATGGCCCTCGCGCGCGACCACGATTCTGAAATTGTCGCAGACTTTCGAAATCTGCAGATCTGCGACGCGCGAACTGCCCTCGATGGGTCCAACGTAAAAATCGATGTTTCCCTCGATGAGATCGGCTTCGAGAGCCGGCAGCAGCCCTTCGATGATGCGCAGGCGAACTTTTGGATAGCGGCGGCGGAAGTTGCGCAGCACCGGCCCGAGGATCGCCATGTGCCCCGCGATGGAAAAGGCCGCCACGAGCGTACCTTCGAGGCGGCCCTGTAACTGCGTGATCTCTTCGCGGCCCCGGCGAACTTCGCCCATGATCTTGCGGGCGCGTACGAGAAAGCTTTCGCCGATAGGGGTCAGCTTGACCCCGCGTGCGCTGCGGACGAACAATTGCACGCCCAGCGAATGTTCGAGGTCCTGGATGCTGCGCGTGATCGCCGGTTGCGCCAGTCCAAGCAATCTGGCCGCTGCCCGCAGGCTGCCATTTTCGGCGATCGCCGTGAAATCGCGCAGTTGATTCAGCTTCATATGCAGATCACGCCGCCAAGCGCCCTCCTGGCCATCTGCATAGCGATAGCATTTTACTATCGGTAGGACAATTTTGGCATCTTTCGCCTATCGACGGCGCAGACTAGAAACTTTCAAACTTCGCAGGGGAGGTTCCGCATGAGCACCACGACGACAAATGCCGACGGAAGCGCTTACGGCCGCTCGAAGGGCCACACCAACAAACTGCTGACGGAAACCGGCCCCGGCACGCCCTGCGGTGAAATGCTCCGGCGCTACTGGCATCCCGTCGCCATTTCCGCCGAACTGACCAGCGAGCGCCCGCAGGAAGTGCGGATCATGAGCGAGGACCTCGTCCTCTTCCGCGACAAGAAGGGCAAAGCGGGATTGTTGCACTCGCGCTGCAACCATCGTGGCACGTCGCTTTATTTCGGCCGGGTCGAGGATCGCGGTCTGCGCTGCTGCTATCACGGCTGGCTGTTCGACACGCAGGGCAACTGCCTCGATCAGCCCTGCGAGGTCGACGGCGGCCGCAACAAGCAGAATTTCCGTCAGCCCTGGTATCCAATCGTAGAGCGCTACGGGCTCATCTTCGCCTATATGGGGCCAGCCGCGAAAAAGCCGATCCTGCCGCGTTATGACATTTTGGAAGGCGCGGAAGACTATGAGGTGCATATCGGCGGCTGGGGCTCGGCCAACGATCACAGCATCAAATGCGTGCCGCACAACTATTTCAACATGATCGACAACATGATGGACCCGTTCCACGTGTTCATCCTGCATTCGACCATGACCGGTATCCAGTTCGCGCCGGAATTCGCGAAGATGCCGAAGATTGCTTTCAGTGCGACCGATACGGGCCTCGCACATACGTCCTCGCGCCGTCTGGACGACGGTCGCATCTACGAGCGCATCGTGACTGTGCCCTTCCCCAATGCGCTCAGTGTGCCGCCGATCACGCTGAATGCAGGGCCGGCGACATCGCTCACCTGGATCGTGCCGATCGACGACACGCACTACATCCACGTTCTCTGCGCCAAAAAGCAGGACAAGCCCGAATACCCGAACGTCATTGATCGCAACATCAACAAGAGCTGGGGCCAGATGACGCCGCAGGAACGACGCGACTATCCGCGCGATTACGAAGCGCTCGCGGGGCAGGGCGTATTCTCGCTGCACTCGGAAGAGCATCTTGCCGGCAGCGATCAGGGCGTCGTCATGCAGCGTCGCCTGTTCCAGCGCCAGATCGAAATCGTCCAGAAGGGCGGCGATCCCATCAATCTCATCTACGATCCGAAGGACGAAATCGTGAAGGTGGGCGCGTTCAATTACTATCCGAATGCAGAGGCTGCCGAATAGGAGAATAATTCCGGCGGCAGCCGGAAACAGGGGAGGTTATCAGTGACGACAATGACAAGGCGGTCAGCTTTGCTGGCCGCGCCTTCGCTTTTGCTGCTCGCGTCGGCGGGCCGCTCCGTGGCGCAAACTTATCCCGATTCGAATATCCGAGTGCTTTGCGCTTTTCCGCCGGGCGTCGGCCTCGACCAGATGGTGCGCTACTTCGGCAATAAATTGCAGGCGATCTGCGGTCGCACCGTGGTGGTGGAAAACCGGCCCGGCGCGGGCGGCGCGATCGCAACGGAGGCGCTCGTGCGCGCCAAGCCCGATGGCTACACAATCTTCGTTCACGCGGGCAATGCGCTCGCGGCCAATCAGCATCTGATGAAGAACAATCAGGTCGACGTGCGCGAGAAGATCGTCATAGCATCGACGATTAGCAAGCAGGCGTTCATGCTGGCGGTCAACGCAGCAGCGCCATTTAACACTTTGCCTGAATTGACAGCGCATCTAAAAACCAAAGGCGACAAGGCGACCTTCGCTACCGGCAGCGTCGGGGCGGGTGTCGGCGATGTTATGGGCGCGCTCTACAACCAGAAAATGGGATTGCAGGCGGTCGCGGTGAACTTCAAGACGCCGGACGCCTCGCTAAATGATCTCATGTCGGGCCAGCTCGATTACGGCTGTTACGATCCCGCCTTCGCAATCGCCCAGCAAAAGGCAGGTCGCCTGCGCATCCTCGGCGTCGCTTCCAGTGACCGGCGTAGAAGCATGCCGGACGTACACACCATGACGGAACTCGGCATTCCCATGGACCTTCTGGGATGGTTTGCGGTGATGCTCCCGACGGGAACGGACGCCGCCATCGTTAACCAGCTCAACACCTGGACGAAGCAGATCATTGGCGATCCGGAAACGATGAAATTTCTATCGATCTTCGGCGGCGACCCGTGGGTCTCGACGCCGCAGGAAGGGCAGGCGCGGCTTAATCAGGACATCGCCGCATGGGGCGAATATGTGCGCATCGCGAAGATGACCCCGCAGTGACCTGTCGCCAGCAGCAGCCGGTAACGTCACACCTGCCTTTCATCCAAGGTATCATACAATGAGAATGCCCAAGCCGATCCAGCACAAGCCGATCCTGCATCATGTGACCTTCAAGACGACGCGGCTGCAGGAGATGATCGACTGGTATCAGGCCGTGGTTGGGTGCATACCGAACTTTACTGACGCTGTGGCCTCCTGGACAACGAACGACACAGCCAACCACCGAATTGCGTTTCTTGCTATTCCGGGAATCGAAGAAGACCCGGACAAAATCAAACACGCCAATATGCACCATACGGCATTTGAGTTCGGGACCCACGAAGCGCTTTTCGACAACTATGAAAGACTTGCCGCCGTAGATATTCTGCCTGTGTGCTGCCTCGATCACGGCCTGACGATGTCGTTCTATTATTCCGATCCGGACAGCAACCTTGTCGAGTTGCAGGCGGACAACTTCGGCAACTGGGTGCTTTCTGCCCGCTGGATGCAGACATCCGAGGATTTCAAGCGCGAGCCTATAGGAGTCGAGGTGGACCCACCCCGGATGATCCGTGCATTGCAGGATGGTATGCCACTGTCGGACCTGCTCAAGGCGTCGCGTGCCGGAAAGTTTCTTCCATCAACTCGTGGCAACCTGTACCTTCCAGGCCCGTGAGCTGGTCCCAATAGTTAAGCCCGCAAGGCCAAGGCCGCCAAAACGACATTCGCGACCGGCAGCGTAAACGGGGTGTCGCCGAGTAGATCGAGCAACGCGCCAATCAGGCGTTCCAATCCAAAAACCCTCGTTTTTGAGACTGTCCAGCAAGGGGTCTTGGCAGGGATGCCACAGGCCTCTTTTCCGCCTCAAAAAGCGTGTCAAATCAACATCCGTTACACCTCATCCAAGGTCACTTAATCAGAAAGCGGGTCCGGTTGGCCTTTCAATTGCTGCCGGAGGAGGCCAACGGGTAGTGGATAACCCGCCCATTATTTTTTAGCGTTACAGCTTGGACATAAATAACAGCCTCCGGCAGCAAAATTCAGAGGCCGCTTAGCGCGGCATCTGAATTATTGTGGCTCATTTAAATTTCGAGTGGGTTACAGAGCCTGGGGTTTGATTTGGGCGAAGTCGAGTTTTCCGGCGATTAGGAACAGAACGGTGCGCATTGTTGCGAAACGCTTGTAGCCGCGGGCCTTGCGCTTGGCGGCCTGGAAGAGGCCGT
>CANJJI010000153.1 GCA_947474545.1 Beijerinckiaceae bacterium | reverse complement strand
TCTCGCGCAGAGGCATTTCGAGGCACTCGCCTGTTGGTGATTTGTCGTGGAAACACCATGCCAGGTTCGGACCCGGATGCCTCGATTTATTCCCTTTCAGGGCGAAAAATCAGCGCGCAATCGCGGTTTTGCAATTGGCTCGATAGTTGTAAATTAGCTAGTTTTCGGCAAGCGTACTTCGCCCCTGGCGGGCGAAGGTGTCACGCCGCAGGCGTGACGGATGCGGGGGAGCGCCGCAGGCGCTTTCTGAAACTGTTTTTCGTGTACCGCGCTTGAATTTGGTTTGCAAAGTTAATGCCCGCAAGAGAAGCGCTTCGCGCGCCCCCTCATCCCCCCTTGCTGCGCAATGAGCAACCGGCGACATGGGTAACACTTCAGACCGACGACATTGGTGACACAATTCTCTTTTCGTTCGCGGCTGCTTTTGCCTGTGGGCATGTGGGCAACGCCCGCACCGGCATCCATGCGCCATGATGGCCCGCTGTCGAAGGAAGTCATCAGAAGGAGCGCCGTGTGCAACGTCATGTCATTTGAGACAAAGGGTTCCGCGCGATCCCTTCGCCCCGCTTGCGGGGAGAAGGGGTTGTCTCAGAAAATACTCCTTGACTAATGTTCTTATTTTGTTCTATTTGACCCGCATGGACATTCCCGCAGCCATTGATCTCAACAAAACCCTCCTCGCCCGCATCATTGCGGGGCTCTTCGTGCTGTTGGGTGGGGGCGCCGGGCCTGCGCGGATTCCCGTCGAGCTGCATCGCAGAATTGTGCGGGTGTTGCGGCCCGCTGAATCGGCTGTGCGGCGGTTGATCGTGGTTTTGGTGACCATCACAGGCATGAAAGCGCCGCCGCCACGCGCACAATCGCGGTCCGTGCCCCCGGGCCTCACCCGCAAGGGCGAGGGAAAAAAGCGCCAGTCTTTCCCGCTTTTCGATCCCTTGCAGCGGTTTTGGCGCACCAGACCCAAGCCAAAAGCGCCTCGCGCTCTGCCGCGCATTATTTCGCTCACCGATGAGGGACTCCGCAGACTCAAAGAGAGCCTCAACGCTCCGGCCCCTGCGGACAAAAAGGCTGAGGACATTAGCCCCATCAATCTCCTGCGGCGGCTTGAGGCCGTGATCGGCGCTCTCGAGGATCTGCCACGTCAGGCGAAACGTCTCGTGCGCGCGCTGGCCAGACGGCAGAATGTGCCGAAATTGAAATTCAGAAAGCCCCTGCGGCCGGGACGTCCGCCGGGCCATCGCCAAAAACCGCGTCTTGAAGTGGATCACGTGTTGCGTGAGTGCGACTGGCTCGCCCGCAACGCGCTGCCGCCTGATACGTCTTGACGATCTGCGCTGCTTTTTGCCCAATCCGCCTTATCCCCTCGCGTGCTCCGCACGGCGGGGCTATTGGCGCAGGTTGCGCAATGGCGCTTGTCCGCGGCGATACATTCGAACCGGAATAGACTAAGATGTCATCCAGGACGCGCCCGGCGCTGCGTGTCTTTTCGCACAGACCAGGAAAGTATTTTCCTTGATCCTGAAGGTCCAGCGGTCACGGATCATGGCGAGCGCTGTTTGGAGGCAAATATGGGTATGTGGATTTTTCTTGGGTTGATCGCAGCGGTCGTTATCTGGCTGATCATGGCCTACAATGGCATGGTAGCCATGCGCCAGCGCACCAATCAGGCCTTTGCCGATATCGATGTGCAATTGAAGCAGAGGCACGATCTCATCCCCAACCTGATCGAAACGGTCAAAGGCTATGCGGCGCATGAAAAGGGCACGCTTGATGCTGTCGTGCAGGCGCGCAACGCAGCGCTGACCGCCGGTCCAGGCACCGGCCAGCAGGCTGCGGCGGAAGGCGCGCTCGGCGGCGCGCTGGGCCGTTTGCTCGCTCTGTCGGAAGCCTATCCCGATCTCAAGGCCAATACGAACTTCCTGCAATTGCAGACCGAACTTGGCAATATCGAGAACAAGCTGGCGGCGGCGCGGCGCTTCTTCAACAATGCCGTGGGCGAGTTCAACGCCTCGATCCAGGCGTTTCCGGCGGCCCTGTTTTCCCGCTCTATGGGTTTTACCGAGCGCGAGTTCTTCGATGTGGGCGCGGATACGCGCAAGCAGCTCGACGCCGCCCCGCCGCAGGTCAAATTCTGAGGCTGCGCCGGACGTAACTGCACGGGCGGCGCGGCCGCCCGTCATCAGCGCGAGAGGAAGGCTGCGACATGTTACCGGCGTTCGGTCTCTACACGCATATCCGCGCGAACATCTATCGCTCGATGTTTCTCGTGGGCGCGTTGTTCGCGCTGATCTATCTGCTGACATTTGCCGGCGCTCTGGTGGCTGAATCCTATCAGCACAGCAACTGGCGGCTGCAATCGCTGCTGACCAAGGCGTGGTGGGATCTGGGCCTGGCCTTTCCTTACGTGACCGCTGGAGCTGTAGCCTGGGTCGTCTTCGCCTATTATTTCAACCAGAGCATTATCGGCATGGCGACCGGCGGGCATGAAATCACCCGCGAGGAATATCCCAAACTCTACGACATGCTGGAAAACCTGTGCATTTCGCGCGGCATGACCATGCCGACCTATGAGATCATGGAAACCGATGTCCCCAATGCCTTCGCTTCCGGCGTCAACGAAAAGCAATACAAGATCACGTTGACGCGCGGCATCATCAATCTCCTGAGTGACGACGAGCTTGAGGCGGTGATCGCGCACGAACTCACGCATATCCGCAATGGCGATGTGCGTATGATGATTTTCGCGATGATCATCGCCGGCGTGGTGGCGTTCTTTGCGGAAATGTTCTTTCGCACATTTGGAAACTTCCGCCCTTCGCGGTCTTCCAACGACGATGGCGAAAAGGGCAAAGGCGGCGCATTTGCCGCTGTCGCCATTGCATTTTTACTGGTGGCGGTCGCGTGGGCGCTGTCGCTGATGATCAGGCTGGCGCTGTCGCGGTCGCGCGAGTTTCTGGCGGACGCAGGTTCTGCCGAGCTCACCAAGAATCCTGACGCGATGATCGCGGCGTTGCGCAAGATCGAAGGCAAAGGCGAAATTCCCGATGCGCCCTCCGCCGTGATGGAAATGTGCCTCGACAATCCGCGCTCGGGATTTGCCGATCTGTTTTCAACCCATCCATCGGTGGACGCACGTGTGGATGCGCTTGTGCGCTATGCGGGCGGACACGATGTCGACCCGGTGAACGACGTTGAGCAATCGGCGCCGCAGGCCGGTGAGCTCGATCAACAGGGACCGCAAAGCCAGATGCCGCAGGATCATATCGATCAGGCGGGCAATGCCGGAGGCTCCCCGCCTCTGCCGCAAACGGTCCCCGCGCCCGGCCAGTTTCTGCCACGCGGACAAGGCCGCAAGCTGAAAATGCCCTGGGAGCCGAGGTGAAAGAGCGCTGAAAGCTACGCGTTAACGCGCGTGACGGCCGCCTCCACCGCCGTGATCCCGGCCCTGCCTCAGGCCATGGGCGGCGCGGGCCTCGTGAAGCTGCTGACGATCGTGTACGCGCTGTTCCCTGTCGGCGTGCAAGGCCTGGCGGGCAGCCTGAACCTCTTGCGGATTGCCGGCAGCGCGGGCAGCTTCAAGGCGCGCGCGATCCTCGCGCGACTTTTCGCGATCGCCTTCGAGCTTTTGGCGCATGGGCGCAAGTTCAGCGTGCACTTTTTCGCGGTCGGCGCGGGTTTGCATCCGCCCCTCCTGAAAACCGGAACGGGCCTGTTGCAGGCGCTGCCTGTCCAGCGGCAAGGCAGCTGCATTTCCCGCAGCTTTGTCCTTTTGTAATGTTTCGCGGGCGGCCTGCCTTGTATCGGCCGCGGCCTTCAATTTGGCCCTGTCTGCCGCCAGGTCCTGCGCAAATGCGCCTGTTGCTGTAAAAATCATCGCCGTCATCGCGGCCGCAACACGTTTCATCTTGAGCCCCTTTCGCTGGAGCCCTTCCCTTACGAGGTGATTTGACAGAACAATTTGAATTAAGCTGCTAAAACTTTAGTGTTAACTTCGATTTACACGTGTTCTACCGCGACGATGCCGGGGATCGCCTTGATCGCGCCGGCGATCTGCGGGTTGACCCGAAACTTTCCGGGCAGGCGCACTTCCACTTCGCTGCGTTCTTTTTCCAGCATCAGCACGAGCGAGACTTCACCCTCGCCGCGCGTGGCCAGACGTTGGGTGATAGAGCCTAACGCCTCTGTATCGCGTAGAAAAATCCGCAGGCCAGACTGCACGCGATTGGCCGCAGCTTCCAGCGGTTCGGCGGTGACAATGCGGGCGCGGACGTCCTCGCCCTCGACGCTGGCCTGCATGGTGATGAGCACAGCCGCGCCTTTTTCGAGGAGGTCGCGGTATTGATTGAGGCCTTCCTGAAACATGATGGCTTCATATTGTCCGGATGGGTCGGACAGGGTGACAATTCCCATTTTATTGCCACTCTTGGTGCGCCGTTCCGCGCGATCCAGCACCACCGCCGCCAGTCGGCCAGCGGATGCGCCCTGCTTGACCGAGCGGGCGAAAGTTGACCATCGATCGACCTTCAGCCGTTTCAGAATGCCCTCGTATTCATCAAGAGGGTGACCAGACAGGAAAAAGCCGATAGCTTCGAACTCACGCCGCAGTTTTTCGGCCGCCGTCCAGGATGGAACTTTGGGCATGGCCATGGGAGCTTCGTCGGCCGCGCCGCCAAACAGGCCGGCCTGCCCTGCCTGAGCCTCGGCCTGCATGCGGTTGGCGACGGCAAGGATCGTCTCCATGGCGGCGAAGGCGCGGGCACGGTCCCGTTCCAGATCGTCGAAAGAGCCAGCTGCGCAAAGACTTTCCAGAACCTTCTTGTTGACCTCGCGCGGATTGATGCGGCGTGAGAAATCGCCGAGATCGCGAAAGGGCTTTTCGCCGCGCGATGCGACCAGAGAAGCCGCCTGCCCCTCGCCGGTGCCTTTGACCGCCGAAAGCGCATACCGGATGGCGAGCGTGCCATCCGGCTGCGGATGCACTTCGAAATCGACGCCGGACGCGTTCACGCTGGGCGGCAGCACTTTGATGCCCATGCGCCGCGCTTCGTTACGGAATTCGGCGAGTTTGTCCGTATTGCCTTTGTCGAGTGTCATGGAGGCGGCCAGAAACTCGACGGGATAATTGGCCTTGAACCAGGCGGTCTGGTAGGCGATCAGCGCATAGGCGGCGGCATGGCTCTTGTTGAAGCCGTAATCGGCAAACTTCGCCAGCAGATCAAAAATCTCATTGGCCTTGGATTTTGGCAGCCCGCGCTCCACCGAGCCGGTGACAAAACGCTCGCGCTGGGCGTCCATCTCCGCCTTGATCTTTTTGCCCATGGCGCGGCGCAACAGATCGGCTTCACCGAGGGAATAGCCCGAGAGGATCTGAGCTATCTGCATCACCTGTTCCTGGTAGATGATGACGCCGCAGGTTTCCTTCAGCACTGTCTCAATAAGCGGATGAATATAATCGGCTTCCTGCTCGCCGTTCTTCACTGCACAATAGACGGGTATATTGGCCATGGGGCCGGGACGATAGAGGGCGACCAGCGCGATAATGTCTTCCAGCCGGTCGGCGCGCATTTCGGCCAGCGCCTTGCGCATGCCTGCACTTTCCACCTGAAACACGCCGATCGTTTCGCCGCGCCCGAGCATTTCGTAGGTTTTCTTGTCGTCGAGCGGCAGTTTATCGATATCGATTTCAATGCCCCGCCGGGCGATGAGCTTGACGGTCTTGGAGAGTGTTGTGAGCGTTTTCAGGCCCAGAAAGTCGAATTTCACAAGGCCGGCCGGCTCCACCCATTTCATGTTGAACTGGGTGGCAGGCATGTCTGATTTGGGATCGCGATAAAGCGGCACCAGCTCCTGTAAGGGCCGGTCGCCGATGACGATACCGGCCGCATGGGTGGAGGCGTTGGAATAGAGCCCTTCCAGCTTTTCGGCGATGCCGAGCATCATGCTCACGCGCTCGTCGTTATCTGAGGCTTCACGCAGACGCGGCTCGTCGTTGATAGCTTGTTTCAGCGAGACGGGCGCAGCAGGATTTTGCGGCACCAGCTTGGCGAGGCGATCCACTTGCCCCAAAGGCATTTCCAGAACCCGGCCCACATTGCGCATCACGCCGCGGGCCAAGAACGAGCCGAAGGTGATAATCTGCGCCACCCTGTCCACGCCATAGCGTTGGCGTACATAGCGGATGACTTCATCGCGCCGATCCTGACAGAAATCGATATCGAAATCGGGCATGGATACGCGTTCGGGGTTCAAAAATCGCTCGAACAGCAGGCCAAACCGCATTGGGTCGAGATCGGTGATGGTCAGCGACCAGGCGACGAGCGAGCCCGCGCCCGAGCCACGGCCCGGCCCCACGGGAATCCCCTGCCCCTTCGCCCATTTGATGAAATCGGCCACGATGAGGAAATACCCGGGAAACTTCATCTTGATGATGATACCCAGCTCGAATTCCAGCCGCTGCTCATAATCCTCGTTGATGAAGCCGGGGGCCATGCCGTGGACATCGAGGCGCGCCCTCAGGCCCTCGCGCGCCTGGCGCTGGAGCTCGGCCACTTCGTCCAACGGTGAGCCATCCACGGAGGTAAATCGCGGCAGGATGGGGCCGCGCGTGCGCGGGCGGTAATGGCAGCGCATGGCGATTTCGACGCTGTGTTGCAGCGCCTCGGGCAGATCGGCAAACAGCTTGCCCATTTCATCGCGGGTCTTAAAGCGGTGCTCTGGCGTCACCTGCCGCCGGTCGTTTTCACTGACCAGCGTGCCATCGGCGATGCACAGCAGAGCATCATGGGCTTCATAATCGCTCTTGGCGGCAAAATAGGGTTCGTTGGCAGCGACCAGGGGCAGGCCCTTGCGATAGGCGATATCGAGAAGGCGCGGTTCTATTTCCTTCTCGGATTGGAGACCATGGCGCTGGATTTCCACATAAAGACGACGGTCATAAATCTGCGCCAGCCGCTCGATCCGCGCCTCGGCAGCGTCGGGCCGGCCGGCGGAAATGGCGAGATCCAGCGCGCCGGAAGGCCCGCCCGTGAGCGCGATCACGCCTTCGCGGCAGTCCTGCAGGAGATCGAGATTGACGTGGGGGAGATCGCCGGGATCGGATTCGAGCCAGGCGGAGGAAGCCAGCCGCATGAGATTGAGATAGCCCGCCTCATTGGCGGCGATCAGCACCAGCGCGGCACGACCCGCCCGGCCATCGTCGGCGCGCGAGCCGAATACCGGGGAATCGCCGAAATCGACGATGGAATGTAGGCCGATGATCGGCTGGATGCCGTCTTTGTAGACTTTTTCGGAGAATTCGAGCGCACCGAACAGGTTGTTCGTATCGGTAATCGCCAGCGCGGGTTGATTATCCGCCTTGGCGAAGGAGATCAGCTTTGAGATCGGCAGCGCCCCTTCGCGCAGGGAGAAGGAGGAATGCACGTGCAGATGGACGAAGCCGACCTTGCGGACAATGTCCGGCAGGGGTTTGCCTTGCGATTCTGCTGTGATTGCCTGATCGTCCATGCCTTTGCCCGCCTGTCAGACGCGGCAGCCCTACCGGACGTTCGCGAATCTGTGAGCGCATATGATCGGCCAGACGGGAGCTGGGGTCGAGAGACAAGACGTTCCCCAGAGGGTTTCTCCCCGCCATCAACAGGCCTTTACGAGCCCGCGCCAGTCAGCACCGCGATCAAGGTCAGAAACGCGCCAAGCGAAGCGATTTCAAACGTACCGGCCAGAACATTACGTACCATGGGAACACCTCTTGAATTCCTGATATGAACACCATATGTTTTTGCTTTGTTCACGTCAAGATTAAGAGGATCGGTAAGAAGTGATTTTCATCCGCCACATCGTAATAGGGTTAATTTCGAAACCATTTTCCAGTTCCACCACTATCCCGTCCTGCAGGGTCACGCGCCGGTCCATCCGGCGCGCCAGCTCCATGTTATGGGTGGCGACAAGTGCGGCGAGGCCGGAGGCTTGTACGAGCTGGGTCAGCGCGCCAAAAACGAGGTCTGCAGTCTTGGGGTCGAGATTGCCCGTGGGCTCGTCAGCGAGCAGGACGCGGGGGCCATTGGCGACGGCGCGGGCTATGGCGACGCGCTGCTGCTCGCCGCCGGACATTTCGGCTGGCCGGTGGTTCAGGCGATGACCAAGGCCGAGATAGACGAGCAATTCAGTCGAGCGCTCTGCCGCAACAGGCTTGGCGATCCCCCGGATCAGCTGGGGCATCATGACGTTTTCCAGCGCCGTGAATTCGCCCAGAAGGTGATGGAATTGATAGACGAAGCCGATTTCAGTTCGCCTCATGGTTGTGCGCTCGCGATCACCCAGATGAGCCGTGGGCGTGTCGCCGAGCCAGATTTCGCCGCCATCGGGACGCTCCAGCATGCCTGCCAGATGCAGCAAGGTGGATTTACCCGCGCCCGAAGGGGCGATCAGCGCCACCGATTGCCCGGCCCAGAGGGCGAGGTTAACGTCGCTCAGGACCTCCAAAGTTTCCCCGGCCTGTATGTAGCGGCGCTGGACGTTGCGCATCAGCATGGCCGGCTGCGGGGCGGCGGCGCTTTGGTCATCCGGCTCGTGAATGGTCTCGCTCATGTTGCCATCACTCATACCGGAGGGCGTCGACCGGATCGAGCCGGGCTGCGCGCCAGGAGGGATAGATGGTCGCGAGGATCGACAGCGCCAGCGACAGCAGCACGACGGACATCACGTCCCCGAACCGGATTACTGAAGGTAATTGGCTTAAAAAATAATAAGTTGGATCGAACAAGTTCAAGTTCAACATTCGGTTGAGACCTGTCCGGATCGACTCCAGATTGGCGGCGATGAGATAGCCCAGCAGAAAGCCCGCCAAGGTACCGGCGATGCCTATCGAGACGCCGGTCAAGAGGAAGACACGCATGATCGCGCCGCTGGTGGCTCCCATGGTGCGCAGGATAGCGATGGCCCTGCCCTTATCTTTCACCAGCATGGTCAGGCCGGAAATGATGCTCAGCGAGGCGACCAGGACTATCAGTGTGAGGATGAAAAACATCACCGTGCGCTCGACCTTGAGCGCATCGAAAAAGCTCTGGTTTCGCTGGCGCCAGTCGATCATCAGCAGCGGCTCCTCCAAAACGGAGTCGATGCGCTCGCGTATCTGGTCCATCCGTTCAGGGTCATCAACGAAGGCCTCGATGACCGTTGCCTGCCCGTCCCGGTTGAAATAGGCCTGCGCCTCTTCCAGCGGCATATAGACAAAAATGTTGTCGAATTCGGAGACGCCGATCTGGAATATCGCGACCACCGGATAGGCCTTGATCCTCGGCGCCATGCCGAAAGGTGTGGCCTCTCCCCGCGCTGTCAGGATGGAAATGCTGTCACCGATGCGTACGCCCAGATTATCCGCCATGCGCTGGCCGATGGCGACCCCTTCGGACGTATCGAACCCGTCGAGCGAGCCATATTTCACGTTCGAGCCTATGCCGGGCAGGCGTTTAATGTCCTTTTCCCGCACGCCGCGAACCAGCGCGCCGGTCTGCTGGACCCGGGAGGATACCCCCGCCGCGCCTTCGACCATCGGCAAGGCGAATTTCATGCCTGGCACATTTTCAATTCGCTTGATGATATCGTCAAAGTTTTCCAGCGGTTTGCCGCTTGCCTGCATGAACAAATGGCCGTTCACCCCGATGATCTTGTTCATCAATTCCAGATGAAAGCCGTTCATGACTGACATCACGACGATCAAGGTCGCCACCGCTACCATGATCGCGACAAAGGAAATGCCGGCAATGACGGATGGTAGAAAGTGTGAACGCCGGGCGCGCAGATACCGCAGGGCGAGCATAAATTCGAAACGGGCAAAAGGGCCCGCGCCCGTTGCCCCGGGATCGGCTCTTTGTATCGTTTGGGTCGAGGTTTCGTTCATGCCTGTTTCGCCATGGTCTGGCTGAATTGCTGCAGCTTATTGAAGACCTCATCAGGCGAAAGCGTGTCCTTTAAGCCTGTACGGCGGTTTTTCAGCTCAATCTTGCCCTCGGCAAGACCTTTGGGGCCAATGACCACCTGCCAGGGCAGACCGATCAGATCGAGCGTGGCAAATTTCGCGCCGGGGCGCTCATCGCGATCATCATAGAGGACATCGAGGCCTGTGCGGCCAAGTTTGGCGTAGAGGTCTACGCAAGCGGCGTCGGTTGCGGCGTCTCCGGCCTTGAGATTGGCGATGCCCACGTGGAAGGGCGCGACGGCATCAGGCCAGATGATGCCGTTCTCATCGTGGCTGGCCTCAATGATGGCAGCGGCCAAACGCGAAGGGCCGATACCGTAGGAGCCCATTTGAACCGGGACTTCCTTGCCATCGGGGCCGTTGACAACGGCTTTCATCGGCTCGGAATACTTTGTGCCGAAGTGGAAGATATGTCCGACCTCGATGCCGCGCGCGGTCACGCGTTCGGCTTCCGGAATTTTGCTCCAGGCAGTTTCGTCATGCATTTCGGACGTTGCCGCATATTTTGCCGTCCAGTGATCGAACAGCGATTGCATGGCGGCGCGATCCTCAAAGGGGGTGCTTTCAGGCGGCGCTTCGTAACCCAGGAAATCCTTGTGGCAGAAGACTTCGCTTTCGCCCGTGGAGGCCAGAATGATGAACTCATGGCTCAGCTTGCCGCCGATAGGGCCAGTATCGGCGCGCATGGGAATCGCCTTCAGGCCAAGGCGCGCGAATGTCCGAAGGTAAGCGGCGAACATCTGGTTATAGGAATGAACGGAGCTGGCCACATCCAGATCAAAGGAATAGGCGTCTTTCATCAGGAATTCGCGCGAACGCATGACGCCGAAGCGGGGCCGCACCTCGTCTCGGAATTTCCACTGGATATGATAGAGATTGAGCGGCAGATCCTTGTAGGAACGCGCGGAGCCGCGGAAAATCTCGGTGATCATCTCCTCATTGGTCGGGCCAAACAGCATGTCGCGTTCGTGCCGGTCCTGAATGCGCAGCATTTCCTTGCCGTAGTCGTCATAGCGGCCGGATTCACGCCACAAGTCCGCTGGCTGGATCGTGGGCATGAGCAATTCAACGGCCCCTGCCCTGTCCTGCTCCTCCCGGATGATATTGCAGATTTTTGTCAGCACGCGATGACCAAGCGGTAGCCAGGCATAGATGCCAGCCGTCTCCTGCCGGATCATGCCTGCCCGCAACATCAGGCGGTGGGATACGATCTGGGCTTCTTTGGGCGTCTCGCGAAGAATGGGCAGGAAATAACGGGACAGGCGCATGAATGAATCCGATGGATGATGGAGCTTCTCACGAATCAGGCCGGTACCGCCATTTCGCGATCATGGCGTTTACCAATCCCAAAGCGGGGCGAAACTCAAGTGCCGGCAGCCACCAGGGCAATCGCATTTCAAAACAGGGTCAGAAGTCTTGACAGGTATGCGTCATCCCACCCTGCTTTTTTGATCTTGCCGCGCAGGGATACTTTTCCACCGTCTTTTTGCATGACGTTCAACGCCATGTGCCGGAGCACGGCGAGATTG
>CANJJI010000152.1 GCA_947474545.1 Beijerinckiaceae bacterium | reverse complement strand
CAATCACGGAAAATGGGCCATGCAAGGCCAGAACGGTATGGCGAACGCCCGGAAACAGCGCTATCCGGCAAAATCAGCCCCAAGCTGGCGAATCCCCCGAAGAGTTTTGCAAGAGGCTCAATTGAATAAAATTTTATCTATTAGGTGAGCCGCAGTGACAAATGTGGGGATAGGCCACTGCGGCTCGGGGCAGGCTGCCAGCGCCGTTGGGACGGTTTGGCGCTGACAATTTCGAATTTAGCAGCAAAGTTTTATCAATTCGTGATTCTAAAGCCGTGCATTTTGCTAATTTTATGCAACCCTAACGGGTATTTATCGGGAATGTTAAGGTTTTCTGGAACAGCCATCGGCAAGCTCCGGCCTTCTGAACTTAGCGCAACACCGAACCGGAAATGGCTCACGCGAAGCTGAAGCAGACTGCGGATCAAGGATCGGTTTGAATGGGCGTGCTGATGCGAGTAGCGATGAAGCTTGACACATCACCATTGGCAAGCGCAGCCGCGCGGCGGATATTTGATTGATCTATCGGTGCGTCAAAACTGCCCTTGGCATGATGCAGCGAGGCAATATCGCAGCCGCGTAGACGATCTTATTTACAAGCCGAATTCGAGGAATTGAATAAAATTTTATCTATTGGGTGAGCCGCAGCGACAAATGTGGGGATAGGTCACTGCGGCTCGGGGCGGGCGCCAGCACCGTTGGGACGGATTGGCGCTGGCAAGGAGAAATCTACCGCTCAAATTTTATGAAATTGTGTTTTGAATGCGAGGAATTACACTAATTTTTGTCAATCCTTACAGTATCTGCCCGGATGGCCAGCGCAAACATTAAGTCGCGTGTACCATTGGGCATGTGTATGTAGATACAATCAAATTTGCTGCAAAACGAACTACTTTTTCGTTCGTTCTGCATCTATCCGCAACGGAAAGCGCAATGGCAGAGGGATTTTGGAGCGGCAACAGGTCTGTTTTTCTGATTCGAGATTACAGGACCTACGTTGCTTCGCGATTTTTGTGGGGCCTGGGGCAACACATTCAGACCATCGCGATCGCGTGGCTGGTTTATGAATTGACTGGCGATCCTTTTTCGCTGGGGCTGATTGGACTGGCAGCTTTCCTGCCGGTCATCGCGCTCTCGTTGATCAGTGGTCCGGTCGCCGATCGTTATGACCGGCGGATGATCATCGTTGTTTGCAGCATCGCGATGGCCCTGGCGTCGGCAGCTGTTATCGGAATGATGCTGGTTGGTTTCATTCACGCGCAACGCGTCTGGCCGCTTTATATCGTTGTCATCATATTCGGTGCTGCGCGGGCGTTTTCAGGTCCTGCCGGGCAGGCCTTGGTCATGTCACTCGTCCCGCGTGAAGATTTTTCAGCGGCTGCAGCCTGGAATAACACTGTCAACCAATCTGCAACATTGTTGGGGCCTTCGATTGGCGGCCTGTTGTTTCCTTTCGGAGCGAATGCGCCCTTTCTTACAGCTTGCATTTGTCTTTCAGGCGCTGCGATTCTGGCGTGGATGCTCGGCGCACGCCGGGCCACCGAGGCAAAACCTCCCGTGACCCTCGCTATGCTGGTCGCCGGATATCAGTTCATCTGGCGTACGCCTGTGGTGTTGGGAACCGTCACGCTTGACCTGGTGGCGGTTCTCTTTGCTGGCGCCACTGCGCTGCTCCCGGTTTTTGCGAAGGACATTTTCGAAACCGGCCCCTGGGGTTTAGGCGTCCTGCGTTCCATGCCTTCGGTTGGCGCGCTGGCGGCCGCCCTGTTTATCGCGAATTTTTCACTGCGCTGGCACATAGGCCGCACGATGTTTGCCGCCGTCGCTATTTATGGCGCGGCCACAATCGGGTTTGGCTTTTCAACCAATATATACGCAGGCATGATGTGTCTGGCTGTATTGGGCGGGGCCGATATGATCAGCGTCGTTATCCGCCAGACGCTGATCCAGACCGAAACGCCTGACGAGATGCGCGGACGGACGATTGCCGTGCACAATATCCTTTCGGGGACTTCGAACCAGCTTGGCGAGTTTGAATCCGGGACCCTGGCTTCTTTCATCGGCGTCGTGCCCACGGTCGCAGCCGGTGGTGTTATCGCTGTTCTGGCTTCACTCCTGTGGATGCGCATGTTCCCGGATCTGCGGAAGCGTGCGAAATTTTCTTAACAAGCGTTAGTCTTAAGGGTTCATTAAGCGGCTGGGAGAATCATCGCGCAAATTCTGCTCGCAGAGGATGCGGTAATGACCATGCGTGATGACCTTCAGACTGGCGCTTCAGACAATTCCAATGGCCCGGCATTGCTGCCGCCGCCGGTCAATCCTCATAAATCCGTGCTGCGCTCGATCGCCGCGTTGGATGCCGCCGAAACGGGCGCTCAGCACGGAAAACCTTCACCATTCACTAGCCGGATGCCCGCGCCGGTCATTGAAGCGGTTGTGAATAATACGCCCGAGCCGATGCAGACCACATCAAGGCCAGAGAAACAGGAGCATACTGCGCCTAAGGCCCCGGCCGAGCCGATCAAGCCCCTGCGCGCCTCCGCTTTTCGTCCCAACGCCCAGGCTGAACCGTCCAAAAGCGGGAAATCATCCGCCTGGTTATCCCGCGCGGCCGCAGTCGCCATCTTGCTGGGCGGCGGCTGGGTTATCAGCGCCAACGTGTCGGCCAGCGGTTTACCCTTCTTTGGGGGGGCAGGAGAAATGACCGCCCGTCTATCGCCTATTGATCAATTGCGGCAGGAGTTGCAGCAGGTCTCCAGTGATCTGCAGGCTGCTCGGGCGCAGCTCGCGCAGCTTGATTCGCCGGAAGTCCGGGCGCGCCAGACGGCGGAACTGGAAGCTCTCAAAAAATCCATGGGTGATCTCTCCCGTAGGATCGAACAAGGGCGCGCGGCGAACGGGGCTGCTGTGACAGAAGTGAATGTGCGTGTAGACAGGGACGCCAAGCAGCGCGAAGAGCTGGCAGAACGGGTCGCCCGCCTCGAACGGCAGTTCTCGGATGGCAAGCCGGTGGCCGCCATTTCACAGACGCCGCAAGCCAACAGCACGATTGTCTCGCGCTCTGTTGTAACACCGCCGCCTCCGCAGGTTGACGCCAATGCCCTGCCCAAACCGACCCCGCTCGCCGGTTACGCCCTGCGCGAAGTGCAGCAGGGCGTTGCTTTGCTGGAAAGCAAGCGTGGATTCATCGAAGTCTATCCAGGATCCATAATACCAGGCGCAGGCCGTGTGCAATCCATTGTTCGCCGTCAAGGCGGCTGGGTTGTGGTGACATCCGCAGGCGTCATCGGCCCAAAATACGATTGACCCAAATTTGCCTATGATGCTGGTCTCAGCGGAAGCCGCGCCAGCATGTCGATCAGCGCCCGGTCATGCAGCAACACGCTGCATTCAGCCGGTTTGATCCAGGCAATAGCTTCTTCCAGAGAGTGCGCGTCGTTGAGCTTGGCTTCCGCAAGCGCGCGATTGGGATCGATCTGTCCACGTATATGGGGAGAGCCGGAGGGTAGAAACGTCTCGTGGACGGCGCGCAGGCCGGGATCAGCGTGAATGGCTGCCAGCGCATTGCCAGGCTCGTCCGGTCCCTGATTTTCAGCAAGTATTTGCGCAGCGCGGATCGCAACGCCAGGCGCCTGCGTTTCTTCTGGAGTCCGCAGCAGACCCATCGCTTTCAGTGCCAGACCTATGGCCAGTTGACCGCTCGCCCACGAAAGCCCGATGGCGAAGATCAGGCCTGCAATCGTTGGCGACATCCATGCGGCCAGTGATGGGGCAATCAGGAAGGCTGCGATCAGCGTGACAATTCCCAGAATGGTATGCGAGAAATGGCGGCCAATGATGGCGCGTAGCGGGATCGACCCATCGTCCCGCCGTTGCGGATTCCATCCGGCGTCACGTCCCGACAAGATACGCAAGACCGATCCTGTCTGGATCAGCATCATGATCGGCGCGAATAGCGAAGACAGGATGATTTCCAACAAGGTGGAAAAGAATATGCCCAACGCGCCGCCGCTGTTGCGCCTGACGCGCGCTTTGCAGATCGCGACGATCATTCCGAAGAATTTTGGCGCTAACAGAACAGCCATCGTAACGCCAAACAGCCACAACGCGCGTTCGGCATCAAACACAGGCCATGCGGGGACCAGCGTCACCTGGTCGGAGAAATATTCAGGGCGGATATAGGTCGATTGCAGCACAAGCACGATACCGACGAGCAATTGTGCCAGCCAAAGTGGAGAGGCAAGATAACTCATGATGCCCTGCGCGATGTGTTGGCGCGTGGCGAGTGTGAACCCCTTGGCAAAGATGACCCTGATGTGCTGCAGATTGCCCTGACACCAGCGCCGGTCGCGGATGGCAAGATCAATCAGGGATGGCGGGCTTTCTTCATAGCTGCCAGTCAACGCAGGCAACATGTAAATCGAATACCCGGCGCGACGGAGCAGGGCCGCCTCAATGAAGTCATGGCTCATGATATGCCCGCCGAAGGGCGGGTTCCCGCGCAGGACAGGCAGGCCGCAATGATCGGCGAAGGCGCGCATGCGAATGACCGCATTGTGTCCCCAGTAATTGCCTGAAGTTCCCGACCACGCCTGCAATCCGGCGCTGACAATCGGCCCCTGAAAGCGTGCAGCAAACTGCTGAAGCCGCGCCAGCAGCGTATTGCGATTTATGATCAGTGGAGGCGACTGAATGATTGCAGCGTCCGGATCATTCTCCATGGCTTCCGTCAGGCGCAAAATAGTGTCCGCACTCATCAGACTGTCCGCATCGAGAACAAGCATATGCGCGTACGCGCCACCCCAACGGGTGACAAAATCGGCGATGTTGCCAGTCTTTCGCGCGGTATTCTTGGGCCGGTGGCGGTAATAGATATGCGCCTTGCCCGCAACGCGGGCGCGCAGGCCAGTAAAAGCGCGTTCTTCTTCGATCCAGATGTCAGGGTTGGTCGTATCGGACAAAAGGAACCAGTCGAAATGCCCGCCCTGGCCTGTCAGCGCCACCTCTTCGATCATTGCTTGCATCGCGCTCATCACGCGGGCAGGCGTTTCATTATAGATCGGCATCACGACCGCAGTGCGTTCGCGAAGCGGCTGGACAGGTTTGCCTTTTTCCCGGCCCTTGGTCAGAAGCCATGCAGTGCCGGCCAGAGAGGCGCAGAACGAGAAGGCGATCCAGGAAAAATTGATGACGAAAAGAACCAGCAGCAGCCATTTAAGGACAGTGATGGCGCCGACGTTGATGACGCCAAACATTTCATTGGCGCCATAAGCCGTGAGCGCGAACCCGCCGCCAAATACGATGATACGGCTGACAAAGGTCCACCAGTTCAGGCTTTTGTCGTTTGGCTGGCGGCGGCTCCGTCTGTCGAATTGCGTCAGCGATTGCACGGGCATTTCGAGCGGAGATTCGGCCGGCATGGCCGGAGCAATCGCGGTTGGTTGTTCCGGTGAATTTCCGGGCGCTGGGGAAGCGCCGATCGCCGCCAGATTTTCAGGATAAATCACGCCGTCCATCGATAGAGCCATGTCTCGGTTACAGCCGTATCGCGGAGGGCAAGATCAAGTCGCAGCTCGCTCTGGTTGGATTGACCGGGGTCGAATTCGAACTGAACCCGCATGGTCTTGCGTTCTTTGATCAGCGTTGTGCGCACCGATGTGATAGTCCCCGAATAACAGGACGCTCTTGGCCGGATTTCATCCTGTGGTTTATCTTCGCCAAATATATCGCCCGTGAATTCGACCAGAACACGGCGGCGGCGTGAATTGGCCGGAGCTCCATAAGCGCGCCCGAGGCGCGAAGTCGTTGTCATCGCAAGGTTTGGCCGTTCGGGCGGTGTCCAGCACCAGAATTGCCGGTAAGCAAAATTTGTTTCCGAGTTGGCGGCCAATGGTTCGCGGGGCCGGAAATAGGCGACGATATTCTGGTTGAGCTGGGAATCGGCGGGAATCTCCGCCAGCGTCACGCTGCCCTTGCCCCATTCGCCGATGGGCTCGATCCATACGGACGGGCGTTGATGCCAGAATTGCTCATCGTCGAGAAACCGGAAGAATTCGCGGTCCCTTTGCAACAGCCCGAAGCCCGCCGGATTTTCGTCCACGAAGGCAGAAACCTGCAGCGTGTCGCGATTGGATATCGGACGCCAGATCCATTCCTTGCGGCCGCTGAGCATCTGCAGGCCTGACACCTCGTAAACGCCCGGCCTGATGTCTTCGGAACGCCTCCGGTCCATCGGGCCGAAAAGATAGGTCGCTTGCATCGCGCCCAGACCAAAATGGTCGATGGCTACGCGTGTGAAGAGGGTGCATTCGGTATCAACAATGGTGGCCTCGCCCGGTCTCAGGGTGAAGCGGAATGCGCCGCTGAGGCTGGGCGAGTCCAGCAGAGCGTGAACGACGAGGGCATTTTTAGCCCGCGTTGGCTTTTCGATCCAGGCCGATACCAGCCTGGGGACTTCCTCGCCCTTGGGGTCGCCAACACGCAACGCCAATGCGCGCGCGGTGATGCCGGGCATCTGGTGTTCGGCGATGGCCTTGTAGAAGCAGGCGCCCTGGAAAACAGCCACTTCCTCGCGATTCCCCTTGCCATCTGTCCGCAAGACACGAAATCCAGAAAAGCCCAGCGAAGCTGCTTCGCCAGGCGGCTTGAGTTTGCCGAAGTCATAATCTTCACGCCGGTAGCTTAGCCGCTTTTCAGAGCCGTTTTCGACGATCTGCAGCACCATTTCGCCGGAGAATATGGATCCACGATGCAATGGCTCGATGGCGAAGCCGACATTATCATCGGCCCAGATCAGGCTTTCGCGCTTGCGTTTGATGTCCAGAAACTGATCAAATTCCAGCTTGGCGAAAAAGTCCGGCAATTCCGCGCTGGAAGCCTTGAAGGGCTTGCCAGCTCTCTCCCGGGCTTCGTCGGCGACCGAGTTCTGTCCGAACGGTTTGCCTTTGGCGCCGTTTCCGGGCGCGGGGTCGGTTGGTGTATCTGTTGCCGGCTTGTCCGGCTCATTGGTCTGACCCAAGACTTCAGACATGTCGGCAAATACATCAAGCGCCGGGACAGCCAGGCCCGCCAGCGCATATTTCAACAACTCACGACGCCTGAACATGAAAGCCCGTCAACCCGCCACACCGGGATTTTCCCGCGCCCGTTTCCTATATCAAAAGCCAGGCGAGCGCGATGGGGTTTGTAAGAATTTGTTAGCCATCAGCCCAAGTGCAGACGGGATGGTTAATGTCCCGCCGCCGTTTGTGCCGTCGAGAATCGGGGCCAGCTGCTGCGCCGTCTTGTGCTTGCCGTTACCGGACAGCGACACCTGGAATTTTCCCCGAACCGGGAAAGAAGCAATTGCAACCCCGCCCTGGCCGCGTCGGACCGATGCTACAGGTACCATATTGTGTAGCGCATTGTTCCGCGACGGCGTTGCGCGATGGCCGCGGTGTATAATATCCCGGCGGTGGCTGCTGCGGCACGTAATAGGGCTGCGGCTGCGGATAATAGACCGGCGGCGGTGGCGGCGGATAATAGCCGGGCGGGGGATAAGGATAATATTGGGCGCTTGCCTGGGTGGCCGCGCATACAAGTGCTATCACACCAAGGGCCGCGCTCACTGACGTCGTGGCGAAGCGTTTCAAAGAAACTCTCATAACTCTACTCCCTTGCCAGCCCATGCGGGCGATCGTTTCACGAGGACAATCGGCCCGCCAGACGATTGCCTTCCTGGAGCGGCGCGGCTAACTCTTCACTGCATAGGGCTGAATGATGGATGAACGGAAGAGTGATGGCAAGGAGCAGGCGCCCGCGACAGCGGGTTTGAGGCTGCTTGCCTTTGATTCGGAGGATATTGAGGTCATTTCGGCCAATCTGCAGGATGCTATCGTACGCATATCTGATATGGCCTGGCTTCAGCAGGAGAAGCGTTTTGCTCTGGTGTGCCAGAGATTCGACTGGGTCGCGGCCGAAGAAGGCCGGATCGAGCGGTGCCAAACCGGCCTGCATTTCGATGGTGTGCGAAAGGTCGCGTTGCAAGGCTTTGATCAGACCCGCAAGAGCAGGGTGCTCAATCTCCTCAGCATAACATTCGAACCGGGCGAAGCGCCTGGCGGCGTTATCCTGCTCACTTTTTCCGCTGGCGGCGCGGTGCGTGTTGAAGTCGACTATATCGAAGCCCAGATGAACGATCTCGATTTGCGCTGGAAGGCGCGTAAGCGCCCGGGGCATGTGCTCGATGATGATGACTCGGGATGAATGTCCCTGCGCCAGAAAGCGTTTGGAATGTTCCAGCATAGTTCTGGCCTCGATAGAAACTGCGCGATATATTCAGGAGTAAGCAATGCCAGTTCGGCTCGATATGCGAGAGCCCGGTTTTGAAGAGCGCTTTCGCGCCCTCCTGGCCATGAAGCGGGAAGTGTCCGAAGACGTCGACAACGCGGCGCGCGCCATTATCAAGGATGTCGTGGCGCGTGGCGACGCAGCACTCGCCGAATATTCGCTCAAATTTGACCGGCTGGATTTCAGCAAGACAGCGCTGCGCGTCAGTTCTGGCGAGATTGCCGCTGCGCGCGCGCAATGCTCGACTGAAGCTCTCGACGCCCTGGCCTTCGCGCATAAACGCATCGTCGCCTATCACGAAAAGCAGCGCCCCGCAGATCAGCGCTTTACTGATGCGCTGGGCGTTGAATTGGGGTGGCGCTGGACCGCCGTAGAAGCTGTCGGCCTTTACGTGCCGGGAGGAACAGCAAGCTATCCTTCGTCGGTTTTGATGAACGCCGTGCCGGCAAAGGTTGCCGGCGTGAAGCGGGTCGTCATGGCAGTGCCTGCGCCAGGCGGCGAAATGAATCCGTTGGTTCTAGCTGCAGCAGAACTGGCCGGTGTCGATGAAATCTATCGCATGGGGGGAGCGCAGGCGATCGCGGCCCTTGCCTATGGCACGCAAACCATCGCGCCCGTTTACAAAATCGTAGGTCCCGGCAATGCCTATGTGGCAGCCGCAAAGCGGCAGGTCTTTGGACAGGTCGGCATAGACATGATTGCCGGACCATCCGAAGTTCTTATCATGGCCGACAAGTCAGCCAATCCAGCATGGATTGCCGCCGACCTTCTGGCGCAGGCCGAACATGATACGGCGGCCCAATCGCTGCTGATCACTGACGATGTTTCGCTGGCGGACGCAGTGGCTGCATCCGTCAACAACCAGCTTTCAACTCTGCCCCGCAAGGACATAGCCGGGGCCAGCTGGCGCGATTTTGGTGCGATCATCCTGTGCGCGAAACTGGCCGATGCCATCGGGATCGCCGACCGTATCGCAGCCGAACATCTGGAAATCATGTCTGAGGATGCCGAAGAGATTGCCGCACGCGTGCACAACGCCGGCGCCATTTTCATCGGCGGACATACGCCCGAAGCGATCGGTGATTATGTTGGCGGTTCCAATCACGTCCTGCCGACGGCCCGCTCTGCAAGATTTTCCTCTGGCCTCAATCTCCTCGACTTCATGAAGCGGACATCGATTCTCAAATGCGCGCCCGAAAGCCTGCGCGCGCTTGGTCCTTCAGCCATCGCGCTGGGTAAGGTGGAAGGGCTTGACGCTCATGCCCGATCTGTCGCCATCCGGCTCAACCTGGAATGAGATATGAGTGAAGACGCGAATACGCGCCGGCTGATAGCTGTCACACTCGATGAAGCCTCCATCGGCCGTGGCAATCCCGATCAGGAACACGAGCGCGCGATTGCGATCTACGATCTGGTTGAACAGAACAATTTCGGCATACCGGGCCATGAAGGCGGGCCTTACTCGCTTAACATCGCATTGCATGAATCCAGACTGGTGTTTGAAACTCGCGATAGTTTTGGCGAGCCTGTAGTCACGCACATTCTCTCGCTTTCGCCTTTCCGGCGCCTGCTCAAAGACTATTTCATGGTGTGCGAGAGTTATTATTCGGCGATCCGTACCGCCACACCCTCGCAGATCGAAGCGATCGATATGGGGCGGCGCGGCCTGCACAATGACGGCGCAAAATTGCTGGAGGAAAGGCTTGCTGGCAAGATCGATTGCGATTTCGAAACGGCCCGGCGTCTTTTTACGCTTGTGACAGCCCTGCACTGGAAGGGTTGAGCCGATGGCCAGCAGTTTCCAGGATCATGATGCATGAGCGGGGCGGTCCTCAAAAAACGGCCCCAATCAGTGCTGTTCGCCTGTTCCTTTAATGCCGTCCGTTCGCCTATGGCAGAGGCCTTGGCGCGCCATCATTTTGGCCGCGATATTTTCATTGCCAGCGTTGGAGTGAGGCCAGGTCAGCTCGATCCTTTTGCCGCAGCGGCGATGGAGGAAATCGGCATTGATATTTCAAAGCATAAGCCACGCGTCTTCGATGATCTTGAAGACGAAAGCTTTGACATGATCGTCTCGCTCTCGCCCGAAGCGCACCATTCCGCGCTGGAATATACGCGCACGATGGCCTCCGATGTCCTTTACTGGCCGACGATAGATCCGACCGCCGTGCAAGGTTCACGCGATCAAATGCTCGACGCCTATCGCAATGTGCGCGATGGACTTGAAACGCGCATCATGGATCTGCTGAGCTGGCAAAACTCTGGCGGCGGCTGATTTACGCGGCTTTCTTGCCTTTCTCGGCAATGCCCACCAGCGTGCGCATGATCTGGCGTGTCCCTTCGAGCCGCTCGTCGGCGCTTTCAAAATCACGCATGAAGACGACGCGCATATCCGGGCGCACTTTCGCTTCGCTTCGCTGTTCGGCAATAAAGCGCACAAGCCCCTGCGGATTGGCGAAGGAATTATCGCGGAAGGAAATGATGACGCCCTTGGGTCCGGCATCGACCTTGTCCACATGCGCCCTGCGGCACAACGCCTTGATGGAAACGAGCTTCAGTAATTGTTCGACTTCCGGCGGAGACGGACCAAAGCGGTCGACCATTTCGGCTGCAAAGGCCTCAATTTCCTCGTCCGTTTCCAGCGTGGACAGCCGGCGATAGAGGCCCAGGCGCAAGGTGAGGTCGGAGATATAATCTTCCGGAATTGTAACAGGCGTGCCGATGGTGATGACTGGCGACCATTGCTCCTCCACAGGTTCGCTCAGGCCTGCTTTCAGCGCTGTCACAGCTTCTTCCAGCATTTGCTGATAGAGTTCGTAACCCACTTCCTTGATGTGTCCGGATTGCTCGTCGCCCAGAAGATTGCCGCCACCGCGAATGTCGAGATCGTGGCTGGCAAGTTGGAAACCCGCGCCAAGCGTATCCAGAGATTGCAATATCTTCAAGCGCTTGTCGGCTTGCGGCGTGATCTGGCGTTTGGCGGGTATTGTGAACAGAGCATAGGCGCGTGTTTTCGAACGTCCAACGCGACCACGCAATTGATAGAGTTGCGCAAGACCGAACATATCGGCGCGCCAGACGATCAGGGTGTTGGCGCGGGGAATATCAAGTCCGGACTCAACGATAGCCGTTGAAAGCAGGATGTCATATTTGCCCTCGTAGAACGCAGACATGCGTT